>CAMBQP010000209.1 GCA_945869955.1 Schlesneria paludicola DSM 18645
GTGCTCGGGAAACCAAGCCAACAGCCCGGCACAGGTGAATGCTTCGACCAGCATCGGCCCACCCACGACCCACTGCGTTCTCGCGACATGCGTCTGGGAATACTTTGCAAATCCCTCAACCCCCACCAATCCCATCAGCGGATAATGGACGATCTGCACGAACCAGATGATGCCGATCATCAACAGCGTGCCGACAAGTTGTAACAGTAGCAGTCCGTTAAGGGTCACGATCGGCTTCTCGTCAAAGGGTCCAAACTCTGCGGCAGAGTTTTCACTTCGCACGTCTCTTTCGTGCAGCGCCCCGTCAACTTCAGCCGATTCCGGGCAAAAATCGTGTACCCCAGATCCAAAATCTGCGAAATTACAGGCAATCGTGTCAAAAAGACAACGGGACCAAATCCGACGGCCGCATACAGCCGTCGAAAAACCTCAACACCCCGAATCCAATTCCCATCCGGTAGACGACCATAAATTTGAGCCATCAGATCCGCTTGAGTTTTCCCAACAGCGGCGGCCTGAAACTCGGCGGCATCAATGTCCGTAAATCGGATCTTAGACTGACGGTCCCAGCGTTTGAGCATCCGGATTTCCCGCATGCACAAGGGGCAACCCCCATCGAAAAAGACTTCGATCTCGAATGGAGTTTCCACAATGTTCGACACAAAACACCTCAGTCCCAGCTACAGAATCCAAACCGAAACCCTCACGTCGGAATTTTAGGCACCCCCCAAAAAATGCCCACTACCCACTACCCACTACCCACTACCCACTACCCACTACCCACTACCCACTACCCACTACCCACTGAACACTGAACACTGAACACTGAACACTGAAAACTGCCCTCAATCATTCAACGGCTGCGAACTCCGCAAATAAGCAAATAGATTTCGCAACTGGTCCTCAGTCAAATCTTTCAGCTGACCCTCAGGCATCAAGGATTTTCGCGACTTGTTCAGCTCCTCCAGTTCCGCTCGTTCCAGCGAAACGGTCTGTCCGTCGGGGCTGCGGAGCGTCACCGTCTGGGGGTCTTGTTCCACCAGAAATCCGGTCACGACCCGACCATCCTTTAAAACAGCAATCTGGGTTTCGAACCCTTCCCGAATTTCCGCACTCGGGTTCACGATGTGGATCAGCATCTGCCGGACATCGTCCCGTTTGTAGGTGGTCAGATCAGGGCCAATTTTACCGCCGATCGCATGCAGCGTATGACATTTTCCACACAGCTGCATATACAGTTTCTTCCCCGGATAGGGGTCACCCGGCCCCGCCAGCACGCTCGTGTAACGTTCCATCATCTGTTGCATCTCGGCACTCGTTGCCCCCTCAACACTTCCCCAGTGCTTCTGAATCAGCCCCGCCAGCTGATCGTTGCGGTGAATCGTCATCCGGCGAACCGTATCCAGTGGCAACGTCGCTGCGGCCACCGTCCCCTGATCCACCGCGTTGGCCAGCGCCAGCGCCCAGGACTGGCGACTCACCAACAGCGATTGCGCCACGCTCCTCACGTCTTCGTTAAAGTTTCCATACTGAGCCAGCACAGCGGTGACGATTTGTTCATCACCATACGCCTGCAGCGAATTCAGGATCGCCCCCTTTAAACCATCATCCGCTGTTTTTGCGAGGGTCGCCAACAGGATCGGAACCGCCCCCGGCTGCTTCACCTCACCAAACAGACTCGCATACTCGGCCCGTTTTCCCGCCGAGGTTTTCTCGTCGCTTAACGCCAACAACGCTTCCTCGATCGCAGCCGAATCCCCCTGTCGAACCTTGAGCGACAACGAACCTCCCCCGGCAGCAGCCAGTGCCGCCACCAGTTCTGGGGGAACTTGACTGAGTGATCGACCCTGGAACGCCTCTTCAAATCCCTGCATCAACCCCTTGGTCGCTTCCTGGGAAGGAGATTGCTTCAGCAGCCTGGCGCAAACCGCCAGATCCGCTCGCTGACCCGTCGAGGCGAATCGCCGCATTAACCGGGGAAGAATCTCTTTCTGGACCAGCGGCCGTGACCAAAGTCCCGGATCGTCAAACAGACTCAGCACAGCCGACCGATTTGCCGGTTGATCGGCCGGCGATTTCCCCGTAACCCCCTCGGTGGATGCCGGTCCGATGGCGTTCAGTGACATCCGCGAACTGGGCTCGATCGCCGCTTCCAGCCCCCACCAGATCATCAGCGGTTGGCGAGAATCGCCCAGATCTTCATCATGCAGCATCAGACCGTGCAGAATCGGTAACGACTGTTCCGGGGGCAACCGTTTGGCAGATGCGGCAAACTGACTGCGGACCTCCAGATTCGGTTCCGTCTTCGCCAGACTGGCGACACGCGCTGCAAAATCCGAAGGCAGCCGTCGATCATCTGCCAGCAGACGCACCGTCCACAACCGCACCTGGGGTTCGACATGGTCCAGGGCCTTCATCGCCGTCGCCTCATCCAACCCCTGCGAGAGCGACAGTCCCCACAACAGTTCCAACGATAATTGTCCGGTCGTCGCAAACAGCGATTGCTTTAACGCCGGAATCACCGCCGGATCTTTTCGATCCGCCAGCAGCCGTCGAGCCGCTTCGCGATGCCACCGATCCGGACTTGCAAGCACCTCGACGAGCTCCGCGGAACTCATTCCCCCCAGCGACTTCATCGGCAGACTGGCAACGGGCCCCCCCGGTTTGGCCCCGTTCTTCGCCCGCAGACGATAGATGCGACCATGCTCCCGATCCAGCCCCCCCTGATAGTTGGCCGTATGCGCCAATTGGCCGTCATACCAGTCGGCCACATAAATCCCACCATCCGGGCCATCCTTCACATCGACCGGACGAAACCAGGTGTCAGACGAATCCATGGCATAGCCAACATCTTTGGTTTTGAAGGTCGAGCCGACTCGTTCCACATCACTGATCACAACATGATTGAGAATTGCCGCAGCGCCGAACAGTTTTCCCTGGTACGCCGCAGGTAACCCGAACGAACCACCACTCCCCTCATAAATGATGAATTCATGCGTGAACCGGGGAACATTGTGATGCTCCATCGCCGGAAAGTAGCCAAACGAATACGGGTTGGATAACGGCCCATGCTTCGAGAACCCCTTTTGCAAGTACGCCCCCTGCATGTAATGAAAGCCCCGCGTGTTGCCGCCGTTGTGACCGGAAAAGACCCGTCCCGCCTGATCAATCTCGACCCCAAACGCGTTTCCGCCCCCTTCCGAAAAGATCTCGTAACGCCGGGTTTCCGGGTGATAACGCCAGATATTCTGACCTTGAGAATGAACCGTAGGAACCGGTCGCTCTGCAGGACCTTTGGCCGGCTTTCCCAGCTGAACTGCGGCCGAAACCGTGCTCCCCTGAGCCCCATACAACCACCCATCCGGCCCCCACCGCAGGCTGCTGATCACCGAATGCGTATCCTCGATTCCAAATCCCGACAGATGGACTTCCGGGTCACCGTCGGGAACGTCATCCCCATTTTTGTCGGGATAGAACAACAGGTAAGGGGGGTTCAGCACCCACAACCCACCCCGCCCCTGCACGAACGCGGTGGCAATGTTCAAATCATCGATAAACGTCTTGTGTTTGTCGTAGACACCATCCCCGTCGGTATCCTCGTGGATGGTGATCTTGTCTTTTCCCTTGACGCCGAACGGGGGTGGCTCGGGAACCTTGTCATAGACGGCTCGCCACCATTGATCCTTACTTAAGAGGGTCAGTCCCGCTGGTTCCGGATATTGCAGGTACTGCATCACCCACATGCGACCCCGTTCATCGAAGTTGAGAAACAGCGGCTGCGACACAATCGGCTCGGACAAGACCAGATCGACCGCCAGGTCCTCGGGTATCTTAAAGTGATCCATCGACTGCTGCGGCGAGAGCGCCTCTTGCTGAACTTCACGGCGAATGACTGTCGCGAAGCGGCTGACCTCAGGTGCGGCAACGACTTCCGCAAACGGTTCGAGGCGCAGTTCGGCAAACGTGGCGGGAGCCAGATCCCCCCAGGCCAGATCGTCACCCGTTCGAAACAGCCAGGCCCCCCGTAACACAATCGCTTCGTTGCCAGCGATGATTTGCGGTGCTCCCCCCTTAAAACCCCCCGCACCCTCAGCGTCGAACACCCGGATCGCAACCGTATTCACCTCACCCGGCCGCAGATTCTTATCGGGAATGACATAACGATGCAGGTTTTCCAATCCGTTGGCATACTTGGGTGGCATCGCGCCGCTCACACCCACCTTCACCCCATTCAAAAAACTTTCGCAGGCGTTGTCGACCTTTTCGACATACAAAAACGAACCACGGCCTTTCCAGCTCTCGGGAATCTTGACCTGACAAACGTACCAGGCAAATCCGTCGTCCCCAGCAAATCGAGCATCCTGCTCCCAGGTTCCCGGTACGGCCAGCTTCGTCCAGCCCGTTCGTCCAGCCCCCTGAACCGCCGCATCCTTTGCCCCCGGCGGCTTGGCCGCTCCCCCCTTCGTAGTTGACACATCGTGCGTCCCTGGCGGCACGAGTGTACTCACCCGTATCTCACCCGCAGGGACTTTCAACCCCGCTCCCCAGTAAATCGCGTTCAACAACAGCCGCTGAAATGCCGGTTGCTGGAAATCGTCTTTATGACCGAGCGACGTATAAAACGTACGGCCACCATCGGGTCGAGTAAACGTCCAGGCGACCGGCTCTTGCTGATTGTTCCCCTCGACACGCCCTCGCATCAATTCCATTCCCTTGGGGTCGAGCGGCGTGTTGAGATACAGCGTCCCCCCGCTGGTAAATTCTTCCGTCGGAACTCCCGTCAGGATCGGATGAATGACCCCGGCGAGAACACGAATCAAACCCTTTGTCGCATTTTCGGTATGCCCTCGGTAATTCCCTCCAATCACCTCGCGATCGATTTCCGGCCACGCAGCCAATCCTGCAGGCGGAGCGGCATCTCGGAGAGAAAACGCATGGCTGGCCGTCCGAATGCCGATCACCGGCTTCCCCGCCGCCACATGCTTCTTCATCAGTTCCAGTTGCTCGGGAGGGAGCGGGCGTCGACGAACACTGATCAGCAGCACGTCCGCATCTTTGACCACCGGAACGCCGGGGAGGTCGTATTTATTCGTCGCGTTCTCGAAGACGAGACTCACCTGAAAATCTTGGCCAAGATATTTTCCGGCGAATTCCGGCAGCGTCACCTCGGTGCGATACTCATCCTCGGCAGCCAGAATCACCAGATGAGGCCGCTTGTCTTCGCGGAACCGAAAAGACTTTCCCCCCAGAAAATCACTGCTGGTGATCGTCGGGCACCAGTATTTTTCGATATGCTCGACCACCAGATCATTGCCGGTGAAATGGCTGACGAAAGGTTTCATGGACGGGTTGTACATCGTGTCCGTCATGTCGCGCATCAGCGCAACGTTCATCCCCTGATAGTTCAGTTGCCGAATCGAAAAGGGGCGACCGAGGACGCACATGTTGGTATGCACCCCCATCACCACCACGTTTTCGATCCCGCGACTTTTCATCAGACGGTAAGCTTCGTCCGAATCGGTAATGGCATCGGCGCCATCGATTTCAATCGTGGCAATTTGCCGTGACCAGGCCCGGTAGTTCTTGACCGGCTGGTCACAATCACAACCCCCATCGGTGTCATCAATCGGCAGCGGGGCTTCCCTGGTCGGATCGATCCGGCACCAGCGTTCGAGCGGTCGTTTGGTTTCAACCATGGGTGCGGCCTGAGCCCGCTTCCGCTGCGGGCTGTCTTTGTAGAAGTCCATGGTGTCACTGGGACAATGGATGATGAAGACCCCGCGTGAACGGGCGGCCTTGACCACTTCATTCATTCGCCCTGCCATCTCGGCGACGCGAGCGGTCGAATTGGGGCACCAATGTTTGTCCCACATGTCACAAATGATGATCGCGGTCTGCTCGGGTTGCCACGCGGTCGGCGTGGTGACGGTGTGCCAGCGTTTGGCCTCGGGAGCGACTTCGACCCGCTTCCGCAGGTTCAGCGTGAGCGGTTTCGAGTCCGCACCCCAAGCCGTCGTGGAAAACTCGGCAATTCCGCAGCAGGTCAGCCAACCCGCCAAAACAAGAAAACTCCAACGCATGGCAACCTCCGAGATTCAGGAACATGGGGCATCAAAGCAGTTTGATGGGATGCCAGCCGAATTGCCAGCCAGCCCCAAATTGCAGGCTCGATGCGAGTGCGGTCGGCCCAGGATTTTGGTGCTTTCGACAGGTTTTACGAGTTGTCACCGTTTGAGGCTACTTTGCGGCGCGAGGGTTTGCTACACTGTTACCTATGTTTGTAGATCAAGTCAGCATTTTCTGTAAAGCAGGGGACGGCGGTCCGGGAGCATGCAGCTTTCGGCGCGAGGCCCATATTCCGCGCGGCGGTCCCGATGGTGGCGACGGAGGCCGTGGCGGCCACGTCGTGATTGAGGCAGACGAAAACGTCAGTAGCCTCGTCCATCTCGTCGGCGTACGTCATTGGCATGCCGAAAACGGCCATCCAGGTCAACCAACGCTTAAAGCGGGCCGAATGGGTGAAGAAAAGGTACTGCGAGTTCCACCAGGGACAATTATTCGCGACGCCGGTCGTGGGTACGTCCTGAAAGACCTCACCGAACATGGTGAGCGGATCATCATCGCCAAGGCGGGCGAGGGTGGCAAAGGGAACACGCGGTTCATGTCTTCGACAAATCGAGCTCCCCGAGAATTCGGTCCGGGCGAACCGGGTGAACAGCGCGATATCGTGCTGGAACTGAAAGTCATCGCCGATGTCGGACTGATCGGTAAGCCCAACGCAGGCAAATCCACGCTGCTCAGTCGCCTGTCCCGAGCGACCCCCGAGATCGCCAATTACCCCTTCACCACCAAGTATCCAAACCTCGGCATCGTCCGGGTGGGCCACGAGCGACAATTCGTCATGGCCGATATCCCCGGTTTGATCGAGGGAGCACATGCAGGTGTTGGTTTGGGTCACGAGTTTTTGAAGCATGTCGAGCGGACCAAGATGTTTATTCATCTCGTGGAACCTTCTCCAGACGATCAGACCGACCCCATCGAAAACTATCTCAATATCCGCGAGGAATTGCGGCTGTACGACGAAGATCTCGCGCTGCGTCCCGAAATTGTCTGCGTCACCAAATGCGAACTCGAAGACGCCGAGGCGACTGCCGAATTGCTGGAAGAGCGAATCGGTCGGCCCGTGTTAAGGATTTCGTCGGTAGCCGGCAAAGGTTTACCGCAACTCTTGCAGCAAACCGTCCGCAAGCTGGACGAACTGCAAAACCCGGAATAAGCGGGTTCCGTCCGGGATTGCATCGTAAACGGCATCAATCTCACGAGCCTCTCCAGTCCTGAATGATGCACCGCACACAATGGTGTGCGAGTCCACCGCCATAGATCAGGACATCCTCGCCGAGGTATTCCCGTGCTGAGGGGTATTCTCGCGCTGATAGGGCGGAATTTGCGGAGCTGGTCCAACCAGATCGGCCCGATTCGCCCGTGAAAAACTCGAAAATTCGGTTTCATCACAAACTCCGTTTGCGAAGTGGTTTTAAAGGTTCAACGACAAACCGAGTGCGCGGTTGGGAAAATTCAGTTTTCAGTTTTCAGTTTTCAGTTTTCAGGGTGCAGTTTTCAGTTTTCAGTTTTCAGGGTGCAGGGTGCAGAATCTTGAAATCTCTTCCTATTCGTGCGATTCGTTTTATTCGTGGTTCACAATCTTCGCATTTTTTGACAAAGATGTGATTCACGAATCAAATGCCGTATTCGACGGATTGGCCTGAACGCTGCTGTGAGCAGCGGATTACGAAGCCGGTCGAGACCGAGCAGTCCGATCCTTATGGCCGTCAAAGGGAACGGATCAAGGACCGAAGTCGTCCTGTTTGCTGCTCGTCCTACTTGCTGTGAAGTCAAGGATTTGTACCTCGCGCACTGGGTTTGTGGTTGAACCGTTTTAAACAGCCACTTGACGCCCTACACCTCGCCAAGTTCACCTTGGTTGGACCGAATGTGTGAATTGGTGGTGTCCCAAAAATTCCACCCACCACTGCGAAAACGGCAGAAAACACGAAGATTCATCGCCAATTTCAGATCACGTCCTTAATCGGGCAGGGAGAGCAACGCGGATTACCGGTTTACTCATGAGGTTTGTATGAAGATTAAAAAGTGATTTCTGATTTTCGCGTTTTCCACAGTATCGATCATCGGATTACTGTATTGCATCTCACCGAGATGGTTCGCTAGGACATTTTAAACCTCCCTGAGATCTCTGTGGATTTTGCTCATATTCTCCGGGCCCTGATGTCCCTATATGTGGCCTTGGGTTTATTCTGGCTGTTTTCCGCGTTCAACGACAAATATCGAAACACGGCTGTTTTGACGACCGGGATTTTTGCCGGTGGACTTGTCATCGGCAGACTGTTGAGTCTATTTGCCGATGGTCAACCGTCGCCAATTATGTTGGTCTATATCGCGATGGAACTGGGCCTGATCCCAGTTGCCATGCTCGTGTTCAGGCTGCCCGACTAAAGCGGGATCACACAGTTCGGGGACTGGCTCATTTTTCCCGCGACAAAGTGAAGCTCCGCCAAATCGCTCGAACCATTCCTTCATCGTTTTGCCGGGAAAATGGTGCCTGTCCCGCTCACTTCGTGTTGAGGTTGCCAGACTGAAGCAAGATCAGATTGTCGCGACACACGAAGTGCACGGCAGTGAAAATACCGTTTTCCGTTTTCAGAAAGTCGCCGGGGACACACGGTGTCTGTTTCAGATGCCACGGCTGCGGAGTCCTCGGAGGAGCTGTGTTGCTCGTCGTTCACATTTTTTCCGGCGACACCCTATTGTCCGTCCGGTTTTTGTTGAGTGATGACTGGCGATATCACTGCGATGACGGAGGCTGGTCCCCTCGCCCCGGCACTCCGGGGAGAGGGTTAGGGTGAGGGGTCTTTTTCTTTCAGCGAGTCCACGTAAAAGTATCGTCGAATTCACGGTGATTACAGGGACTGAATCGCGAAATGGGGGCTCGCGATCGCTCGTGATTTTGACAATCGCTGATCCCGTTGATTTCTCGGCGAAATCTTACCTCGTACGAAACGTGCATTCGCTGTTCTTTCCCGGCTTTCAATCGTGCACCTTGTTCCCCTTTCTTCGCTGTGAACGGTTACCCAAGGCAGGTACCTCGGCAAGGATTGATGTCTTCAACAAACCCGCGGACTCACGCGAGCACCACGTAGGTGACGCTTCCGCCTATCCCGCAAGTTCGCGGGTGATGCTTCCACGTATCCGCCCCGGCCGACGGGATCGCTTCGCAAAATCCTTGGCCAGCCGGGCCAGTCCTGCCTACAAATCCCTAAACCCTAATGATTGAGGGAGATGGGACTGGCCAGGCGGTTGGCCACGGATTGGCCACGGATTGGCCAATTGGCCAGCCCGTGGTCAATCCCTCCGAGATTTCTCGGGAACAACAGACCGATTCTCAAACATCGAAATCACCTGCGATATTCCCTGATCAACATCAGATTCACACAACATCAAGCGCGACCAGGGAAGAACGGGGACTGGCTCCGTACTCGGTGCCTGTACCCGTTCTTCCCGGCGCTGACCAAAGGCGACTGCGAGTCGTTCTCCTCGGTCAGTCTCCTTTCCTCCACAGACTCCACAGAAGTTTGAGGAAGCAAGGGGACTGGCTCCGTCTGCGGTGCCTGACCCCGTTCTTCCGACGTTCGTTTTGCCAGGAAAATTGTGCCTGCTCCCTCTGTTCGCTGATCAATAACGCCACTTCCTTCGCTTGATCCTCACGGTTGAGTGATTTTACAAACAAACGACCGTGCCGGAAGTCCAAACATCTAAACGTTTAGAAAGAACTTTTAAAACGGTCGCCCCCCTGAGCCGGCAGAGAAATCAAAGGTTCCGGACGCGCTTCCGTCGATCGACTGAAAAAGTCACTCGACTACGGCAAATCCTCATTGATTGGACTACTCCTCTTTGATTTCATGACCGCAAAGGATTTCGCGATTTAATGCGGCGAGGGGACTATTCGCCTGCTGACGCTTCAGTTCGACGGCAAACGCTCGATGCCCACAGCTGATTTTCTGCGAGGCCGAAAGGTTCAGATCGGTGACAAGCTGGCGTGAACCCATTTGAGGTGGCCGAGATAACCCTAGTTTGGCCGGAGCAACTGAAAACTGTGCAAACAAATCCTCGCCAGCCTTCCTCACCATGATTCCGCTCCGAATCAAACCAGACCAAATCCCGCGATTCTGGCAATTGCAGCAAAGTCTCAATACATGCTCTATTTCAGCCAGTCTCCTCATCGTGGGGGCGTGACTGCTGCAATCAATCTGTCCTCGCCCTGACATGTGTCGCACTCGCCAGTTCCACTGCATGACCTGCACAAGTCGGCTGCATGACTCCCTCCATGTCTGCCGTTACCATAGCAATCGACATCGACGCCACTTGAACGTTCGGAATCGTTGGCAGCGCGCCATACGGTCGACAAACCAATCGTTCACAGGTGATGTTCTCCTTACAGCACAAGGGAAAGAATCCAGGGGACACTAAAATAATTTCGGTTTGCCGAGTCAGTATCGCTAATGACGGCGGAGCGAGAGGGGGCAAAAGCATCTCAAGGGGCAAAAAATCACAAGATTTTCGCGATTACGCTGCCGGAAAACGCAAGAGAACGAGCTCACGTCGCGACAAGGCCAACGAAAGCCCACCGCCTCGTTGTTTTTTTTACCAGCGAGGGAATCGTTAATTTGCCTCAGTCCGTTTTTCTCGGATTGATGTTACTCAGAAGATGGCAATAACTCGCGGACTCGGGGGCGCATGCGGTGAGGAAAGCCGGAAATTCGACTGCGGGTAGCACGGATCGCCTGGGGATGACCGGCCACAGTGGCGAATAATTTGCCGAAATCCTGCACCAACTCGACCCAAGCGGTGGCAGTGGGAAGTTTGCCGCTCAATCGCTGGAAAAGGGGAGGCGTCGACGGTGGAGTCGTTCCTCGCTTGCCGGGAGCCACCTGCCGGGCGGTCCAATCGAGTAACTCCAGATAATCCCCCTGTGATAGGGGAAGAAAACCCTTGTCGCTGCAACGAAACCGATGGGAACTGGCTTGCGGTCC
>CAMBQP010000210.1 GCA_945869955.1 Schlesneria paludicola DSM 18645
GGGATTGTTCCAGGCGAATCCAGGAACATCTTCGAGGAAGGTCAGGTAAGTCGTCGACATTTTATCGAGATACCGAGCCAGGATCGCCGTTTCGCCACGGCCATTCTTGGTGACCAATCCCTGCACGCTGACAGAACCAACGGTTTCACTGGACGACGAAAAATCGGTGAGTGGTGTCAGATCGCGAATCGAGCCATCGCTGAAATGGCCGAGAACCATAATCTGCTGACGAGCGGCGGGCTGACGCAGGATTCGTTTTGAGGGGACGGTTTCAATCTTCAGCAGGTCGGGTTCGGTTTCGGCATCGAGCCGCATCCCTTCGCCAATCCACTGTTCCAAGGCTTTGTGAGCCGCATCACCCTTTTTTAGGCGTTTTCCACCACCATGTGCTACTTCCATCAACGGCTTTTGCAGCAGTAGACTTTGGCCAGGTTCCATGATGTTGGTACGACGCCCGAAGAATTCGGAGCGAACGGTCATGATATCCAGCACAGGATCATAAGCTCGGAGCGAGAGACGGAATCCTCCTTTGCCGGAAGGAGAACCGTGACAGGCTCCCATGTTACAGCCCGCTTTGGTCAGGGCCATCTGGGTTTCATTTTTGAAACTGACCGGCGAGGGGGCCTCGTGATTCTTGACCACGACGGGAACGGAAAAGGTTTGACCCCCCACAGTTGCGGTCACAGTCGCCTCGCCATTACCGGCGGGGATCGCCACGGCTCCCTCAATCTTCACGATTGCGGGATTCGATGAGACAAAGGTGGCGACGGGAGTCAGATCACGCAGATCGTCCGCGGCGTAGACTCCCGAGACCAGCAATTGTTGGCGAGAACGTTTTCCCGTCAATTCAAATTTGGCCGGCTCCATCACGATCGATGTCGGCTGCCCGACTTCGATCGGCGTTTCCGCCAGGCAAAAACTCGGCAGCAAAGCGATCACGCTAAGCGTCAGTAATCGGGCAACAGTGTTCATGGTCATGACCCTCGTCTCCGTCCACGTCGATCAAACGAATTTCAGATTCGCAAACGATAGTACTTTTCTACGTTGAAACGATAGCTCAGATTTTCCGTCACGGTTTTCAAAACGGCTTTAAGACTCGGTCAGAATCCTGAAACCCCCTCGCCAATCGCGACGTCATCTTCACCCTCTCTCTGGAAAGCAGAGCATATTTCCTGTCATTCTACAATCAATCCGACCGCAGCCGATGCCACTTCCAGTTTGGCAGCCCCTGCCATGGCTTCTGCTTTCACGGTCAAATTATTCACATTGGCCGCAGCCGCATCGGCGGCGGCGGTCAGTTTGATGTCGATACTTGTCTGGTCTGCAGCGATCGTCGCGGCTGCTGCGGTAATCCCTGCGGGGAGGTTTTGCAGCGTCACCGTCACGGGTCCTGCGAAGGCCGGGTTCCGTTCCACAATCGCCTTCACCACCAGTTCACCCCCCTTGGCAATTTTGCCGCCAGCGGGATCGAGCTTAATGGTCATCGGAGCCGCCAGATTGAGGCGAATTGCCATCCCCTGTACGACCGTTTTGTCACCTTGTTTCAGCGTCCCCGTCAGACCGGCGGTGAACTCACCCAGCGGAGCCGTATTATTCGCCGAGATCACAATTTCCGCTTCGGTCTGCCCTTTGTCGATGTTTTTCACAGCAACGGTGACTCCGGCAGGAAGTCCATTTTGAGGTGGTGTCACCGCGACGACAACACCTTCGTCAAACCCTGCGGCACGGGTCACGATCAACTTGGCCTTGGCCGAGAGATCTTTACCGAACACCACGACACTCGGTTCAACCCGCCACGTGTAGCCGGGGGCTGGCGAGGCCGAGGCTGCGATGAATTTGTGCAAGGAACTTGGCGTCCACCGCATTGCATTATTCCGGGCTTTGAGGACTCCACCCATCTCGGCAGGGACAACGACATCCGCCTCACCAATCCGTGCGGTTCCGACAATGGCAATTTGGTAAAGCTCACCAGGGGCGAACTCCGGAGCCGCCTGCAGCGTCAGCACCGCATCGTTGCGACCGACCCCAATCACCGATTTGCTGCAGGTGACACCGGCAGGCAAGTTTAAGGCACTTAATTCAATCGGTCCCGCATACCCGGTCCGAGCGGTGGTGACCGTGGCGATGACTGAGCCACCCGCAGGGATGTTAAACGTGTCCAGGGAGGCGGCGAGTGAAAACTGGGGAGGCGCCAGGGTCACGGCAATCCGATAGGCATGCTCGCTTCCCCCCCGCTGATTCAGGTCTTCCACGAAGAGCACATAATCCCCATCGGCGGGGAATTGGTAGGCTAACGATCCCTCGTTGGTCCCGCTGTCTTCGGCAGCAGCCAGCTGGCCACCATCCTGATTGAGGATCTTAAAATTCAGATCAGCGGGGGAACCCTGTTGGCGAGTGATGCCGAAGTAGGTGGCGGTTTGCCCCTTTTTGGCAGCGAAAACGAATCGATCCACGTCACCGGGGGTTTCCAGTCGGCCGTTGATATCGTGCCCTAATTCGACTCGATTCGCCTGGTTGGCAGCATTATTCGGCTCGGCCTCTAATGCTTGGGGTGAGGAAACCACTTCGACCGTACTGAATCCGCTGTATCCACCGGGCCGTTTGACGCTGACATTCTGCCATCCGGCCTTTTCATCCGCAGGAATCGTCACGGCAGCGGGGACCAATCCCTCGACACCCAACCCGGCCAGCGTCACACTGGCGGTGGTACCACGTTGGACTGCAAGGGGATAGGCAACGGTAGCAATGGGGAAATCACCAATTCGCAGCCGGTAAGCCCCGGCCCCGTATTTAATGTCTCGCAGTTCGACGACGTATTCACCAGCTTCTTTAAAAGTGTAAACAATCGCAGAATCACCGCTTAAGCCGGGCGAGTCATCGTTGTAGGCCAGTTCCCGTCCTTTGAGATCGAGCACGCGGATGATCGGGTCGAGTGACGATCCGATGCGTCGTGCCAGCACTTCGAACGATAATTTCTGGCCTGCCTGCACGGGAAACTTGAAATACTGCCAGCTGAGGCCTGCAACCGCTCCATCGATCGCGGTTGGAATCGAGACCGTCTGGGCGGAAGCACGCTGCACGTTCGAGCCAATCGAGGCGATCGAGGGGAGGTCATCCACCATGAGGAAGCGGAGTGGCGAGACCCCCTTATCGGTGACGATTCGCATCGCGTGAATCCCGCAAGGGGTATTCGGTGGAACCGTCACGCGGTAGGTGACTTGAGCGGGGTTTTCGCCGTTTTTCTCGATTCCCTCGGCCAGCACATTTTCATGGGGAAAGCTGAGCCAAAGTTTTTTGGCAGGAGACAGGTTTCCCCCATTAATCTGTAACGGGAGCGACGTTCCCGGTGCCACAGCAGCCGGAACAGTCCCATTGATCGCAGGCTCCTGAGCTTCCACAGCGGTCAAACTGGTGAAGTTGATCAACAAGAGCAGCGGTAACGTCTGTGTGAAGCGAGAAACCAGCATACAGCTCAACTCCAGGGAGTATCATCGGGCGGGAGGATATCAGGCAGAGGTAACATCAGTTGTTTCCGATGGGCATCATACGGATCGGCAAGGACGGGCGTCAATTTGAAAGCCGGGCAATCCCAATTTATCACGAGAATTTGAAAAGAGCCGACTTGGTTTGATCCGGAACCGTGAAATTGCGGCGATGAAATGTGGTTTTCCGCCGTTTCGTGGCAAAAATGGTGCGGATGCCGCGATTTGAGATTGTCCGAAACCAAAGCCAGGGTGACTCGCGTGCCTCGCCAAAGGAAATTCATTAGAGTAAAAAGAGTCGGAACGATGTGGAACGAGTGCTTACCCATGGGGTAAATGGGCACTCAGGAACGTCAGCGAGCGATTTTTTATTCTCTCGTCCCCCCAATAGACCTCGAGATCGAATCAAAAACATGGCGGAATTGCAGACTCAATTGCTTGTGCTTGGTGGTGGACCTGGTGGTTATCCCGCAGCATTCGAAGCGGCTGATCATGGAATGCAGGTGACCCTGGTCGATGAGGGGGTTCGTCCCGGTGGCGTTTGTCTGAACCGGGGCTGTATTCCCTCAAAAGCCCTGCTGCATGTGGCGAAGCTCATCAATGAATCGCATGAGTCCTCGGCGATCGGGGTGACATTTACGCCACCCAAGATTGATCTGGCCAAGTTGCGGGAATGGAAAAATACAGCGGTTGTCGGCAAGCTGGCCGGTGGTGTGGCAGAATTATGTCGCCTGCGAGGGGTGAAGCTGATCGGTGCCCGCGGGACGTTTCTCGATGCGAATACGATCGAACTGAAGTATCCCGACGGCAAGACCGATACGCTGAAGTTTGAAAAAGCGATCATCGCGACGGGTTCTTCTCCGGCGATCCCCCCGGCGTTCCAGGTGGGTGACCCCCGCGTGATGGACTCGACCGGAGCCCTGGAACTGGCCGACATTCCGGGTTCGCTGTTGGTCGTGGGTGGCGGATACATCGGACTGGAAATGGGTTCGTTTTATGCGGCACTGGGATCCAAAGTGACCATGGTCGAATGGACGAAAGAATTGCTTCCGGGGGCTGATCGCGATTTGGTTCGGCCACTGCAAAAACGGCTGGAAACTCAGTTTGCCGCGATTCACCTCAATACCAAGGTGGAAAGCTTAAGTGCTGCCAAGGGGGGGATTACGGCCAAGTTGACGGGCGAAGGTGTCGCGCCGCAGCAGACCTTTGACCGAGTCTTGATCTCGATCGGACGCCGTCCCAACAGCAAGGGCTTCGGCCTCGAAGCGACCGGCGTGGCGGTGGATGAAAAAGGATTCATTAAGGTGGATCGCCAGCTGAAGACCAACGTCAATCATTTGTACGCGATTGGAGATGTCGCCGGTGAACCGATGCTCGCACACAAAGCGACTCGTGAGGCCAAAGTTGCGGTCGAGGTGATATTGGGTGGTCCGGCAGAATTTGACAATATCGCGATTCCCGCAGTCGTCTTCACTGACCCCGAAATTGCCTGGTGTGGCCTGACAGAACCCGAAGCAATCGCTCAGAATCGGGAAGTGAAAGTGGTTAAGTTTTCCTGGGCGGCATCCGGTCGCGCCATTACGCTGGCACGAAGTGAAGGTCTGACTAAACTGATTGTCGACCCCAAAACCGAACGAATTCTCGGTGTAGGAATTGTCGGTGTGGGTGCGGGTGAAATGATCGCGGAAGCAACGTTGGCAGTGGAAACCGCTGCGGTCGCGCGGGATTTGGCAGAAACGATCCATGCCCACCCGACCCTCAGCGAGACCATCATGGAAGCCGCAGAAAGTGTCTACGGTCAGGCCACGCATTCGTACCGACCCAAACGGGGTTAAAATTTCGCCGGGTGAGAATTTCGCCGGGGTTAGAATTTCACGGGTTTAAATTTTCCAGGTAGGAGAAGTTCATGCAGGTCAATGCCCGAGTTCGCTCCCTGGGGACAGGATTGGCTGTTGCCGCCGTGATGGCGGCAACAATTGGCCTCTCACGACCCGTCACCAGTCCCAGCGTCATCGCCGAGAATTTGCAACAAACCGGGACTCTGCGTTGGTATCGGGGTAATCTGCATACTCACTCGCTCTGGAGCGACGGGGATGATTATCTGGAAATGATCGCCCTGTGGTATCGCGAACATGGATACGACTTTCTGGGGTTCACCGATCACAATCTGCTGGCGAACAAGGATCGCTGGGTCGAGATCGACAAGGCCCGCGGGGGACGGAAAGCCTATGACAAATTGAAGGCTCAATTTCCGCAGGGGTGGGTCGACGAGCGAACCACCGACAACAAACAGGAAATTCGGCTGAAACGATTCGACGAAGTCTTTGCCAGGTTCAACGAGCCGAACAAGTTTTTGTTGATTCAGGGTGAGGAAATCAGTGATTCGTTCAATAAATTACCGATCCATCTGAACGTCAATAATTTGCTCGAAACGATTCCACCACGCGGCGGAACGAGTGTCACCGAAGCGATCCAGAACAACGTGGATGCGATGTGGGCACAACGTGAGCGGACACGTCAGGCGATGATGATTCACTTGAATCATCCCAATTTTGGCTGGGGGATCACCGCCGAAGATCTGGCTCCGATCCGGGGCGAGAATTTTTTCGAAGTTTATAATGGCCATCCGGGGGTCAACAATCCGGGGAACGAAACTCATGCCTCGACCGAACGGATTTGGGATATCGTCAACTCCAAGCGACTGACAGAACTCGATCTGCCCCTGCTGTATGGCCTGGCTACGGACGATGGGCACTCGTATCACGCGATTCCCTCCCGCGCCAGCGAACCGGGGCGGGGGTGGGTGATGGTCCTGGCAGAACAACTCGATCCCGCCGCACTGATTCACGCCATGGAGGCAGGGCGGTTTTATTCCTCGTCAGGTGTCCTGCTGGAAAACGTGACACTGACGAAATCGAGTTTGGAGATCGCGGTGATGGCTGAGCCTGATACGACTTATACGATCGAGTTTATTGGCACCCGCAAGGGATTTGATCCAAAAAGCCAACCGGTTCTCGACAAGAATGGAAAAGAACTGCCGGTGACCAGGATCTACTCGAATGAGATCGGTGCGGTCTTGAAAACCACCACGGGACCCACAGCGACTTATTCCTTTGCCGGGGATGAACTTTATGTGCGAGCCCGAATTACCTCGTCCAAAGCCCATCCGAACCCCTCGACGGTGGGTGAGTCACAACGCGCCTGGACGCAACCCGTTCGCCCCTGAGTCCCCCTGGGCGGGGGCGTTGCGATGAGTTCCGGTGGATATTGGACGAGGCCTGTTCTGCTGTCGCACTTGCTGTGAATGTGGTCCGCTCGTAGAATGCAGGACGATGGTGAGGGTGCGTAATCGTGCGTGACGACGTGAGTTATGACGAGCATTTCTCTGGAAAATTGGCCTCTGCGAGTGATGCGTGTCCTCTGAACTGCCAGACTTGAACCGGATCGCTGTCCTAGGTGCTACCGGGTCGATTGGAACGAGTTGCCTGGATGTCATCGCTGCGCATCGCGGGCGGCTGCAGGCCACGGCACTTACCGCCCATCGAGGTTGGGAGCGACTCGCCCAGCAGTGCCAGCAACATCAGCCCCGATTCGCGGTGATTTCCGACAGTTCGATGCGGGACCAGATGGGGGGGAACGTCTTCCCGCGTGGTACGGAAGTCTTGTTTGGCCCCGAGGGAATTGAACAGGTTTCCGGCCATCCTGAGATCGATACCGTGGTGTGTGGCATCGTCGGCGCAGCGGGACTACGTGGTGCCTGGGCGGCCATCGAATCGGGCAAGCGGGTCGGGATAGCGAATAAAGAAACGCTGGTCGTGGCGGGCCCACTGGTGATGGAACTCGCGGCGAAAACCGGCTCGGTGTTGATTCCGGTCGATAGCGAACATAGTGCTGTTTTTCAGGCATTACAGGGTGGTCGACGGTGTGACCTCAAGCGGATCGTCTTGACCGCCAGCGGCGGACCATTTCGCGGCTGGTCCAAAGAGCGGCTGGAGCGCGAAGTGACGATCGAACGGGCCTTGGCACATCCCACCTGGCAGATGGGCCCCAAAATCACGGTCGATTCGGCCAGCATGATGAACAAGGCCCTGGAAGTGATCGAGGCGCGATGGCTGTTCAATCTGGTGGTGGATGAAATCGGCGTTATGATTCACCCGCAGTCGATCGTTCATTCGTTTGTGGAATTCGTCGACGGAAGTGTGCTGGCGCAGCTTTCACCGCCGGATATGAAACTTCCGATCCAGTATGCGTTAACCTACCCGGAACGATGGGCGGGAACGATCCGAAGGCTGGATTGGTCGCAGTCGCACCAACTCGATTTTTTTCCACCTGACCTCGATGCCTTCCCCGCATTGCGTTTGGGTTTTGAAGTGGCCAAGCGGGGGGGGACCTGTGGTTCCGTCTTGAATGCAGCGAACGAAGTCGCTGTCGAGCGTTTTTTAGATGGCAGTTTAAAATTTACAGAAATTCCACAGGCTTGTGGTGATATTCTGAACGGACACAACTTCGATGCCCAGCCAACCTTAGCGGAATTGCTCCGCCTGGATGAATGGGCACGAAAGGAGATGCAACAGTGGAAGTCCTCGCAGTCGATTTGATGAAACTGGCAGGTAATGCGCCCTATATCGCAATCGCCGCACTGGGTCTGGCCTTGGTCATTTTCTTGCACGAGCTTGGGCATTTTGCCGTTGCCAAGTGGTGTAATGTATTCGTGGAACGATTCAGTATTGGATTCGGGCCGGTCTTTTTCAGCCGCAAATGGGGGGAAACCGAATACGCGTTGTCGCTGATTCCCTTTGGCGGCTACGTCAAGATGCTCGGTCAAGACGACGCGGACCCAAGTCAGCTCACGAATGAAGAGATCGCTCAGGATCCCCGGTCGTACATTGCCAAAACCGTTTTTCAGCGGATGGCGATTATTTCGGCCGGAGTCACGATGAATGTCTTGACGGCGCTCCTGTTTTTTCTGATTTCGTACCAGGTTGGCTTTCCGTCACCACCCTCGACGATCGGTGACGTTCGTCCCGGGATGCCTGCCTGGAAAGCGGGCATGCGAGCGGGCGACGCGATCGAAAAGCTCAATGACCAACCCATCCAGACCTATCAAGAGCTGCAAATGGGTGTCGCGTTATCTTCGGGGACACTGAAACTCGAAGGAAAACATGCGGACGGTCAGCCATTTCATATCTTGGTCGAACCCGAAGCGAAGGGGTTGCACCCTCAGATCGGTGTCCGGCAAATCGAGGGTCTTACCGTTTTTGGGGACATACCTGGTCTTGCGGCCAGCCGCGCAACACCTCGCTTTCGCCAGGGGGACCAAATCGCCAAGGTGGGTGATCGTGAGGTCACGAGCGCGGTGGAATTCCATCGCGAGGTGGCTCTGCAATCGGGAAAATCCCTGGAAATCACGGTCAACCGCATCAATGACAAGGATGGCAAACCGCTCGCCAGCCCCACGGCGGAAACCATTACGATTACTGACAATTTCTTCCGAACACTCGGGCTGACGCTCGATTCGGGGCCGATTGCAGCAGTACGAAAAGGGTCACCCGCCGAGACTGCGGGACTGAAAGAGGGTGATAAGCTTGCCAATCTGGATGGATTGAATATCGGGACTCAACTCGACCCGTTGAAGCTCCCGAATGAATTTGCCAAACGAGCGGGAAAAGAGATCGAGGTCATCGTCACCCGGCAAATTGTCGGTGGTGGTCAAGAGAGTGTCAGCCTGAGGCTGATTCCGGACGACACCCCAGGGTGGCTTGACCAACCGATGCTCGAAGGAGAGCCCCTGTCGATTCCTGCGATTGGTGCCGCATTCCATGTTCTTCCTGTGGTCTTAACGGTCGAGCCTGGCGGAACCGCTGACAAGGGTGGGGTGAAGCCAGGACCACTGAAGAAATTGACTCTGACCAGGCCCGCAGAGACCACCAGTTCCACTGATCCTGACAAGGATGCCGTCATTACGGTCAATTTTGATGAGGCCCATCGTAACAACGGTGCCTATGCCTTCTGGCTGATCCAATATTTGCCACAACGGAAAGTCACGTTGACCTTCAGTGACGAAGGGAAGCCCAAGGAGGCCGAACTGGTTCCGCAACCGGACACGAACTGGCCATTGCCAATCCTTGGGCTGCAGCTGGAATTGAAAAGGCCGATTCAGAAAGCGACTTCGTTCACGGATGCCTGCTGGAAATCGTTGGCGAAGACAAAAAGCTCTGCCGTCGATATCTATCTGACCTTACGCAGCCTGGTGGTGGGGCGAGTCTCTTACAAAGAATTGAATGGCCCACTGGGAATTGCGGGGGCGGCATACCAGGTTGCACAACAAGGCTGGATTCCCATGCTGCTGTTCCTGGGATTCCTCAGCGTCAACTTGGCGGTACTCAATTTTCTGCCGATTCCCGTTTTGGACGGCGGGCACATGATCTTCTTGATCTGGGAAGCGGTCACAGGAAGCCGACCAAGTGACCGGGTCATGATCGCAGCCACCTATGTGGGCTTTGCCTTTCTGTTGAGTTTGATGTTCCTGGTGATCTATCTCGACGTATTTGTGCATCCCTTCGCGAAAAAGTGATGATTCGACGGGATCCGCTACTGGAAATTCCTCAGCGACGCGCCTTCAGGGGCGTCGCCGAGGGGGTGGGCTGGTGGCGATCGTCTGGTTTACGGAATGTGGGTTGTTAAGCCTGAACGTGGCCCACATGCGTTTCGTTCAATCCATCGGAACCTACTGACCAAAGATCCGTATAAAGAGCCGTATGTGGGAGAACCGCCTGTACGGTTCGGAGGGAGCGGGGGACTGAATGCAATCAGTCCTGACTACCCCTATCGTTAGTGAAGCCGCCAGCGGCTTTGACGAGACGAAAGTGGTCAACGTAGCCATCATCGCTCCGCGTGATGAGGCTCGTCACAAGACAATGATCATTTCAAGCGCGCCTCCAACAGATTCAGATCATCATTCTTGGACCCATTCAGGAAAAAAATCTGTGTCCCTCATGTTCCACGCGTGTCATTTCGGAAGGAATGGAGTTCCCCTTCATTCGGTTCTTCTAGATATCCCGCTCGAATTTTTCCGTACCGAACAAATCCATAACCACCGCCAAGCCACCGCGGTATCACCCCCAACCGCCATCACATCGAGACGAGACCTCAAAATCAAATCCAATGATTCGTCAGGATGGCAAGTTCCCGCACTCTGAAAGCGAAAAACTGCCGCGATTCATCACAAGCACCACCGCAACCTCATCAGGCACAAAACTTCTGCTCGAGCCATCCACCCCATCATTCCGCTCCCAATCAAACGCGATCAAAACCGGTGATTCAGACGACCTGAGCAAAATCGCAGCCCATTTTGCACCTGTGACAGTGTCCCCGTATTTTACTTCCTCTGGCCAACGATTTACCGAAAACCGCTTGGAAACAGCTGTCCCGACCGCCACGATACGAGGTGAAGACATCGCCTCGCACGAAGCCCGAACCCGTGAAACAGCCGATTGTTGAGGAACGCGGCTTCAAGGACATTAGTCTGTTCAAGGAATCGGTGGCGGAGATGTCG
>CAMBQP010000211.1 GCA_945869955.1 Schlesneria paludicola DSM 18645
GCGCCGAGTGAGCAAAAGGGGCGGATCATCGGTGCAAATAATCTGGTGAACTGGATCGGAATCGCGTCTGCGGGGGGAGTCTGTTTTCTGGGGCGAATCGTTCTTGTCGACTGGCTGTTGCTCCCATATGCCAGCTTGTTTGGTCTGGCAGCGGCACTGATGTTGCCCGTGGCCCTGTTCTACCGACCGCCCAATGTGCGGATTGAATCGACCCCGGAATAACGGTAAACTCAACTTATTCACGCCAAGTAACTCAATTTACTTACAACAACCTTCCTTCCCAGCTTGAAAATTCGCTGCCAAGCTGCCAGCATTCCTGTTGGATAGGGTTCGACACCCCCGTCCAACACGAATTGGTTTTGCTGCAACTTTGGAAAATGTGAGGTGGAATGATGCGTCTGTATGTCACGATGGCTTTGCTTGCGTTGATATTTCTGGCAAACGGATCTTCTGTTCAGGCGGAATGTCCCCCGTGGCGTCCGTGTGGCCCGGGTAATCCCTGGGGTGGGAATCGCTTGATTCCGCAAGGGTTTCATGGAGCTGATTTCCGTCCTGCCTGTGCCGCTCATGATGCCTGCTATTCGGGCAGCGGAGTTTCCCGCCAGGAATGTGACCGCCAATTCCTGTGCAACATGCGTGCTGCCTGCGAGTGTTCCTCTCGCCCCAAAGCCTGTTATCGTAAAGCTCGTTTGTACTATACTGCCGCACGAATTTTTGGTGGAAGCATGTATCGGTAGTGTTGCGAGACATCTCGTGTCGCCAGACATTTTGCGGGAATCATTAACCGTTACGGAATCACAGGTCGGACGACACGCGTCTCCGGCCTGTTTTCAGATTCAAGTCTTCTTGAATTTCTGCTAGACTGTGGACCATTGGTGAACTCTTGTTTCAAGGATGAGACATGTCAGAGCGAATTTTGAGTATTTCCGGCTTACGCGGCATCATCGGGGACGGGTTGGACCCCGAGTACGTTACGCGGTTTGCTGCTTCACTCGGGACCGTAGTGGATGGTGGAACCGTTGTTCTATCGCGTGATGGACGCTCAACGGGTGAGATGCTGCGACACGCCGTGCTATCAGGCTTAATGGCAACCGGTTGCAAGGTGCTCGACTTGGGAATCGCAACCACCCCGACCTGTGGCGTAATGGTCACTGCACTGGGAGCGGCGGGGGGGTTGCAGTTGACGGCGAGTCATAATCCCATCGAGTGGAATGGTTTAAAGCCATTTTCGCCTCAGGGATCTGTCTTCAATCAGGCAGCGGGTGAGCGGCTGTTAAGCGTCCTGACGGGCACACCGGCCTATCGCAAATGGTCAGGACTGGGGTCCGTCGAGCTCATTGCCAATGCGGGCTTTGAGCACCAGCGACGTGTGTTCAATCTGGTCGATGTCGAGGCCATTCGGGCTTGTCGATTTAAGGTCGTGCTCGACTGTAACCACGGTTCCGGTAGTGTGCTGGGACCCTCGTTGCTGAGGGATCTCGGTTGCGAAGTGATCGTGATGGGGGGTGATCCCGACGGCCAATTCGAACACCCCGCTGAACCATTGCAAGAAAACCTCATCACTTTAGCGACTGCTGTCACGCTCCATGGTGCCGATGTCGGCTTTGCCCAAGATCCGGATGCCGACCGACTGGCGATCATCGATAATACCGGTCGGTACATTGGTGAAGAACTCACCCTGGGACTGGCTGCTGACCACGTTTTGTCGAGAAAAAAAGGACCGGTGGTGGTGAACGGCTCCACCAGCCGGGTTACTGCCGATCTGGCCCAAAAGTATGGTTGCCCGTTCCATCGATCGCATGTCGGTGAGGCAAATGTCGTCGCGAAGATGCTGGAGGTGGGAGCGATTCTGGGGGGAGAGGGGAATGGCGGCGTGATTGAACCACAGGTGGGGTTCGTTCGCGACAGTTTTGTCAGCATGGCCTATGTGCTGGATGGATTGGCCTTACGCCGCTCCCAAAAACATGAACGGACTGGTTCGCCTGACAGTCAGCTGTCCACCTGGGTCGATTCACTTCCCCAATACTCGATTATTAAAGACAAATTGCACTGCCCGCGTGAACGAGTCGATCGCGCTTGTGGTGCATTGCGAACTGCGTATGGGGATGCCCGCGCGACCGAGGGGGACGGATTGCGACTTGATTGGCCCGATCGCTGGGTTCAGGTTCGAGCGAGTAACACCGAGCCGATTATCCGTGTGATCGCAGAAGCTCCAAGCGACCATGCGGCTCGCAGCCTTTGTGCCGAGGCAGTCTCGTTTGCTCGACAAGCCGTTCAATAACTCCATTGTGACGAACTCCATTGTAACAAATCCGAGGGGTCCCTCGCCGACGCGCATCCACGAACGCAACTCATCGTAACGAAAAGTGTTCCTTGAAGCGGGAATACCCAAGTTGGTGAACCATAAATGTTTCTTGCTTCTGGGAAATTCTGGCGGGGCTGTAAACAATTGGTTGTCAGCCCGTGAGTATGTTGCCAGAATCAATCAAGACGCGCCTTTGCAACAGGCGGGATCGTCCTTTCTGCACACGAATCACTCGTTCCGGGTCAAAAGCAACATGGAAGAGAAAAAACCTTCCACTGCCGATATTCTCGCAAAAATCCGAGCCCAAAAAGCGGCTGCGGCAGCAGCACAAGCGGAAACGCCTGCTATCACGGCTGAGATCCCCCCGGCCGAACCGGTGGCTGCACCCGCAGTTACTTCGCCGACCGTCACGGCTCCAGTCGCTGCGACCAAACCAGTCGATGCGGGCCCTAAGCCATCATCCACAAAAGACATTATGGCTGCGATTCGAGCTGGCGGCGTCAAGCCTGCTGGCGTTGCCGCCAGTGCTCCTGTGGCGACGTCAGCACCGGTAGCGCCGGCGCCAATCGTCCCAGCAGCGGCGGTTCCGAAAGCCCCAGTGGCGGCAGTTGCTACTGGCCCGAAGTTGTCGCCCCAAGAGATGCTGCAGAAGATGCGCGAGGCGAAAGTAGCTGCAGGATCTGCTGCCCCACCCGTCGCAGCGGTCGCCAAAGTCGTAGTTCCTGTGGCGGCACCACCCATGCCAGCGAAGCCTGTCGCTGCGGGAAAAGGTGCCAAGCCGACCACGACGCAACGAGGGTTGGCTGGTTTAACGACCGTCGCAACTCTCAGCGGTCTTTTCCTGCTCTTGGGTTATTTGACTGACAGCAGTTTACTGTATGGGCTGGGTTTGCTCGCTTGGGCCGCTTTGCTTACTCCGTTTGCAGCCGCATGGACTGCGATCGCCGGTATTGGCGGAATCTGGACGCTTGGTACAGCTCGCTTCATGTTTCCCAATGTGCTTGTTGAGCCCCCATCAAAATTCAAGGTTGGGCCGCTTTCGGATTATCCGCTCAACACGGTTTCCAACAAATGGAAAGATCAATTTGGAATTTGGATTGTGCATACGGATCAGTACGAAGGTCGAAATATGATTTTCGCCCTGGCTTCGGTTTGTACGCATCTCGGTTGTACGCCAAATTGGCTGGATGGCGAGCAGAAGTTTAAATGCCCGTGTCATGGCTCGGGTTTTTACATGACGGGGATTAACTTCGAAGGCCCTGCCCCTCGTCCGCTTGAGCGGATGGGGCTGAGAATTGCAGGGGATGGAATGTTAGAAGTGAATAAAAGCGTGAAATATCAAGAGGAAATGGGACAGTGGGCGGATGCCACATCCTATGTTGAAGTTGTTTAGTGTGCGGTGGTTTGGGTTAGGTTATTGTTCGGCGTTGGCAGGACTCAGTCGGGGATCGATCGATGTCAGTTGGTGACTATATTCGTGGATCGCAGATCTGGAAGAGCGTATTTCGCCATCCGGCTCCAGTGGACCGCCGAAATCGCGTGGTGGTGATGCTCACCAACTTTTTCTTGCATCTACACCCTGTATCGATTAAGCAGCAAGGGATCGCTCTATCATACACTTGGTGTATGGGTGGGATTACCTTCTTCCTGTTTTTGGTAGAAACCATTACCGGCGTGCTGTTGATGTTCTACTACCGGCCGACACTCGAGTTCGCCTTCAACGACATCTTGGCGCTGCGAGACATCACGACACTCGGAATCATGCGAGAAGTTCATCGTTGGTCTGCTCACTCGATGGTGATTACAGTTTGGCTACATATGTATCGCGTGTTTTTGACTGGTAGTTATAAGCCGCCTCGCGAATTCAACTGGGTGATTGGCGTCCTGTTGCTGGTTTTGACACTACTCTTGTCCTTCACTGGATATTTGCTCCCTTGGGATCAATTGGCGATTTGGGCGATCACAGTTGGGTCAAACATGGCTCGAGCCACCCCGTTTCTGGGATACGAAGGCCCTGGAGCACAGTTGCTGAACATTGGAGGTTATGATCTGATCACCAATGGGAGTGATGCACGATTTCTTTTGTTGGGTAGTCGATTTGTAGGCGAAGCAACACTGAATCGCTTCTACATTTTGCATTGCGTGGCAATACCTCTGGTTGTGTCACTACTGATTGCAGTTCACTTCTGGCGAGTGCGGAAGGATGGCGGAATCAGCCAACCATTGTGAGTCGTCAAAGCGATCGCTGGGAGGATTTCTGGGAATGAGTGTTCTGGCAAAATTGGTGTTCTGGCAAAATTGACAAAATCGTGTTCTGGCAAAATTGACAAAATCGTGTTCTGGCAAACAGGGTTCATTCACCTCGCTGGGTCGCAGATAATTAAGTACTATGATTCATTTAACACATAATCCCGATCTGACATCTTCAGTCATCTATGGCTTAGGGTGGGTCTATTTGTTGATGTTCTTAATGAACGCCGTCTGGGTGAAGCGGAGTTACGCCATTGATGGCAACTGCCAACTCAGCCTGGGAGGAATCCTGGGAAAGGGTCAGCAGATACCCTACGCGACGTTTTGGGCTGTCTACGCCGGAATTTTGTTAATGGTCGCGATCACGCACCTGACCGGCTGGAAGAATCCCCAGCAGTTCTCGCTGCTCATGCCTGAGATTTTAAAAGAGCCGATTAATCGCGCGTCGAATCCGGTTGCGTTTTTCGTCGGGTCGACGGTGATTTATGTATTGATGATCGTGCTGCGACGTTGGTGGACCACCCCCACAGCGGGCTGGATCCTGCTGAATCTGTCGTTGTTGTTTCTGGCACTGAGTGTGACCGATTACGACTTCCGCCAGATTGTCGGTAAGCCAGACAATGTGCCAATTGTCGCGATGCTGTACATCGTCGGTTTCTTCACGTGGCTGTACTTCAAAAAGTCTGTGGACAACGATGACCGTCGTGCTGCAGGACGGCCGCTGTTCGAGCAAGAAAATAGCGAAAAGGTCCTTACTTGGCCGGATCTGGTCTACACGGAACTGGTCTGTATGGTACTGGTCACAGCGGTACTGATCGCCTGGGGCATTGTGTTGCAAGCCCCGCTGGAGGAACCCGCGTCCGCCGCGAAGACTCCAAACCCATCAAAAGCACCTTGGTACTTTCTTGGTTTGCAAGAAATGCTGGTATACTTTGATCCTTGGATGGCCGGTGTCGTGCTGCCGAGTGTGATTCTGGTCGGTTTAATGGCGGTACCGTATATTGACTTCAATAAAATGGGAAACGGTTATTACACCTTCAACGAACGTAAGTTTGCGGTCTCCACGTTTTTGTTCGGATTTCTGCCATTGTGGGTGGCAATGATTGTGTTGGGCACCTTCCTGCGGGGACCAAACTGGAACTTTTTCAGTCCATATGAATTTTGGGATGTGCATAAGTTGGAGTTGTTGAACAACATCAATTTGTCTGAGTTGTTCTGGATTAAGGGTTTGGGTCAACCACTCCCTGCGGTTCCCGCTGGCGCGTCATTCGCACAGCAGGCGCCCATTATTTTAATGCGTGAGTGGCTTGGTCTGGCAGCTGTGGTGTTCTATTTGGTCGCGTTGCCAAACATCATGGCAGCGACGGTCTTCAAGCCGTATTTCGTGAGAATGGGTTTTCTCCGATATATGGTACTGGCGAACCTGATGCTAATGATGATGTCGCTGCCGATTAAAATGGTTCTCCGCTGGGCGGTGAATCTAAAATACATCGTGGCGATTCCTGAATGGTTCTTCAATATTTGAATTTCGAAATTGTTTGGCGTCGTGTGGGTTCGCAATTGGGCGTGCTTTCAGGCGCTGTGATGACACTTAAGGATGGTTCGGTATCATGCCGGCGACCGACGATTATCTTCGCAGTCCAAAACTGATGCATCGTGTCTTTTGCGCGAGCGCAGTCCTCTTGCTTGCTGTCACCGTTTGGATGATGTGGGCCGATTACAATGACGAATGGAGAACATACCAACGTCAGGCTTTCTCATTACAGGCGAAACGGGATCGGGCCCGTGAGGCCAGGATTGTCAATGATCCTGCATTCCAATCGAACGTTCAAACGTTGAAGGAGCAGGTTGATGAAGCGACCGATCAATTAAAGGCGCACGATCAAGAGTTGGCAACTTTGGGGAAGACCGCCAAAGCGGCCAAAGAAAAACTCGACAACCACATGCGAGCACTTAAGTTGCGTCGTGCGGAGCGTGATGTCGCCCGAGCGAATTATAATCTTGGAGTTCGGGATAACGTTCCCCAGCTCAAGTCGCTCGAGGCACAGTTCAGTTCGATTGAATCGGAAGTGAAGATCAAAGAAGCCGAGTTCGTACAACTCGCGTACGAATCTGACATCGCCAAGAGTCAGGTCAACGCTTTAACGGCAGAACGAGACAAGGTAGTTGCCAAGAAAAAGGCGATCGAAGCCGAAGTCAGTCTGATCCACGCGACTGTCCAGAAAATCGATCCGCAAACCAAAAATTGGGATGGAACCGCAACTGCCGAGTCGAAACTTGATGGAACGTTGCGGAAATTGAAGTTGCAGTTGATGCAATTGCCAATTGTTGATGGGTTCAACGGACGTGAACGAATTACTCAGGATTGGATGCCAAAACTCGAGATTGATCTTGGCGGAATGTCCAAAGTTTCTCGTTTTGATCGTTGCCGTACATGTCATGCGATGATCGATTCGGTGGAAGGTAAAGCTTCGCCTGCATATCCGTTGGGAGACGAAAAGGATGGAAAATACCCACATCCGTTTGCTTCCCATCCACGGCTAGATCTGTATTTGAACTCTACCAGCCCTCATCCGCTGCCAAAATTCGGATGTACGGTGTGTCATGAAGGGCAGGGGTCAGGGACCTCGTTTACGAATGCTTCGCACACACCCAATAATCCTGCTGAGATGGCGAAATGGGAAGAAGACCATAAATGGTTCGATAACCATTATTGGGAACATCCGATGTACCCGCAACGTTTCCAGGAATCGGGCTGCATTAAGTGCCACGTGAACGTGACGGAGTTGGGCGTTAACGAAAAGTTTGGTTCGACCGCTCCGAAGGTATTCCAGGGGTATCAACTCGTAAAAACCTACGGTTGTTTTGGCTGCCATGAAATCTCCGGTTACGATGGTACTCGAATTGTGGGGCCAGACATCCGGTTGGAACCATCGACCCCAGAAGAAGCCGCCAAGATCGCTAGTGATCCTTTGCAAGTTGCTGGAAAAATGCGGAAGGTGGGGCCTTCGCTGCGGCATTCCGCCTCCAAATCAGATCAGGGATTCATTGCACATTGGACCGAGGAGCCACGAAGGTTTCGTCCGGAAACTCGTATGCCTCAGTTCTTCCGGCTTGATAATCAGCGCGATCATATCGCGGAACAGTTCACGCCAGTCGAAATTGCTTCCATCGCTCATTATCTGAGTATCAAGTCCCAACCGTTTGAGACGCTATCACCAGAAGCGGGTTACAAACCAGATGCCGCTCGTGGCGAGAGGCTCTTTCAAACCAAAGGTTGTGTGGCGTGTCACGCACATGATTCGGTCCCTGGTATCACGAACGATTTTGGTCCAGTACTTTCCAAGATTCACGGGAAGCTCAAAGAGGGAAAAGCGGGGTTTGACTGGCTGTATACTTGGATTCGTGAGCCGGAACGGTATCACCCACGTACCAAGATGCCGAACCTGTATCTCGAAGCCGATGCAACTGGCGATCCGGCGGCCGATATTGCGGCGTTTTTGTTGAAGACAGATGGTGGCCCCGACAGCTACAAACCATCTCAGACTTTTGAAACACCAGTCATCGACGATAATGCTCTCGATGCCTTGATCCGATCTATGCTGGCAAAAGTGCTGACCACTTCGCAAGTTGATGAAATGTTGAAAACGGGAGTCTACCCCATCCCACGGGAAAGCATTAAGACGGACGAAATCGAACTCGCGGGCCCCAAAGGGGAGTTTTCGGCAGAGGAATGGAAGCAGCGTAAATTGACTTACGTGGGTCGTAAGACCATTACGAAATACGGTTGCTACGGCTGTCATGAAATTCCCAATTTCGAAAACGGTCGCCCGGTCGGGACAGCCTTGCAGGACTGGGGTAAGAAGGATCGTTCGCGTTTGGCGTTCGAGCATATTCATGAGTATCTTCATCATCATGGGAACCCCAGCTTGGGGGTTCAGTACGAACGCATCGATGATCAGCAGGTACAACGACTCAAATTGGCTTCAAACGCGGGTGTTCGGGTCTCAAACATTCAACCCGGACATGCCCCCGAAGGGGATACGTTGCAGCTTGATGACGTGATCGTAAATGTTGACGGGGTGAATATCCAATCCCCTGAACATCTGCACGATCGACTCGGCCGAACAGTGGTCGGCGATGCAGCGATCGTCAAGATCATCCGAAAGGGTGAAGAATTGACGCTGAAAATCAAACCCGATGGTTCGATGCAACAACGGGTCGAGGATGCCATTGGTCATGCAAAACGAAAAGAATACCAATCCGCTGAGGAAGAAGATCGAGAGCTTTCTGCATCCTTTTATTACGAAAGTCTGACACATCACGGCAGACCGGGTTTCCTCTGGCAAAAATTACGCCAGCCACGGAGCTATGATTACAAGACAGTTGAAACCAAATCGGCGTACGATGATCGACTGCGGATGCCGAAGTTCCCGCTCTCGGAAAAAGAAATTGACGCGATTGCCACCTTTGTGGTTGGACTGATCGCTGAACCACCCGCGACGGAATACTTGTACAATCCAAGCGGACCTGAGGGGGTCAAAATCCGCGGCGAGCAGCTGATTGAACAATATAATTGTTCTGGGTGCCACGTGCTGCAGTTGCCAAGGATCCGATATGGTGCTGATGTTGAGGCGTTAACCGGTTCGGACACGTCCAGCGAGTATCCAGAAGCGTTGAAACTGCTGTTGCAGTCTCGACCTCCTCGAGATGGGGATACGAAGCGTAAAAAAGAGATTACGATCGATGGCGAAAAGAAGATGCTGTCGATACTGGAAATGCATGGTCTGGTGACGAGTGAACCGAATCCGGAAGAGCCTCTCGAAGATCAAGAGTATGTTTTTGAGCTTTGGGAAACACTTAAGATTGCTTCGAAGGATTTTCTCCCGACTTACAAATTCATTTTTCCCGCAGCGAACCTTGAATCGTTCGAACCCGCCCGCGGCGGAAAATACGCGGAATGGCTGGTCAAGACGCTCGTTGCTACGAATCAGGCCAAAGAGAATACGCTCGCCTGGCAGATGTCTCCACCACCTCTCTACAAAGAGGGAACGAAGGTTCAGACGCCATGGCTCTTTAATTTTCTGAAGAATCCAGGAAAGATCCGACACACTACGGTCTTGAGAATGCCGCGGTTCAATATGAGCGACGAAGAAGCCCAGTCACTGGCAAATTATTTTGCTGCAGTGGATGGCATGCCTTATCCGTATCAGTTGATTGCGGAACGGGAACCGGCGTATCTACGGCAGCAGGATGCCGACTTCCATGCGACATTTCCTGGGAAGACCGATGATTATCTGTCGGAATCCTGGAAGATGTTAAATGTACAATTGTGTATCAAGTGCCACTCGGTGGGAGGTAATCAGGTCAAGGTCACTGATCCTTCCAAAGACATTCGTGGTCCCAATTTGGATTTGGCGGCAGAACGGTTGCGGCCTGATTGGACGTTGTTGTGGTTGTACAAGCCAAATTGGTTAACACCCTACACATCCATGCCAGTTCCATTGCCCCCTCAGGGTCCAGGTGCACAGCCACGTTATCCAGAATTGTTTGGTGACAACGGACTGAAGCAAACCATTTCGTTGCGCGACGCATTGATGAATTATCACAAATTGTTGGAACGAGAAGGCAAGGCGCCATCACAGCCTGCGGCAGCGGTACCGGTTGCGGGGGGGGGCGAGTAATGGACATCATGCAAATTAGTAGATGCTTTATGGCCGATGATATGGGGTTTTCAAGAAACGTGATTCGACCGGTGTTAGCGTGTTGTGTGTTCGTCATGGCCGGCTGCGGCCAAAACCTGATTGGAGATCTTACGACCGGAGCAAACTACAAGGCTAAAGTCGTTTACAAGCCAAGCACCACAACTGCCCCGGCGGAGGACTCGTCGGAAGCCGAGGTGCCGAGCAACGAAGTGGCATCGGGGGGAACGGGATTGCTTCGTGGGAAGGTTGAGTTTTCCGGCCAGTACACACCATTGCCGCCGTTGTATGTGAAGGGTGGTCAAGTCAAAGATGCGGCGGTTTGTGCAGCGGCTGAAGCGGCCGATGAGTCGATTCTGGTTAAAGATGCTGGCCTTGCGAATGTGTTTGTCTATCTCAAAAAAGCTCCCAAGGTTTCCGGAGATGTCGTTTCTGACGCGAATGTCATTTTCGATCAGAAAAATTGTGTTTTTCTTCCCCATGCCATGACCGTGCGCGTCGGCCAGACGATCAAAGTCTTAAATAGTGACGCAGTCGCTCACAACACGCACACGAACGGGAAGAAAACGACTTCGTTCAATTCGATTGTTAATCCGAATGACACGGTGGGTGCGACGCTTGTTTACAAGCAAGCCGAACAAGAGCCCATTTCGGTGGTCTGCGATATTCATCCGTGGATGAGAGCCTATCATCTGCCGATTGATCATCCGTTTGTTGCGCTGAGCGCCGCTGACGGCTCGTTTGAAATTAAAGACCTGCCAGT
>CAMBQP010000212.1 GCA_945869955.1 Schlesneria paludicola DSM 18645
GCGGAACTGCACTTGGTCGCGGGAAAAATGAGCCAGTCCCCGACCTGTGCGATTTAGCGAAAAAACGGCGATGGTGAGGGTGAGGTGGGGCGGACTGGCATCTCTGCTTGGGCCTGCCATTCGCGGGATTCACGCGGTCGTCCAATTCGTTCATAAAACTGTGACATGAGCTTCCCGGTTTCCGGTGCTTCGAGCTGGCTCAAAGCTTCGCGTAACGGCCGATGGATATTTGGCTCCATTTGGAGTTCCAGTTCTTTCGAACGATTTCTCATTGCCGCCGCTTCGTCTTTCAGGTTCATCCGCATGAGAACTTGGGCGAGTCGATGCCGGGTCAGCCAGTCGGATTGACCTGCCGGTGCTGCCAGAGCCTGCTCGTACGCCTCGCGCGCCGCGAGATTCTGTCGTAAAATCTGGTCGCAGATCAGGCCTTTGGTTTTCCAATAGAGGTAACTGCGATCGGATGCTGGCCAGTGTTCAAACAATTTCTGCGCTTGATCAAAGTCACCGCTCTCGAAGCTGATTGGAACATGGACCGCGATCACAAACGGATTCTCCTTCCCATGGGGCAGGGACTCGGCTTTTTGAATTGCTTTCAATGCTTGAGCTTTCATTCCCTGTTGATGATACCAGTTTGCCAAGCAGGTAAATCCAAGGGGGGCATCGGGTTCAGCTCCCATAAAAATTTCATAGCGACGGCGCTCGATCACAGAGCTTGGCTGCTCATCCGGTCCCAAGACTCCGAGTTGCCGGTCAAGTTCGGCATTGGCGGAACCCGGATTGAATTCACTCATGTACCAGTCACGGAGCAGGAGACGACGATCACGTGGTGGGGCATGTTCAAAGATCTGCCAGAAATGAGGGGGACTCAAGTCCCATCGCCCTGTGATGTCATCAATTTTCCGCAGTAACGCGTGGGCATCTGTCCGTCGCGGATCTTGCTCAAGGGCCGCAAGAAAACAACGTTCCGCTCGATCTGGTTGCAAGAGCAACAGCAGGTAAACTCGCCCTTCGATCACTCTTGCGGCAGCAGAATCGGGTGAGGATCGAGAAATCGGAGCGAGGACCGCCAGAGTTTCTTCGGCAACGGTTTGGACGGTGCGGGAATTATCGCTGATGAGCGCCCGTGCCAGTAGCATGCGAGCCTCAGCATCCCAAGGCTGGTATTTCAGGTAGCGACGCAGCAGCGGAGTCGCCTCAGCCCCACGCTGATCCTCGACAAGTCCTTGTGCCGTATCAAACTGACTTTTGAGCCACCATTTTGCCACGAACGCACTGCTGCCGATGATCACCACCAGCCCCAGGAAAATTCGCACGAATCGGTTGTGGAAAAGTTGACTCATCAGATTGGCACAGCCATTCCAGCATAAAACAGGACAGAATCAAGGAGATGTTCGAGGGGTCTGGCCCTCAAGAATTTCCAAGTATCGACCTTGCGGCAGCGGCCCCAACCGATCGATGCGGCCCGAAGGCCAATGGATTTCCACATCAGGTTCACCCTCGGCAGACTCCCAGCCTGCGAGCAGCAGACGGCAATCCGCCGCAGCCAGATAGCTTCCACCCGCCACGATCGGGTAAATCCATTCGCGATCTTTAAGTCGACAGACCACACGGCCCCCAATCGGAGGAATCCGGTTTGACGTTTTTAATGTCAGGCCAGTCCAAGGTCGATTGGGGGTGGTCGAGTCATTACGCAGCAACACGAAGGGGGATCCGACTTGCGAGACCGCAATGTCGAGATCGCCATCGTTATCAAAATCCGCCGCGGCAGCACAGCGAGCAATTCCGGGGACGCGGAAATAATCGCCCGCTGCCGCAGAAATATCCTGAAAGATTCCCCCCACATTTTCGAGCAGTTGCGAGGTCATTTTTTGAGGTTGCTGTTCGGGTCCTAGCACATGTCCGGTCGCAATCATTAAATCGGGAAACCGATCCCGATTGTAATCCATCACTACCACCCCAAAACCTAATGATTCGGTGCTTGTGGCAGCCGCTTTCGAGTAATAACTGTCATCATCAAACAGTCGCTTTCCCAAGTTCTTGTAGAGCGTGTTCTTCGTATGATAGTAATGGGTCAAAAAGATGTCGGGGAGTCCGTCACAATTGAAGTCGGCAATCGCCACCCCCATACTCGCCTCGTTCATTCCGGAACCACTCACCGCACATCCCGATTCCGAGGCGATCTCTTTGTATCGCAGCGGGGAATCAGGCTGTTTGGCAAAGAAAAAATTGGATGTCATGTCATTGGCGACATAGATTTCGGGAACAAGATCCAAGTCAAAGTCGGCAGCAGCGGCAGCGAGCCCCTTACCTCCCTCGGCATTCAGGCCCCAACCGTTGGCGACCTCGGCAAACGTCCCATCCCCAAGGTTGTGATAGACACAATCCTCCTGAGCCTCAAAGCTCCCTGGTCCGCAATACCCCCGCGCGGTGCCGTAGTGGCAAATACGATGCTTCGAGAGCGAAACATCGACGTAATTCACGACGAACAGGTCGAGTAGCCCATCGGCATCGAGGTCCGCCCAAAAGCTGCTTGAGCTCCAGCGAGGATCGCTGATCGCGGCGACTTGGGTCACATTCTGAAAGGTCCCGTCCCCGTTATTTCTCAAGAGAATATCAGCGCCATATCCCCCAATAAACAGATCCGAAAACCCATCGGCATCAAAATCACCCACGGCACAACCTTGCCCAAACAGGGTGACTCCGGCCTGACTTTCCTTAGTCGCTTCCGTAAACGATTGACCCATTCCATTGCGATAAAAACGGCAATGATGGTCTGGATCAATCGGGCCATCCAGTTCACAACCATTGGCCAGAAACAGGTCTAGCCACCCGTCCCGATCAAAATCGATCCAGGCAATCCCGGCGCCCATCACTTCCGGCAGGAAATAGCGATTGGGAACCTCGTCATTAAAAGCTTGATAGCGAAGTCCAATCTGTCGGCTGACATCACGGAATTGGGCCTTCCCCCGTTGAGAAGCACTCGTTGCTGAGGACTTTGTTTCCTCAGTTCGATTTTTGACAGAATCCTCTCGAAGGTTCTCGGATGAGGAAATTCTTTGATTGCTCGAAGACTCTTTTTGATTCACCGAGGCCTCTTGATCAACCGGCTTTGCCGCAAAGCAACCGCTGATCACAATCGCGGAAAATAAAAAAGGCGCGACACACCAAAGAGTGTATCGCGCCGAGTTTTGCGTAGAAAAATTCATAGCAACTTACATGGTTTCAAAGCGATTTTAGAACTCGCCAATAACTTCATTACCGTTACGAGTTCCCACAGCAACCCATGTCAGATAGTCAATGTTTTGAGACACAAACTTCACCGCACCATCGGTCATGAGCACATGGACACCGCCAGTGTGCAGGCTGTTTGCAGACATCCCATTCTGGCCCAGCCAGTCGGAACCACCCAGTGAGTGACATGGCCAGTCGTTCGGGGCCATGGTATGCGTGTAGGCACCACCCGTTCCCTGGAACGACCAAGCCCAAGAAGTACCACGCATTCCCTGGCGACCTGAAAGATTACCAGCAGGCATCGTCAAGCAATTGTTGCGAGCGGTTCTATCATCGCTTGCAGCGTTGGCCCAAGTGTGGACTTGGAACTTGTTGGGGGTTCCATCTCCGTCAATCACGAACTCGGAATAAGCCACTGTGTTGCTCGTTCCATCGACAACGCTCGACATCTTCACAGGGCGATCATTCCCGCCACCGGCGCCGACGTAACAGGCGATCCCGTTGTTCTGGCCATCGAACTTACCGTTGATCTGCTGTCCGATATTGATTGCGTAGGTATGGTTCGCCTGTCCCCCGGCTGCTTCGTATGCCGATGTGGGGCAATTGAAGACGGGAAGACGCTTGCTTTGGGTCTGGATATTGGCATTCCCATACCAGCCGTTTGAATCCCACGGAAAATCATTGAAGTTCGTGCCGTTGTATTCGTTGGCGCGATCCAAGTAGGGCAGCATGAAGACTTTGTCAGAAAACGCGCCTTGGCGCTCATTGGTGATGGGATTCCAACCGATCGAGATCGGAAACATCCCGCAGGTGTCATGGTAATTGTGCATTGCCAATCCAATCTGCTTCAAGTTGTTCTTGCACTGAGTTCGTCGGGCCGCTTCACGCGCCTGTTGAACAGCAGGAAGCAAGAGAGCGATCAACACTGCGATAATCGCAATGACGACCAACAATTCAATGAGCGTAAACGCTCGCTGGCCACGACGGCGGCCAATTCCAATCAATCTCAGCATTTTTCAACCTTTAATAGTGTTCAAACAAACGAAACAAGATGGGAACGTAACCCGAAAATTGTTACGAATCTGCGAAAAACTTCACAGTTCGGTAATCCGTACATTCTGTTCCTTCGCCACCGACCTGTCAACACTTCTATTTGAGCGAAAAAGAGGAATCTGATTATTTTTCAATTTCGTCTTTTGCTGGTTGTTCCGTTTCGGAGGGGACGGCGGGCTTTTCTTCCGAAACGGGGGCAGAGCCTTTCATCGTTCCGACCATCACAATGTCAAATTGATTCGGTTTTCCTCGACGGACAGTGAAGCGAAAAGGAGTTTTCTCGGGCAAAAAGTATTCGTCGGGAAGCAGGGATACCGGCGGAAATGTGGAGGTCATATAACTGACCGTAAATCGGTGCTTTCCGGTAAAAACTCCCGGATCACCATTGGTTCTCAATTCAAAGGTCCCGTCTTCCTTGATTTCGCCGAGTCCCCCCATCCGTCCTTTTATTTCCGATTTGGTTTGTACCAAGCCTTTTTTCAGCGGTTCCCCATTGAACGTCACCCGACCGGTCACCTCCACCCGCTCTGGAGAGACCGAATCCAAAATCGGATCCAGGAACCCCAACAGCCATCCCACAACCCCCAAAACGGCCCCCAACGCCAGGAATCCGGCCAACCACCGTGGTGCGGCGGCAGGAGCAAACAAATCTACGGATTCCGTTTCTGACGTTTTTGTTTCAGCCATTGTAAGTTTCACCTGTTATGGAGTGGGCAAATTTTTGCAGTTTCTCGACGACTTTGCACTCCCCTGAAATCATCTCGGGGCATGATACGAATAACGCATCAACGCTGCCGATTGCGAGAGATTCCACTGGGTTTTGATCGAGGGGTTCCGCACACTGTACACCGCAAATGTGACTCTCGGTGTACGGAAATCGGGTTTCATGACGAAAAATTCAGAGTTTCGTTAAGTTTTTCGAGCTATTTGGCTGGGATTGGAATCGGTTTCCAATCCAGTTTTTCGAAATTCTGAGCGAATTCCGTGATTTGAATCGCCTGATTCACCCCAATATCACGAAAAACTTGCGTTGTCTGGCTGCTGGGCCACCAAACTTCAACCGTGGAAATTTTCTCGGCGGTCCCTAATCCGATGGTCTGCTGCAAAGGATTCGCCCCGAAACTGCTTCCGGTCGAGACCGTGCGATAGATCGTTTGGGGAACCTCGCCCGCCGTGATGATTTTGATGCGGGCTCCGATCGCCGCTCGATTGGATTTCTCGCCAATCAGCTTGACCGTCAGCCATGCATGAGCATGCCCGGGGTTTTGGAACAGCACATTGTGGTATTTATCCCCATTGATGGCCCCCCCCATTTCAAGGAAGAGGTCGACATTTCCATCTCGGTCCCAGTCGCCACATGCGACGCCGTGCCCCTTCTGCAAATGCCCGGTCCCTGACTTGGCCGAGATATCCGCAAACCGTTTTCCCTCAATATTTTTCAGCATTCGATTGGGGATCAGCATTTCGATGTTCGGATCGCCCGTCCCCAGGTAAATGTCCAGAAATCCATCATTGTCAAAATCTGCGAAATTCGACCCCATGGCAACATAAACCTGATCCAGTCCCGCAGCACTCGTCACATCCGCAAACCCCTTCCCCTGCAAGTTGCGATAAAGTCGACCCGTACGGTTTGCATGAGGTTCTCCGATCAGCCCCTGAATCACGCCGCGAAGACTGCGGTCGTAACAACTGGCATACAGATCCTGCCAGCCGTCGTTATCAAAATCCCAGGCCCAGCAGGAAAATCCCAAGACCGGGCCCTCGATCCCGACCGACGTGGTCACGTTCGTAAAGGTTCCATCTCGATTGTTGTGAAAGAGCTTCGGTCCGGAATCCGGCAAGAGATAATTTTGAAACAGATCCAGGTATCCATCATTGTCGTAATCGATCCAGGCAGCTCCCTTGCAACCGATCTGGTCTGACGAGCAGACACCCGCCTTGAATCCGACTTCCTCAAATCGTCCATTCCGTAGATTACGATAGAGTCGACTGGACTGTCGTTCGCAGCAGAGAAACAGATCCAGCCAACCATCGTTGTCGTAATCGGCCCAGGCCGCAGCGATCGAGTTGACGGGGTCGAATAATCCCGATTCCTCGGTCACGTCCGTAAACCGGGCATCCCCCTCATTGCGCAGTAACGTGGGGAGCATCGGATGCTGAACCCATGCTCCGCGCACGATAAAAATATCGAGGCGTCCGTCGTTATTGTAATCGGTCTGCAGACAGTTCAGTCCGCCGAACTGCCCCGTCAACCCCGCCTCGTCGGTCTGTTCGGCAAATTTTCCGTCTCCCAGATTGCGGAAAAATGCCATTTGGCCGGTCGGATCAAAAGTCGTAACGACCAGATCAAGCAATCCATCCTGATTGAAATCGTCCATGATGGCCCCCCCAGACTGATTCAACCGATTGACGCCGACCAGGTGTCCGATGTCCCGAAATCGGCCGATATCAAACTCGGAATCCACATAGTGATCGAGTGGAATCCCGAAGCGGGGGGCGAGCTGAACGGGGTCTTCTCCCAGCGTCAGATAAGCCAGATTCAGCAGCCAGCGAACCTCAAGATCGTCCGGAAACTGCTCCAGGTATTCCGTAAAATGTCGAATGGCGAGCCGCGAACCTTCGGGGTTGGTATGTCGTGCCGCTTCATTGATCGGAAGAATGCACGAGCTTTCACCACGGCAGAGAATACAGTTTTCATTCTCTCCCTGACGCAGGGCAGTGACCCCTTGCAGGAAGATTAAGTTGTAGAGCATCTCGGTTTTGAGACCCGCCTCGGATTCAATAATCGCTCGCGCTTCCTGAAGCAGGCGATACGCCTGCTGGGGTTCACCCTCGTAGTTCATCAGGCTGGCCTGGGTGTAGAGCGCCGAGTAGCGATCCATCTCGGTCAACTGAGGCTTGTTCGCCAACTGGCGATCGATCCGTTCGATGGTCCGATAGCCAATTCGGTCCCAGACTTTGGCAATTTCTGCTGATGAAGCTTCCGGATTCCAGGCTTCGATTGCACGCCCAACGGACACAAAACCGACCGCATCTTGCTCGAATCGGGGCCGGAATTCCGGCTTGGGGGTCGCGGCCGTCTGATCAGGGGTTTCGACCGAGCGAGTCACTCGTGTTGGGGCCTGAGGCGAAGAAACGCGAAAGATCACCACTCCAACCACCGCCGCGATGACGAGTAAAATCGGCAAAAGTTGGGTCAGTGTCGCGGCACCACGTGAATGGAATAAATGTCTCTTCACAGCAAGTCATCCCTTGATCGCGAAGAATGGAATTTATCAGGATTATGAATCAGGATCATGAATCAGGATCATGAATCAGGATCATGAATCAGGGAAAATGGAATTCAAACATTCGGTTCGAGCCATCCTTGTGCCAGAGAGTCGCGAGCCCCATCGAGACGAGCCTTCGCTTTTTCACCTCGACTTCAGCTCGATACGAGAGCTCTCGATTTTAACGTTTTTTTGGAGAGAAAGGTATGGTTCCTCGGCCCCCGACCGGGGTTCAATCACCACGTACTCGGCCCCCGTGGCCAGATCGGGGACGAGCGATTCCAGACCGGACGGCCAGCGAATCGTCACGCTGGCGACGGCACCGTCGCAAACGCCAAGGATTCGCGGATCCTGTGCGGACAGATAACTTCCCCCCCCTCGAACCTGATGAAACGTCGCGAGTTTTCCCGATTTGATCTGAACCAGTGCCCCGATCGCATCTCGGCCACTGTTCCGACCGATCAATTTCAGTGTCACCGTTTTTTTTCGTACTTCGACCTCTTTCAAGCCATCGTTACGCAACAGTGCCGGGATTTGATCCTGGTGACCAATCACAACGTCCAAGTCGCCATCGTTGTCGAGGTCGACAGTCGAGAGCGCCCGGCCGCAAAATCGCTCCTGAAAATAGTCCCCCGCCGTCTCACTCACAACCGCAAACCGTTTTCCCAGATTTCTCCAGATCAGCGCTGGCTGCAGGTATTCCGAATCGCGGCCCATCGCAGACAGATTGGCATCGGTATGACCGTTGGTCACAATCACATCCCGCAGTCCGTCCGAATCCAGATCAACCAGTGCGGTTCCCCAGCCAACCCACGGACGACTCGCCGCAGCCAACCCTCGAATCTCACTGACATCGAGCAACGTCATTTGACCTTGATTATCATAACACGTGTTGTATTCCTGTTCGAAATTCGTCACGAACAGCTCGGGTAACCCATCCTGATTCAAGTCCGCAGCATCGACTCCCATTCCAGCGTGAACCTGCCCCGCTTTGTCATACGCCGCTCCCGATTCTTCACTGATGTCACGAAACCGTCCCTGCCCCAGATTCTGGAACAAAAAGTTGGGCTGCAGATCATTCGCAACATACAGATCGATCAAACCATCCCGATCGACATCTGCCGCGATGACCCCTTGCCCACGCCCCGAACCGCCACCCACCCCAGCCTCGACAGAGCGTTCCTGAAAGGTCCCGTCCCCCTCGTTGTGAAACAGACCATGGGCTTCTGCTTCGACGGAATTGGGATTGCAGAAAATGCGTGTGTTCGTCAGATGGTTTCCGCAAAACGCGTTCGTGGCCAATGACCATTTGGCATAATTGCAGACATACAAATCGAGATTTCCATCTCCATCATAATCCAGGAAGGCGGCACTGGTTCCCCAGCGGGGGTCATTCACACCAGCCCCCTCATCCAGGGGATGGAATGTGCCGTCACCGTTGTTTTGGTAGAGCACATTCGGTCCGTAACAATTGACATAAATGTCGGGAAACCCGTCCCCGTTGAAGTCCCCGACGGCGAGGCCTGCGGAATACCCCAGATGGCCGACACCCGCCAAGACGGTCACATCGAGAAACGTCCAATTCCGCAGATTCCGGTACAGGCGATTTCCCATCGCCAACGGATCAGGTCCATCCAGCGGGAATGAACGCCCCGTGGCGAAGTACAGATCGTAGACCCCATCCAGATCATAATCGATCGCCCCCAGTCCGCTGCCGTTTGCCGCAGGAAACGGCCGTTCGGCAGAATTACCGGTTTGGTGCTGAAAATCAACTCCCGAGTTCATCACACGCTCAAAGTGAATCGGCGCCAGAGAAAATTCGGCCCCCGCATCGACCGAAGGTTGGGGACGTGGATCCTTGAGCACTGGGGAATCTGTTTGAGGCCCAGGCGTCTTGTGGAAAAAACCACACCCTCCGATCAATCCCGGCAATAGAAGCAGAATGAGAACTGGCCACCCAGAGCGGGGGACCCCCCTGTCCGCTGAGCTCCCACCATGTTGAATTACTGATCGTTGAATTACTGATCGTTGAGGCTCAATCCCAGGGAAAATCCGTGACCGGGTTTCCATCACGATCACGGATTTTCGGAGATTGAAAAGAGTTCTCATAGAATGATCATCAAAGTCATTGTCGACGAAGGGACATGTTGAAAAGCGAAACGTTTTGACTCGCCCGAATTGCGGAAATGACATTGAGTCCCTGCTGCCAGGACTGAAAGCGTCGCCACACCCGCATTCTAACAAAATCAGATCGTTTATTGGAAATGGTGAATGGGAAGTAAATCCAGTGACGGCAATCCGCTGTGCCTGCGAATCGCCGTTGAAAGCTGCTGTAAAAAGGGTTCTTCACCGGTTTCCAGATCGATGTTCTGCATCAACATTTCCGCCTGATGCCAATTTCCGGCTTCCGCAAATCGATGAGCTCGAATCGCTCGGGACCAGGTGGAATCGGGGGATTCCGCGATGACACGCTCGACAACCCCCTTCAGATGTTCTCGCTGATGCAGTTTTGCGGTTCGAGCCTGCCATTGTTTACTGGACTCACGGTCCCCACTGGCGAGTGTGAGTCGCTGCATCAGATAGGTGGTGCTGCTGGCAAGATCGGGCTTGTTGAGCAACGGTTCCAGCCACTGGCGTGCCTCATCAAATCGGCGATTTCCCAAGGCCTCTTCCGCCAGTGATTCACGAGGGGCGTGTAATTGCGGGTCCAATTCCACCGCACGTCGCCACGATTCCAAAGCCTCGTCCGGTTGATCGGTCTGTTGCAAGGCGTTTCCCAGCCGCAACCGACCATCGGCGGTTTCGCGCAATTCGAGTCCTTGCTTGAGGTACAGTGTGGCTTCGGACAGCCTTCCCAGATCCAGCAGCACACTGCCATAGGTGGTCAGGAAATCGGCTGCGGGAATTTGCAGACCCTCGGCTTTGGGAGAGAAGAGCAGTACTCGACCCCATGCGTCGACAGCCGATTTTTTATTCCCCAGATTTTCGTGCAGTGTCCCCAATTGGACATAAGCACGAGCCTCATGCCCTTTCAGCTTTGACATCTGTTCCGCAGATTGGATGGCCTGATTGTATTGACCAAGAAAGGATAAGCAGGCGGTGATTTCGTGCAGCCCGTCGGCGTCATCCGGTTTCAGCTTGAGTAGCTGCTGCAGGATCGGCAGCGCATCAGACCATTCCTTTCGCAGCAGATGCGCTTTGGCCCAGGCATGCAGATCCGTGACATCCGCGGCACCAAACCGACGAAAGATGTGAATCGCGTCAGAAAGTTGGCCTACCTCAACCAGGATACGCCCCTTCAAAATCATCGGCTTGGCATCCT
>CAMBQP010000213.1 GCA_945869955.1 Schlesneria paludicola DSM 18645
GATAAGTTAACGCTTCTGAGACGGTCACGCAACCTGACCACGCCCCGGAAAATTGACAATGACTTTGATCGCCCCTTCTTTGCGGTCACGAAACACCTCAAATGCTTCTTGCAGTTGCGAAAGCGGGAATCGATGAGTGATCAGCGGTGCCACATTGATGCGCCCTTCGCGGATCCATTGCATGGCAAGCGGAAAATCTCGGCTGAAATCGGGATTGACCGACGTATGGACCGTCACATTTTTGAAAAACAGGTCTCGCCAGCGTAATCCATCAATGGTTTGGGGGGGAACACCAAAAAAGAGGAGGTGACCACCTCGTTTGCACAAATCGATGCAAAGATTAAATTGCTGATCGGCATGACCCACACATTCAATCACGAGATCTGGCAGCTGGCCTCCGAGAATTTGCTGAACGGCAGCAACCGGGTCCACTTTTGCATTGCAGACGGTCGCAGTAGCACCCATTTTCGGGCTGGTTTCAAGCCGGCTTTCCAGCAAGTCCACTCCAATGATGTGGCGTGCCCCCAGCATCCTCAGCGTCGCGTTCATCAACTGACCCATCGGCCCCTGGCCAACGACAACCACATCCCGATCAAGAAGATTGGGCAGTTTTTTCAGGGCAAACACAACCGTTCCCAGCGGCTGCGCCATCAGCGCCTGCTCTTCCGGAATGTTCGTGGCAATCTTGATGGCACGATTCTCGTCCAGAATAAATCGCTCTGACAACCCTTGCTGCATCAGCGGGACCGCGAGGACCCGATCGCCGACATTCCATTTTTTCCCATTGGTGGCTGTGACGGTACCAATCATTTCGTGCAGCGAGTGGCCCTGTTCAACAGGCCATTCATCCCAACGATTGAAATAAGGGAGATCGGAACCACACAGGCAGGTTGTTTCTGGCTGAAAGATAATTTGCCCGGAAAGGTTCGCGGGTGGATTGACCGACAGCACAGGCTCGGGCGCTTGAATCAGTCGAATTTTTCCAGGCGCATGGATTTCGCTAATCAGCATAAGAAGCTCACTCGTTAAGGACCTAGAAATGTAACAGGTGGTTAAGTCTCTTTTGGGTCACGGAAAACAGTGGGTTTGGCCACAAAAAGAAGCCCGATCTGCTGCCAGATCGGGCTTCTTTTCTTGATAACACGGATTCGCGAGCCGTGCTTACTTCATTGCGGCGCGATCGGCTTTTTCTTTCTTTCTTTTTTCCACAACTTCGTCCTGAAGACCTCGTGGCAGCATCGAGTACCGGGCGAATTCCATGGTGAATGTCCCTTTACCCTGCGTCATCGAACGGAGTTCGTTGGCGTAGTCGAACATGCTGGCCAAGGGGACTTCAGCCACGATGGTGGCAACACCCATGTTGGTTTCGGTCGCACCGACCAGACCCCGCTTACTCGAGATATGGCCTGTCACGTTACCCTGATATTCATCAGGAACTTCGACCTCCAGCTTCATGATCGGTTCCAGCAGTCCAATCGCAGCCTTCTTCAGCGTTTCCCGCATACAGTCAAACGCACAAATACCGAACGCCATTTCGGACGAATCGACATCGTGATAGCTACCGTCTTCCAGAACCATCTGCACGTTCACCACTTCACATTCACACAATGGCCCCTTGACCAAAGCGCGCTGGAAGCCTTCATCAATCGGCTTGATGTATTCTTTCGGAATGCGTCCACCGGTGACATCATTCACAAATTCATAGGCAATCGCGCTGTCTTCTGGTAGTGGAACCAGTTTTCCGACCACGTGGCCATATTGACCCGAACCACCTGTCTGCTTCTTGTGTTTGTAGTTGAACTCGACTTCTTTCGTCGGCGTTTCACGATAAGCAACACGGGGCTGGCCGATGATGCACTCAACACCGTATTCTCGCTTGATTCGTTCGACATAAATATCGAGATGCAGCTGACCCATTCCCGCAATCAGGGTTTGACCGGTTTCTTCATCGGTCAGCACGCGGAAGGTCGGGTCTTCTCGTCGGAACCGTTCGAGTGCCTTGCTCAGCTTATCAGCACCATCCCGCTTGGCAGGCTCGATGCTTAAACGGATGACGGCATCAGGAACGAAGATACTTTCCAACGAGTACGTAACACCGTCACCACAGAACGTATCCCCCGAAGCGCAATCCACCCCGACGAGTGCAACAATATCACCGGCTTCGGCGATATCCACATCTTCACGGTCGTTGGCATGCATGCGGACCAGGCGACCGAACCGGACTTTTTTGCCAGTTCGGGTATTGATGTAACTGTCCCCTTTCACGATCTTACCCTGATAAAGTCGGGTGTATGTCAATTGACCGTATTCTTCAACCACGGTTTTAAATGCCATACAGACCAGTGGTTTTTTCGGGTCAGATTCGAGAGTAACACGATTCCAGTTGAGTTCTTTGGATTCGTCTTCGGATTTCGGCTTCTTCAGCTGATCAATCGCGGTCATCTTACGGTCGAGAGGGCAGGGGAGATAGTAAGTGACCGCATCAAGAATCTCTTGAACACCCTTATTTTTGTAAGCCGAACCCATCATCACGGGCGTGATTTGCTGCGCAAGAGTCGCTGCGCGGATGATCTTACGAATGTCGTTGACAGGGGGCTCTTTTTCTTCCAGCAGCATTTCCATCAAGGGATCGCTGTACAGCGAGAGTTGTTCGAGCATGTGGGCGCGGGCTTCCGTCGCCTTTTCCTGGAATTCTGCTGGAATCGGTTCGCGGCGGATGTCTTCTCCATCTTCGCCGTCAAAGAACATCGCCTGCATGGTGATCAGGTCAATCACACCCTGGAATGACTGTTCACGGCCCATCGGGATCTGCAGTGGCACGGGGGTGACATGCAGTTTTTCTTCGATTTGCTTGATCACTTTGTCCGGATTGGCACCGGTCCGGTCCATCTTGTTGATGAACGCAATTCGAGGAACCTTGTACCGCTTCATTTGTCGGTCAACGGTCAAAGACTGGCTTTGCACACCACCAACCGAGCAGAGTACCAGAATCGCTCCATCGAGCACGCGCAGAGATCGTTCGACTTCCACGGTGAAGTCAACGTGACCCGGAGTATCGATCACGTTAATCGTGTATTGATCTTTCGGTTCACTCGCGTCTGTGACGTTTGTGACATCCCATTTCACTTGCGTTGCAGCCGCAGTGATGGTGATGCCCTTTTCCCGTTCCAGTTCCATGAAGTCCATCGTCGCGCCGACGTTGTCCTTCCCTTTCACTTCGTGAATCGCATGAATGCGTCCCGAGTAGAACAGAATTCGCTCGGTGAGAGTTGTTTTTCCCGAGTCGATGTGAGCCGAGATACCGATGTTGCGGACTTTTTCGAGGTTCATGGTCATGCTATTGAAACGCGGTCGGGGAACAGTGCGATCTCGGAGACGGTCTGCCGAAACCTATTATTGAGAGCAGAAATCCAGCGTGACCAGCTGGTTCAAGCAATGGTCAATGCGAATTTCTTCGAGAAGACGACGAGAATGCCGGGTAGAATTTGCCTCGAAGAGCGATGAACGCTCTTGTTTACCATCGGTTCATCACAGAGAGGCCACTGGGATGAACCCTAGCAAACTGAGCGAATCGTGCATTCCCGGAGCATGAGCGAGTCCTTAAATTCCATCGTCAATTCGCAATTCGGTCGAATCGCGATTCCATCGTCAGAATGAGAGAAACTTGTATGCAAGCACTAAAATGGTGACACGAGGCGAATTTCGGCATGTTCCGTATTCCGCTGTAATAACTCCATGACCTGCTATTCACATTTTGACGAATCTGTATTCTAGCAACTGGACTCGATTGCGGGAAGCGCGATTCGGATCGCTTCACAGATTTTTCTTTTTTGCAGAGGTCGCGTGCTCGGATCCTGACTCGATGAAAAAACGCCCTCCGGTCGGGTCGGAGGGCGTAATTCTATTGAACGGCTGTTCGGCTCGGTCGATTAATAGCGGCCACCACCGCCACCGTATCCACCACCACCGCCACCGCCGCCGTAACCACCACCGCCACCACCGCCGCCACTGCTGCGACCACCGCCGCCGCCGCCGTATCCGCCGCCGCCACCGCTGCGACCACCACCGCCGCCGCCGTAACCGCCGCCGCCGCTGCGTCCACCACCACCACCACCATTTTCACGAGGACGTGCTTCATTCACAGTCAGCGTCCGGCCCTGAAATTCAAAGCCATTCAGGGTGCTGATTGCGGCTTCGCCACCATCCGACATTTCCACGAACCCAAAACCTCGTGAACGGCCAGTTTCGCGATCCGAAACTACTTGAGCCGAAGAGACATTGCCGTGCTGACTGAACAGCTCGCGCAGGTCATCAGCCGTGCAATTATAAGACAAATTACCCACATACAGATTCTTGCTCATCGTCGTCCTTTGCGAGCCACTCGGCTCTCTGAAACAGGTCATAGGCTGCCGCTTGCTGCGACAGGGAAGATCAAAGCCAAATCAGCGACTGCAAAACCGCGGCATCGAGAGCAACAACGAAAACTTCCCGACAGTTTTCTTGTTCCACGAGAGCAAACGGACCTCACTGTTGCCGAGGAGCGTCACCGGATTTGACTCACTTGGACGCGGCAAGAGAGACCTCAGGACAGCGGGCAAGCAGGATTATCGGTGGGCGGACAGGCATTCATCTTCCTACACCGGCAAGCCCCTGCACACCGGTGTAGCGTCTGTTATTGCACGTTGCGTCAAAAAAGGAAACGCCGATTCGACAGAATTTCCTAGAAAAACCCGACAAAGCGACGAAAAATCTCGCGATCGAATTCGACGTAACCCCAATGATAAACTGTGAGGCCTTCCCGAAATCGCGAATGAATCCCGGATGGACAGCTGACGAGGAAAACGATCTGGCTTTCAGGCTGATGATTTCTCAGGAAATCTCAATTATCACTGCATTGCATCTGGACTTCCCCATCTTTTGCCTCGATACGCTTGAAGTTCGCCGGTTTGATCGCTAATTTTCGGGCTTCGTCAACGAGCGGGTCACTCGAGCGCAGATTGTTCGCGCTGAAGTTGCCCCCCTCCGTCGGCTTGAATCCGAGCCGACTGGTTTCCAGTCAGCGGTTGCTCAGGCGACCGGGTTTTAAAGGACTTCGCATGTCGACCCAGTACGTATATTTTTTCGGCGATGGTCAGGCCGACGGTGGCGCTACCATGAAAACCCTTCTCGGGGGCAAAGGGGCAAACCTCGCTGAAATGGTCCGAATCGGACTCCCCGTTCCCGCTGGCTTTACGCTGACCACCGAAGTCTGCACGTACTACTATGCAAATAATCGCACTTTCCCGCCAGAACTGAAGCAACAGGTTTTGGACGCGTTGAAGAAAGTCGAAAAATCGATGGGGGGCGAATTTGGTTCGGCCACCCACCCGCTGTTGTTCTCTTGTCGATCCGGTGCTCGCGAATCGATGCCGGGGATGATGGATACCGTTCTCAACATCGGACTCAACGACACAACCGTTGTCGCCTTGGCCAAACAAACCGGCAATGAACGCTCGGCTTGGGACAGCTACCGCCGCTTCGTACAGATGTACGGTGACGTGGTGCTCGAACTCAAGCCCAAAGACAAGACCGAAGGGGATCCATTCGAAGTGGCTCTCGAGCACAAGCGGGAAAAAGCCGGTGTTCAAGAGGACTCACAGCTCTCCGTCGCACAACTCAAAGAGCTCGTCGCGGAATTCAAGCAACTCATCAAGACACGCGCCGGAAAAGATTTCCCCACCGATCCCATGGAACAGGTCTGGGGAGCCATCGGTGCCGTTTTTGGTAGCTGGATGAATGACCGAGCCATGGTCTATCGCCGAACTTATGGTATTCCACACGAATGGGGTACAGCCGCCAACGTGCAGGCCATGGTCTTCGGTAATCTGGGTGATGACTGCGCTACCGGCGTGGGATTGACCCGTGATTGTGCTCTCGGCACACCCGGTTTCTGCGGTGACTACCTGATCAATGCTCAGGGTGAAGATGTGGTGGCAGGGATCCGGACCCCCAAGCGAATCGAAGAAACGCTCGCCCACGACATGCCCGAATCGTACCAACAATTGAACGATATCGGCAAGAAGCTGGAAAAGCACTATAAAGAAGTCCAGGATATCGAGTTTACAATCCAGCGCGGCAAGGTTTACATGCTGCAAACACGGAACGCCAAGCGTACCGGTTTTGCCGCAGTCCGCATTGCAGTCGATCTCGTGAACGAAGGGCTCATCACAGAAAAGGAAGCCCTGCAGAAACGTCGTATTCCTGCCGACGACCTCGCTCAACTGCTGCAGCCCATCTTTGACCCTGCATCCAAAAATACGGCAACCAAAGAAGGTCGCTTCCTGGCAAAAGGGATCAATGCCGGACCTGGCGCTGCCTCGGGCGTCATCTGTCTGTTTGCCGATGAAGCCGAGAAATTCCACGAGAAGAACCCAACGATTGATATTGTGTTGGTTCGTAAAGAAACCAGCCCGGAAGATCTTCGAGGGATGAAAGCCGCCAAGGGGATTCTGACTGCAACCGGTGGTGCCAGCTCGCATGCCGCACTCGTCAGCCGCCAGATGGGAAAAGCCTGTATCGTTGGCTGTTCCGCCATCGATGTCGATTATTCGACCAACACTGTGAAGGTCGCTGGCAAGACTCTCAAGGCGGGTGACTTTATCTCGATGGACGGCTTCACGGGTGAAGTCTTCGAAGGACGTGTGGAAACCAAGCCGAGCGAGGTGATTCAGGTCCTCGTCCAAAAGACGATGAAGGCCGAAGAGTCCGAAACCTATCAGCGTTACTCACAGTTGATGGGCTGGGTCGACAAGTATCGCAAGCTGCGAGTTCGTACCAACGCCGATACGCCTGGTCAGGCCGATGAAGCCGTGTCCTTTGGTGCCGAAGGGATCGGCCTCTGCCGAACCGAGCACATGTTCTTCGATCATCTCGATGAAATCCGTCATATGATCGTCTGCGAAACCAAAGAAACCCGTGAAAAGGCGCTCGCCAAACTCTTGCCGTTCCAACGAGCTGACTTTGCCGGACTGTTCCGCAGCATGAATGGTCGTCCGGTGACCATTCGACTGCTCGATCCACCACTGCACGAGTTCCTCTCGGATCGCCATTTGGAAGAGCAACCCGATCTGGCACAAAAGCTATCGAGCTGGACAGGCAGTACGATTGACGCGGTCAAGCGACGTGTGGAAGAACTGCACGAAGCCAATCCGATGCTGGGGCACCGCGGCTGTCGACTCGGTATCGTCTATCCCGAAATCACTGCGATGCAGGCACGAGCGATCTTCGAAGCGGCCGTATTGGTCAAAAAGGAAGGGATCAGCGTCGTTCCCGAAGTGATGGTACCGCTCGCAGGGTTCCTCACCGAGTTCAAGAACCAGGAAAAAATCATTCGCGCCGAGGCCGAAGCGGTCTTCAAGGAAACCGGCATCACGCTGGAATACCTGGTTGGAACGATGATTGAAGTTCCTCGCGCTGCGGTTCGGGCAGATCAGATTGCCACCGCAGCCGAATTCTTCAGCTTCGGAACAAATGACCTGACCCAAACCACACTGGCGATCAGCCGTGATGATTACGGTCCGTTCATCGGTTTCTATCGTGAAAACGATATCATTCCGAACGACCCGTTCCAGACGATCGATCAAGAAGGGGTCGGGGACATCATGCGAATCGGTGTCGATCGCGGTCGGTCAACACGACCTGACCTCAAGATCGGCATTTGTGGTGAGCATGGTGGCGATCCTGCCTCGGTCATGTTCTGCCATGATATCGGGCTGAACTATGTCAGTTGCTCGCCGCGTCGAGTTCCTGTAGCCCGATTGGCAGCGGCCCAACAGGCCCTTGCGAATGAAAAATAACGGCCCATGAATGGCGTCACCTGATCGGGAACAAGTCCCGACAGATTGCCATCAGTACCGCTGAAAGTCAGAAAGCCGGGTATTCATCACGAATGCCCGGCTTTCGCTTCGATCGGGACCGATTTTATCAGGAATTTCTTGTAATCTCCCTGTTGGATATGGAGCTTTCCGGCGACTGTAACAGGCGCTTTAACGGACACAGAATAAGCCGTTACCGATTGGATTCCAGGGATTGATGAAGAACCCCCGCCAAACGGTGCGCGGCGAAGGCAGCGCGGGTTTTGGCAAGAGATCCTGCGGCCTTCAAATACTCTTTCGACAGATCAACCGTCTCGATTTTTTGCGAACCACGCACTGCCGCTTCCACCGCCCCCAGCACTTCCTCCGAATAGACATGGCTTCTCGCGTAAGCTGAACTCTCAACCAGCCAGGGAATCGGCAGTAAATCGATGTCAGCAGTGGTATCGTCACGGGCCTGCTTCCAATTGGGGCCTAACTGAATTTCTTGAGCCCGTCGCTGAATGTCTCGAGCATCAAACTTCGGGCCGAGCAAACTATCCCACAAGGCATGCAAATTCTTCGATTGTCGTGTCGGAATCGAATTGCCACCCCGATCCCCCTCGGGAAACAGCCCCTCGACATACAGACTACCGGCATGGCAAGGTTGATGTGCATCGGCGATCAAATGCGCTAACCAGCCAACGGCAAGAGCCCGATCCGAATTTTGGCGGGATTTGTCCTTCAAAACACCGCGACACAGCTCGATCGCCTGGGCGATGTGAAGGGGTTTTGAATTCAATGTCGCTCCGTCCGACGCAGATCCTGGCGTGAGAGGGACCTCCACATGGCCAATCGTTAACGACGATCCTTGCTGCCAATGCCAATTGGGTCGATGAAAAAGGGTTTGCGATCTGGCGATATCAGGCCAATGGCCTGCACGACCAATTCGCCAAAGATCAATTTCTCCCTGACCAATCACATTCTTCGGATGTGAGAAATCTTCTGAGAACCGCGGATGATCCAGCAGAATCCGTTGTAACTCGCCTTGTTCTTCTGCCGTTAACAACCCGTAGGCCATGACAGTAATCAGGTGATGGCCACCGGCTGACCAGGCATGAACGGTTTGGTTCAACAGCAACACCATCCAAAACGCGAGTCGGAATTGCACTGGGGAACCTCGATCATTAGAAATCTTGACACGGGGAAAACTTGACACGGGGAAATCTTGACGGGAGCTTGAAGCCATTGGGGCGAACCCCGACTGCAGACAAAAACGGGGCAACCGGGCGAAATTTGCCTTGGATCAGCGGGCGGTTTTTACAAACGAAATCGTCGTCCTGCCGCGACGACAGGGACAATGCCTGAAACGAGACCACATTGGGGACCTTGGGGGCAGAGAGTCACCGCCTCACAATTTCGGTTGGTTTCGGCGGCCTGGTCATCCCTTGAATCACATAGAAAAATACGGGGGTTAAAAAGATTCCAAAGAGTGTCACACCAAGCATCCCGGCAAAGACCGCAACCCCAAGAGTTTGCCGCATCTCATAACCGGCTCCTGTCCCGATCATCAATGGCACCACCCCTAAAATGAAAGCGAACGAGGTCATGATGATCGGTCGTAAACGCAACCGACACGCTTCCAGCGTCGCTTCACGCCGTGATTGGCCTGCCAGGCAGCGAGCACGAGCGAATTCCACGATCAAAATGGCATTCTTACAGGCAAGCCCCACCAGCACCACAAACCCGATTTGTGTAAAGATATTGATATCCATTTGAGCCACCAGCACTCCCACCACCGAGCAAAGCAGGCACATCGGCACAACAAGAATCACAGCCAGTGGCAACGACCAGCTTTCATACTGAGCGGCCAAAACAAGAAAGACGAGCACCACCGCCAGCAAAAAGGCGAACATGGCGGTATTTCCTGCCTGCAATTGCAAAAGAGCCAGTTCAGTCCATTCCGAACGCATCGACGGTAATAGCGCGCGGCCAGCGATTTCATCCATGCGGTTGATCACCTGGCCCGAACTGGTTCCCGGTGTCCCATTCACGTTAACAAACGCAGAAGGATAAAGGTTGTAGCGAAGAACCATGACCGGACCGGTCGTCTCTTGAATGGAAGCGACCGCCGCCAGGGGAACCAGTTGCTGGTGGTCATTGCGAACAGTGACCCGCTTCAAATCCTTCAATTCCATGCGGTATTGAGCGTCGGATTGAACATTCACCTGCCACGTGCGACCGAAGCGATTAAAGTCATTCACATACAGCGAGCCAAAGCTGACTTGCAACGATTCAAATAAACCCGACAGTGACACCCCCATCGTCTTTGCCGCACGTCGGTCGATCTCAATAAACAGCCAAGGGGTATCGGCACGAAAACTGGAAAAAAGTCCAGTTAAACCCTGTACTTCAGCCCCTTCATCAACAATCTGCTGACTGACCGTTTGCAATGCGGTCGCACCGTTGTCACTACGGTCTTCGATCACCATTTTAAAGCCGCCAGCAGTCCCTAATCCATCCACTGGCGGAGCCCCAAACACATTGACGAGCGCTTCAGGAACTTCTGCTTCCAGTGTCAATTTGAGTTCGGTGGCAATTTGATCGGCCGTCAGGTTTGTGCGATGATGGAAATCATCCAGCATCAGATAGACGGTACCAAAATTCGGTGCATTCGCCCCCAGCACGATCGACTGCCCCGCGATTCCTACCGTGTTTTTAACACCGGGTGCCTTCGCCGCCAATTTCTCGACTCGCCGCATCACCTGATTCGTCCGATCCAGCGAGGCGGAATCGGGCAACTGCACATT
>CAMBQP010000214.1 GCA_945869955.1 Schlesneria paludicola DSM 18645
TTTTGCATCCGGCCTTCAGCAAGACGAAATGGCCGTGAAGGAGGCGTTGAACTGCGAATGGAGCAACGGTCAGGTCGAGGGTCAGGTGAACCGACTGAAAACAATCAAACGCCAGATGTATGGTCGGGGAAGTTTTGAAATGTTGAGGCGGAGGATGCTGCTAAAACTTCCGTGTTAACCAAAAGTGCGGAAGAGCCAATTTTAGATGCTCATTTCCAGCGTACCCGTCTCGCTGGGTACGATCGTGGCCCTGGAAGCTCAGACAGACTCTTCGCTCGCCCGAGCTTACCAAGAGATCCAGGCCGAAGTCCGGTCTGCCCCGGTGAAAAACACGGATGAAACCGGCTGGCGCGAACGTGGCCTTCGGAATTGGCTCTGGATGGCGGCCACCGACACGGCGGCCCTGTTCCGGATACACCCAAAACGTGGTTTCGCCGCTCTACAGGGCTTGCTCGGAAAGAAGATAGAAGGAGTGATTGGTAGCGATCGCTGGACGGCTTACAACCAGCTGGATCTGAAAAATCGACAGTTCTGCTGGGCCCATTTGAAACGCGATTTTCAGAAGTTGGTTGATCGGGCGGGGCCGGCTGAATCGGTAGGCCGGGCGGGCTTGGAAATCGTGGGATGCTTATTCGCAGATTGGCACGAATTTCGTGAAGGGTTGATTGACCGGGAGAAATTGAGAGCACGCATGGAGCGAACCCGCCTGGAGTTGCAGTTCGAGTCGGAATTGGACCGTCGATCGCCGGACAAGAAGGTGGCGAGATTCTGCAACAATCTATTGACGCTTTATCCCGCACTTTGGTGGTTTGTGGAAGTGGAAGGTGTGGAGCCGACGAACAATCATGCGGAGCGTGGTTTGCGACCGTGTATGTTGTGGCGCAAGAGCAGCTTTGGCCATCAAAGCCTGAACGGCAAGAAATTTGCGGAACGGATGATGTCCGTGACGCAAACATTGAAATTGCGGAACCAGTAAACGCTTGACTATCTGTATCAGCCGATCGTCGAACACCGTCATGCCCTGCAAGTTGAGCAACTGGCAAGCCAGGTTTGAGACTGAACGGTTACGCCAGCGATTTACTGATGGATTCGATTCCGGAGATAATGGCTTGCATTTTACAATTGTCATGTTAATTAGTGCATATTGTTTTACGCCTCGAATGAAATTCGGCTCGATCCCAGTTCAAATAGGGAATACGGAAGCACAATTGTTGGGAAGTGAGAGTGAAACAGATAGCTCGCCATCACAGGACGGGAAGGCGTAAAAGACCAAGGATCCTACGGGCCGTTCTCGTCTGTTTCAAGGAGAGTCGGCGTTACGTTTGGTCAGAACTTGCTCGGTTTGGATCAGATCGGCCTTGATCGAGACAATCGATTCGCAAACTTGCAGATAAGCCTTAATCAATAGACTATTTGTCGGATCCATCGAGGCTTCCTGCTTTAGTCTTTCAGCGCTTTCTTCCAAGGCCCGAAGCGTCAATCGCTTTCGTTCGATGTCGGGTTGGGTAACCTGCCTAGGGGGTGGAATTACAACCGAGTTGGAATTTAATTTCGAGTCGGAGAATTTACTTGTTTCGGCGCTCAGTGCGGCTCTGGAATCGGCGAGTTCCGGCAAAGGAATTTCGATAGTGCCGATTGCAAATGTGTTTGAGGAATTGACAGGAATTTGCAAATTATCGAGTGTGTTCTTACCTGACTTGAGAAGATAGACCTTTCCAGACCAATCTCCAATAATGATATGAGAAGGACTTGTCGCAAGTTTGGTCGGAATATCGTTGATTGGTCCGAATTCCGCAATCTTTTCTGCAGAAGCGTTCCAGATTCTGATCATGCGATCCCGGCCAGTGCTGACAAAATCACCGGTTGATGTGACGCCGAGGCCCGTTACACCTTGCTGATGTGCAAGCCATTTATGACTCTCCTTCCCGGAATGGAGATCCCAGACCCGGATGGTTCCGTCCTCACTGGCTGAAGCCAGGCGATCACCTGATGCATCCCACGCAAGCGAAGTAACTCCCTTGGTGTGCCCGCGGAGGGTCAGAAATTCTTTGCCGGATCTGGATTCCCAGACAAACAGGCCGCCAAAACGATCGCCAGCCGCCAGCAGAAGAGAGTCCGGACTGAAGGATGTCGAAAGAACCCAGTCGGTCGGTTTTCGAAGGGTGTGGATGAGTTTGGCATCCGGCAGAGTGTAAATCTTGACTGTTTTGAGCGGTCCACCGACAACCATGAGTTTCTCATCGGAGGAGATATCCGCAGTGATAATCGCTTCGGAATCGTCTCGCACCTCCGCCAGGCGTTTCCAGTCCTTCGTATCGAAAAGCACAGCCGCACCGGAGTCGGCCCCTACACCGCCGGATGCGATCAACCGTTGACCGTTTGCATGAAATGCCAACGAATGAACCTCGCCCTCGGGAAACTCAATTTGCCCTTTTGGTTTTCCGTTGGCCAGGTCATATAAATGAATCGACTTGACAGCCGGCAGTGCGATGAGGCCGAGTTCGGTACTCACGGCGACCGCTGTCACTGCAGTAGCTGCCGTCATGGGCTGAAAAGGCTTAAGACCAGTCGGAGTTTGCCGTTCTCTGCCCGTATCAGCAGCGCCTTGTCGAGCCGTTGTCATATTCGACCCTGCTTTCTCAACGGCTCCACGGTCGATCCATGTACGGATCAATTCGATCTCGGAAGCCGGAATTTTGGGCGAATTCGGGGGCATCGAAGGCTCTTCAATTTGTGCTGTCAAGGTAAAAAGCAGGCTATCTGCGGAATTTCCTGGAACGATGGCAGGGCCTGAGATTCCACCATGCATGATGCCATCGAAAGTGCCGACTTCGAATTCGCCACGGGGTTGATCACCTCCATGACATTTGCCGCACCGCTTGATCAGAATCGACTTGATCGAGCCGTCGTAGGTCGGAACGTTCTCCTGAGACATGCTATTCACAGGAGCCAGCATCAGCAGAATTGTGGCGTAGCGAAGCGATGTAAACATGAGAACCTGATCATCTGTTAAAGAGAAATTCGTTGGTATTGAGCAAGGCCCAGAATAGGTCTTCCAAGCCGATTTGGGGATCACCCGATTGAGCCAAAGCCGCCTTGATCTTTTCGGATTCGGATCGTGACGGGCGACGCCCCAGACATCGAAGATACAAAGCGGTGGACACTGCGTTCGGATCGCCCAACTGTTGCACCAGTTTCGGAACAACCGTGCCCGAGCTGATTTTTCCACCCGTGGTTTCGCCGTTGAGCAGGTGCAGAGCTTGTGATAAAGTAGGTGAATTCTTGACGTTGCAGGTGCAGGCGGTCTCGCGTTCGCTCCTGCCGAATGTCGACAAGAAGTAATTTTGGGCCGCTCCGTCCGGAATTCGAATCGCCCGACCCCCTTCTGGCAAACCACGATAACTATCGGTGGTTCCGGTGACTTGATTGATGCAGTCCAGGAGAATTTCGGCCCGCATTCGCCGCGCCGTCTGCCGGCTGAAATTCCGATTGTCCAGCAGATTGGTTTCGTTTCTGGACGTTTGTCGCTGATAAGTCTTTGAGAGACAAATCTCTCGAGCAAGCCTTTTCACGTCAAATCGGTATTCGACAGCTTTTCTTGCAAGCAGATCAAGCAATTGCGGATTACTCGGAGGATTGCTCACGCGTGAATCGTCCACTGGCTCGACAATGCCAATCCCGAAGAAATGAGCCCAGACAATATTACCGAAATTACGCGCGAATGCTGGGTTATCAGGGGTTGTCAGCCATGTCGAGAGTACATTTCGATAATCGGTTCCCGGGGGAATCTTTGCTTCATCGCCGCCGAGAAACTTTGGTTTGACCGATTTCGAGGTCACCGGATGGGAAATTCCCCCTTCGGACGTGTTGAAGATAGTCAACTCTCGCGGGTCCATGGCTCCCTTGTACCCGACCCGACTGAAGAAGGCGGCGAAACCGTAGTAGTCATCCATCGTCCAGCGGTCAAACGGGTGGTTGTGACACTGGGCACACTGGATTCGCGTTCCGAGAAAGACCTGGGCAACGTTCTCGGCCAGAATTTGAGGTGAAGTCTCGGTTTGAAAATAGTTCACCGGCGGATTATCGAACGACCCACCCACCGCAGGTATCAATTCACGAACTATGGAATCGATCGACTCGCCTTTGCTGATTCGTGAACGCAGCCATCCATCGTAGGATTTCAACGCTTTGTCGCTGATCCCGTTGGTAGTGCGGATCTGAAACAATTCTGCCCATTTCATGGCCCAGAGATCACCAAAATCCGGTCGGCTGATCAGTTTGTCCACCAACTTTTCCCGCTTATCATCCGATTGGTCTGCCATGAAAGAGTCATACTCGGTCTCGCTGGGAAGCAGTCCGATCAAATCGATATAGGCACGACGTAAAAATGTTTCATCGTCGCACAGGCCTGAGGGCCGGATATGAAGTTTGTCGAGCTTTGCCAGGACCAGATTGTCGATCTCGCCTGCTTTGGGATCGACGCTCTTTTCAAATGGTTTACCCGATCGAACGATAATGGCCGATCCTTCTGTGAATTTGTCGAATCTGGCCATGATAAACGCCTCACCCGGCCCTGTGGCCGTCAGTAAACCTGATTCGCCGACCTTGGCGGCGGACTCGTTGTTACCAACGAAAACCGAAAATCGTGTGACGTCCAAGTCGGTTCCATCCGAGTACCGAGCACGCACGACCAGACGATGTTTTAAGCCTGGTTTGGCAAAAACGGCTTCTTTCGGATAGACATCAATTCCAACAAGAACTCTGCTCTCGGCCGGATCTGTCGGCGCGGATTGGTCCAGCCACGTAGTTAAGATCTTATAACTTTCCGAGTCTGGTTCGACGCGTATCCCACCGGTATGCGGCACGCGACCGGTTGCCTTGTTCAACAGCAGACAATTTTCAGGCGAAGCAAGATTCAATCGGCGGCCGCCCATCTCGCGGGTAATTCGGAAATAATCACCCTCCGGGTCATATCCGAAAAGTGACAGACGGAATCCATCCTTGCCGGAAGCGGCACCATGGCATTTTCCGGTATTGCAACCCGCACGGGAAATCACAGCCATGACGTCGTTTCGAAAGGAAAGGGGCAGAACCTTCTGAGCATCGCTCACCTGAACTGGTATCTTTACTGCCCTTGAACGATAAATAACGCTCAAATTGGCTTTACCATCGGCAAGAGGGGCCAGAAAGCCATTTTTGATGCTGGCAATGGGGCGATCGAGATTGAAATTGCTGGCATCAGTCACATCCAGACCGCTTCCATCGGCGAAGATGGCCTGCACGACCAGCCCCTGCCTGTCTCGGGCATGAGTCAGGCTGACCTGGGTGGGGAAGACCTCGATTTTCACCGGTTCCGGCCCGCTGGGCGGCAACATCGTAAGTAGACTGCAGAGAAGCGTTTGGAATGCAAACATCGGGTTTATTTCCTTGGCGTAAGCGATTTGCCTGATTCAAGCCGTAAAGATTCCAGTGGGCTCAGCGTCTTGCCGTTGGCATCGAGGCGAAGCTCTCCTTGTCCAACAATCCGGATTACCGAACCCCGACCCACGCGGTAAACCCGCTCCAGCCCATCACCGGATTCCACCAATTCACAAGTCAGGGAAGCTGATTCTCCGGTCGGCGTCGTCTTGTCCGCCTCAATTTCAAATTCGACCTGAGCCGCGTCGCTTACCACTTGGACTGGGCTAGATGCGACACGGGGGGGCAGGCCCGAGAGTCGTGCGGTAAATCGACTGCCAGGGCGATGATTTTGATCGAATCGACAAATAACTCGTGCTTTCCTACCGACTTCGCAAATGACGGGATCTATCGAACCGGTCAACAATACGGGCACTGTTTCAAGGCTCATCAGCTTGGAGCAGACCGGTATAAACGAGGTGGATTCCGCCGATCGCTTTCGGGAGGCCATCGCCCCAGGTGTGCCAAGACCATTCATACCGACGGAGAGTGAATCGCGGTCAGCTCGACCACGACGGGGTGGCCCGGCTTCAGCAACGATCGGCCACGCTCCCGGTTGTGCTGAAAGACTAACAGAGAGCAAGAACTTGGCTTCGCTCTGGTCTGCTGGCACAAGGATGCTGGTGGGTGCCTCCACACCAGGGGGAAGACAGGGAAGAGATATCTCGACTGGGCCCTGAAAACCCGATTGTCGCCGGACTTGAACTCGCATCTCATGTTGACTGTCTGGAACCAAGGCAGTCTTCAAAGGGACGATCTCTACCTCGACCGGAGACGCATCGACAACGCATAACGGCAAACGAGCGCTTGTTGTTGTATGAATTTCGGTATCGCCAGGTCCTCCCACCAGCACGGTTCGCTGTTCAAAAGAACCCGAAATCGTTCGACCTTCGGAACGCGCCACTGGTTCTGGACTCACCAGTGTCGCTCCTGTCACGGCGTTCCCGGAAGCTTCCCAGACGACCGGTACTAAATACTCATTCCTGGGAATAGTCGCACCTTCCAGCGAAACCCCGGCAGGCAATCCAGAAACGGCAATACGAACCTCATCGTCAAATCCATCCCGACTCACACCCAGATACTTTAAGATCCGGCCACCACGAGGTATGGTCACAATTTCCTCTTCCACGCTTCGACGGTTCCGAGCTGCTTGAAACAACGTCATCCGCTTTGGAGGCGCGTCGACTTCGATCCGGTAATTGTGAAACGGACCACCGTTGCCACGTTTATCACGAACCTCAACCTTATAAATCCCAGATTCGAGCAGTTTTGCGACGATACGGCTGTCGTGGGATAAATCGTCATCGTTGGATGCGATCAGCTTGCCGGATGGGTCACGTAAAGAGAGCACCGTATCGGTCAGCGCTCCAAGGCGTGCAGCGAACGATTCAACCCGAACGAAGTCGCCAGCAGCTGCTTTGAAAGAATAAACATCACGCTCCCCGGCCTGCTCAATGGTTCCATTGAAAGCCACCGGCCAAACGGAAGGTTCGCTGACAATCTTTCCAGAAGCTGCTTGTGCAGGCTCCATGACATCGGGGAACGGCGAAATTCGAAAAGGGATTGGGGAGGGTGCCGAGTTGCTAAGAAAAAATAACGATTCCCGAGTTTCAGCAGTCAGATTGATTGAGATCATTTCGGGTTTGCCAAGATGATCCAGCAATTTCAATTCTTTCCGACGACCGGCCTCTCCACCCAGCGGGAAGACCCCGCTTGGTCTGGGAAAAGAGCCGACACACAAGAGATAACGATAATCATCGGCACCCTCGCGGGTCGCATGGACGACCTCGATACGGTACTCACCATCCTGTGAGGCCTCGAAATTCAGGAACGGATCCTGGCGAGTCAGGGGGGTGTCATCGATTTCCAAGATCAACTTGCCAAGCGGGTCGAACAGATTTAACTGCGTATCGGTCAAGCCGTAGCCCAGTCTGATGCCGACCACCTCAACGCTTACACGCTCACCACGCTTAAGCTTCAAGAGATAGCGATCCGGTGCGGACGCGTTGATGATCCCAGAAACCGTCATTCCGCTACGAATGGATATCGCACTCTCAGCGTCTCGCTTCTCAACAAGCACGGGAAATGGCACAACCCAGAACGTCTTGAGCGGCGAAACACCCTGAGCCGAGGCCGCCCTGATCGCGACTTCTCCGAGTGCACACTCAGTTCCAGCCCGAAAAATGGCAACAAGATGATTGTCGTCGGTTGATCGGACGGATTCGCATACCAACCCGACGCGATCAAAAAGCAGCTTGCCAACACCTTTCAGACCAGTCCCGCGAATGGAGAGTTCAAACCGGTTGCCTCGCTGACCAGCGGCCGGTTCAATTGATTCAATCACGGGTGGCCCGGCGAATGATTTACCGATTGTGCAAGTCAGAAGAAGGACAATCCAGAAGCGATTCATCGATCGATGCTCCGGCAGTGATGGTACTACAGATCAGGCCAGCAATTGCTTCACGATTTTACCGTTCATGACGATCTGTTGAGGGCGATTGCCGGGCGACATCAGGTCCTTGCTGGCGTCGATTCCCATCAGGTGGTAAATGGTATGGGCATAATCCTCAACAGAGAGAGGACTTGCCGAGGGCTCGGCGGCGAGGGAATCGCTCGAACCATGCACCAGGCCACGCTTTACTCCACCACCAGCCATCATGATGCTGAAAACACGCGGCCAGTGATCTCGTCCGCCACCGGAATTGACTTTGGGAGTCCGACCGAATTCGCTGTTGACCAAGACCAGAGTGCTCTCCAGCAGCCCCCGGCGATCAAGGTCGGTGATCAGTCCAGCCAGCGCGATGTCAAGAATCGGCATCTGGGTTTCAATCCCGCGATAATGGAAGGCGTGCGTATCCCAGGCCCCGAATGTCACTGAGACAAATCTTGCCCCAGCCTCAATCAAGCGCCGAGCGATCAGAAATCGGGCCGCGCCGCCGTTCCGAAACGCCAGAGGTCCCGTCAGACCGCTCATTCCGTACAGCTTTCTCATCTCCTCGGACTCGGATTTCAGGCTGAATGCGTTCCTGACCGATTCCGACGACAGCATTTCATAGGCACGCCGGTAAAAACTGTCCATTGAAACCAGGTCGTCCTCACTCTGGGTTTTGGCAAAGTGATCGTCGACAAGCCCTTTCCATGACTTTCTCCGCTCGAATCGCGAATCATCGATCCCTCGGGGTAACGACAAGTCACGAACCGAGAAATTCGGTCGGCCCGGATCGGTACCCAGCGCGAATGGACCGAACTGATTGCTCAAGTAGCCGCTTCCCAGAAACTGGCTGCCAGCCGTCGGCACCACGATATAGGGCGGCATTGCGGCTCGCACACCCAATTGTTGCGCCGTCACGCTACCCATACTCGGATAGACAAGAGCTGGACTGGGGCGATAACCGGTGAACATGCTGTGCTCACCTCGACTGTGATCCACCTCCGTGTGTGTCATGGACCGGACGATCGTCAACTTGTCAGCGACTTGTGCCATACGGCTCATATGTTCACTGAAAAAGAGACCCGGCAATCTCGTCTGAACTGGCTTGAGAATGCCTCGATACTCCTCCGGTGCGTCCGGTTTGGGATCGAAGCTATCCATATGAGGGAAGCCACCCTGCAAATAAATATGAATCACCGACTTGGCCTTGGGCTCCGAACGAGGACGACCCGATTGCGCCGCCTCAATCCGGAGCATGTCGGACAGGGTCAGACCAAGCCCGCTGATCGCTCCCACCCTGAGAAAATCTCGACGCGATCGCTTGAAATGAGCCGGATCCGCATGCCAAGTTCCAACCTCTGGTTTACGATTCATCGCTTTTTCTCCTCGTTTCGTGAGACGACCGGCCTGACGGTCGATTGAGCCTTGGGTGCTGTGAAGTTCACTTCCAGTTGTGGACGTTGGCGAACGTCGTCAAACTCGGATGTGTAGAAGTCCCAACCGTTACCGCCTGTATTGATGTAAACCCAACCATGATTCGACCGGCCATCGGCCCATGCCTGAACGGCATCCGTGACCTCAAAATTGATCGAAGATACGCTCGCGGAAATCTTGCCGAAAGTGAATCCGTCCTTCTGAGGAAACGCCTCTTGGCCGTCTGCTGAGATCCCTGCTGCCAACGAAGCCCAGGTCGAAGTCGATTTCCACGGCACCAAAATTCGGTGCAGATACACCGTGGTTCCCTCATCAAAAGCACTAATACGCAATTGTGCAGAGTGAATGGCCGAACCTGGTGGAATCTGATTCTCGCCAGATCCGACGATGCCGTCAAATCGAAGCAAAACCTGACTTTCCCCACCGTCATTGTCTGCATCTGAACTCGCGTTCGGATTCCCGTTCAAACACGTGTGCGGAGACACGGCCCAGATCTCCAGGTCCACCGTCCCCTTGTAGCCAGTCACGCCGTCTTGAAAACGTAACGTCCTGACCGCTGATTCTTGAGCTTTGGCATTCATGCCTGTTACAAGCACCAAATTCATCATGATCACGAAAAACCCACGTACCCAAAACGACATCTCTGTTTCTCCATATCTCTATTGGACTGGATAGTTTATATAACCGTAACGTTAAAGCATCGTTAAGATGAGATTCGATTTCTGTTAAATATGCCTGGCTGGCACACGAGGAAGTCCTGCCTCTTGGCAGGGGCTCTTCCACTCTCTGAGTGATGAACCGCCAGCCTCGACATGTGCCACGCAGACTTCAGCCAGAGTTGGTTCCACTGTAACAGCAGGCAAGAGCTCAACCTGCACCGGATCAGACAGATAATTGCGTTCGACAATCAGCGTACCGTCACGGTCAAGAAAGATGGCAGGCTTGGGCATGAGATCTCATGATTGCGATTTGAGTCGTAGGAGATGGATACAAGGGAATCTAAATCGATACATTCGTAAGTGCAACCCATGAAATTCAAACCATAAAAGTTGTTCCGTTTCAACGGAAGTGGCACCAAAGTGGGCTGAAATTAAGTGAGTAGTGCCCCCTCAAGTCTAACAAACGGGGCTGGTTTTATTTGAGATTTCTGGGATACTTCCAGGCACAAGGAGGTTCCCATGAACAAGAAGTATGTCGTGCGGTTGACTGATGAAGAGCGTGGCGTTTGTCAAGATATCCTCAAGAAGCTCAAAGGATCATCGCAGCGGTTTCGTCGCGCTCAGAT
>CAMBQP010000215.1 GCA_945869955.1 Schlesneria paludicola DSM 18645
ACCCTATTAACCCTCAAACCCTTTGTCGATTGGCCACATCCAGATCACGCACGATCATCCAGACGGTGCGCGCGATCGTCGTCATGGCGTTGATCCCCGCCATTCCCCGCGGTCGATTCGATCGCAGCATCGCGGCCGGTGAGACATTGTCCGCCAAGAAAATCTCCACCCGGAACTTTCTCGCCAGCTCGGCCAGTTTCTCGACATCAGCAGGCGGCAAAGATCCAATATCCGTTACATGAGATCGAGTGAAATTCGCCACCTTAATTTCCTCTTTTTTACCAGACTTACAGGGAAATCCAACGAGTGATTGCTCAACGGCAGAGGGGGCTGATAGGACGAATCATCGTGAACGACGGTGACAACACGGTGAGCGTTGACTCCGCCCGCCCTTTTTTTTCGTTTGCATCTCTTGTCGGTTTTGATCAGTGTCTCGGTTGCCGGTGCCCCCCCCTTCCCGAAGGTGATTGGGCAATCCGAGGGGATGTTTTTTGGCCACCTCAGGAGCATGTCGTATGTCGGAATTCTCTCATCAAAGCCAATACGAAGATCTCTTCTTCTCTCGTCGCCGGTTTTTGGAAGCCTCGACACTGGCGGGACTCATCGCTGTCCCGCGAATTCTCGAGCGACAGGTTGCTGCGGCCGAGGGGGATCCGCGAGAAAAAACGAGGGCGAGTGCCGTGCCACAGCATCCGCTGGAACCTCTGACGTCTGACGAAGTGACGCTGGCCGTCGAGACGTTGAAACAGGGGAGGAAACTCGGAGACTCGTTCCGTTTTGTGAGTGTGACACTGGACGAGCCGCCGAAACGAGAAGTGCTCGAATTCCAGCCGGGAAGTTCGTACTCGCGGCAGGCGTTTGTCATTCTGACCGATACCGCGAAGGAAGTCGCCTTTGAGGCTGTGGTGGACTTGCGTGCCAAACAAGTTCGCTCGTGGAAACAATTGCCTGCCGGTGTTCAGCCCCCGATCATGGTGGATGAATTCATCGAGTCTGAAGCGGCGATCAAGAAATCGCCGGCATTTCTCGAAGCGCTCAAAAAACGGGGTATCACCGACGTGGACCTGGTGATGGTTGACCCCTGGTCCGCTGGCATGTATGGAACGGAATTGCCCGAAGAAACAGGGAAGCGACTGACGCGGGCGTTATGCTGGGTTCGGTCAGAGCAGCACGATAACGGCTACGCTCGTCCTCTCGATGGGATCGTGGTGGTCGTCGACTTGAACAAAATGGACGTGCTGCGGGTCGAGGATTACGGTGTCATTCCATTACCCCCCGAGAGCGCTAACTGGGCGCAGCCCTATTTGCCAAAACCGCGTCAAGGGTTGAAGCCGCTGGAAATTGTCCAGAGCGCAGGGCCGAGTTTTGAAGTCGATGGCAACGAAGTCACCTGGCAAAAATGAAAGTTCCGCATCGGCTTCACACCGCGTGAGGGCCTGGTGCTGCACACCGTCAGCTATCGGGATGAAGGTCGCGAACGCTCCGTGCTGTATCGGGCGGCGATTTGCGAAATGGTTGTCCCCTACGGAGATCCCGCGGAAAAACATTTCCGCAAGAATGCGTTCGATATCGGCGAGTATGGCATCGGCATGATGGCCAACTCGCTGTCGCTGGGCTGCGATTGCCTCGGGACCATTCGTTATTTCGATCCCTTTCTCACCGATAGTCGGGGTAGTTCGGTCGCGATCAAAAATGCCATCTGTCTGCACGAGGAGGATGTCGGGCTGTTGTGGAAGCATACCGACTGGCGGACGAACCAAAGCGAGTCGCGGCGATCGCGACGGTTGGCCGTCTCGTTTATCGCCACAGTCGGAAATTACGAATACGGCTTCTTCTGGTACTTCTACCAGGACGGTTCGATCCAGTCCGAAGTCAAACTGACCGGCATCATGAACACAACTTCGCTGGCGAAGGGTGAAACCGCTGAATTCGGCGTCGAAATCGCACCACAACTGAATGCACCGTTCCATCAACATCTGTTTGTGGCCCGTCTCAACATGGCTGTCGACGGCGTGCAGAATTCCGTTTACGAAGTCAATACGGTTTCAATACCCCGTGGTCCTCAGAACCCGCACGGCAATGCCTTCCGGGCCGAATCAACTCTGCTTGCCACCGAAGCAAAGGCGCAGCGGAACGTGAATTCGTCGTCGGCTCGCTTTTGGCGGATTATCAATTCGAGCTCGAAGAACCGGATGGGACGGCCGGTCGGTTATCGGTTAGTGCCGGGCGAGAATTGTCCCTCGTTTGCGCAGCCCGATGCGGCGGTCATGCAGCGGGCCGGCTGTATGTCCAAGAACCTTTGGGTTACGCCTTACCGTGCAGAAGAACGATTTCCTGCGGGTGAATACCCGAATCAGAATCCCGGTGGCGACGGCCTTCCCAAATGGGTAGCGGCGGATCGGTCGCTCGAACAGACGGACCTCGTGCTGTGGTACGTCTTCGGACATAACCATGTTCCGCGACTGGAAGACTGGCCCGTGATGCCGGTGGCGACGCTGGGCTTTACGCTGAAGCCGGATGGATTCTTCTCACAAAATCCGGGGCTCGATGTGCCGGCGATGGGGTGATGGGGAAACTCTCGTTCCGAAACGCTCGCGAGCAACAGGGAACTCGTCCCACATTTGCAAGTTTTGTCGTCGCCGATTGTCTTTCGGGTGCCACACGTCCCTTCCGATGCAAATCCTGGACAATCAAATCCGGATATTCATCACGAACCGTGGAGACTTCCCTCAGCCAGATTGATTCAGCCAGATTGATGAGCGACATCGATCGGGCTGGCCCCCTGACCGGACTGATAACGACCCCACATGGTCTGGTAAGCCTGTTCGAGATGACCAACAAACCGCGTCATCTCAAACAGTGGCAACTTAGCCTGTGTTTCTGGTCTGAGGCGATCTCGTAGCGATTTCAGCTCATCTTGATTCTGTGCCAGCCTGATCGCAATTTTCTCGTAATCCTGCAAATCGCGGGCAATCAATTCCGGGAGCCCTGTCGCCGACAGTAAACTCGCTCCCACTCGTCCCGCAAACGTTTCACCCAGGGTTGTCAATACGGGCAAACCCGCCCAGAGTGCATCGCACGCAGTGACGTGTGCATTGTAGTAAATCGTATCGAGAAACAGATCGGCAGACTGCAATCGAGCCAGGTGTGCGGCTTTATTTTCGACTCGTGTCGCAAACACCAGTCGCTCGGGGTCGATCTGCTGATCTTGTGCCCCCTGCCGCAGGTTGGCGCGCGCTACGGGATGGTTGACATTCAGCCAGGCGACACTTCCCGGGACCTGTTTCAGGATTCTCATCCAGACTTGAAAGACTTCCGGTGTGATTTTGTGACTGTTGTTAAAACAACAAAAAACGATTCCCTCAGCAGGAAGCCCCAGTTCCTCACGGTGAAAACGCGGTGTCAAAATGGGCTGACTTGGATCAGTGGGCATAAACGAATGTGGTAATCGAACCAGCGCCTCACGATAGTCCTGGGCATGTTCGGGGGGTGTAACGACATTGTCTCCGATCAGGTAATCCACGAACTCAGCCCCCATGGTGCTCGCGTAGCCGAGCCAGCAGGCCTGAATCGGCGCAGGCCGCATGGCCAGGGATTTCGTTCGCGAGAAGCCGGTGTAGCCCATCAGATCGACCAGAATCTGGATTCCATCGGCACGAATGCGATCGGCCAGTCCCTGGTCATTGAGCGAACTGACATCGTGAAAGACTTCAGCACCGCTGGCGATCCGTTGACGATAAGAGCTTTGATCGTCTGGACCATACGAATAAGCATGAATCTCAAATCGAGATCGATCATGCCGGGAAAGAATGCTGTGAAACTGATGGGCCACGGGGTGGTCATAAAAATCGCGTGACAAATAAGCAATTCGCAGGCGATCGGTGTTGGGGTTTGTCGTGGGGTTTTCGGCGTTTTCGCCGGGATTCGTCGGGCAATATCGCAGGTAAGCTTGCGACTGACTTGCTGCGATCTTCAGCAACAATTCGCGTGGAAAGGGGAGTGAAAATGCATGGACCGAGGGGACGGGGCTTTGTCTTCCCGCCCGCAGTTCGACATCGACCACTTCTCTCAGTTGACGCAGATCTTCGGGATAACTGGTCCAATCAATCAACGTCGCTTTGAGCCGACAAAGTTGTGCGAAGGCATTGGCGTGATCTGGCTTTAATGTCAATGCTGCCTCAAATGCCCGCTGAGCCTCTTCGAGTCGATTGAGCAGCATTAGGACATTCCCCAATTCGAGGTGACTTTGCAGTTCATCCGGCTGAAGTGCCACCGCTTTCTCAAAACAGGCGACCGATTGGGCGACCTTCTCGAGGTCGACAAAAACCTGTCCGAGTAGCAAATAGGCTTTCGCATAATTCGGCCGCAGTTGAATCGCGCGATCGAGATGTGGCAGCGTCCCTGTCGGGTCATCCAGCGATCGTAATGCCAGCGCCCAATTGTACTCCGCCTCGGGATACCCTGGCCGAATCGACAGTGCCTGGCGAAAACACGAAATGGCAACGTCGGGCTGCTCGGACCTCAACAAAACGCTCCCCAGATTATTATGTGCGATGGCATAATTGGGGTTGAGGCGGATCGCTTCCCGAAACGATTGTTCTGCCCCCACCAGATCGCTCTGTTCGTGCAAGAGTCGCCCGAGATTATTATGAGCTCGCTCATAAGTCGAGCGTAGCGTGATCGCCGTTCGATAACATTGTAGCGCGGCTTCATTTCGTTTCTGGGTGTGCAAGGCCTCACCCCAGGCATTCATAAAGACGGGATTCTCCGGGGCCATGGCTGCCGACCTGGCAAAACCCTCGAGGGCAGCAGGGAATCGCCCTGCATCCTGATCGATGGCAGCCAGGAGATACACTGCCGAGGCCTGCCCGGGGTCCTGGCTCAGGACTTGCTGACACTGTTGCTGAGCTTCAGCAATCTGCCCCTGGCTATACAATTGAAACGCCGAATTTAAAAGTTGATCAAGCAGCATGGGCGGTTCCGCAATTCTGATGAGTGGATGTGACCGCGATGAATCCCGTCAGCCGGACGTTTTGTTGATTCGACCTGGATCCTGTCAATCGCCTTGCCAATCATCTGGATTTGAAGTTTTTTCAGCGGGAAATCCGGGATGGGCGACCTTGTCCGAGGTGATGGTCCATCGAGGTATCGTACCAGGAGGTTCCGATGTGACCGGCCGAGTTATGTGACCGGCCGAGTTAATCGTCTCGTTCATAAAGCGGCCCGGTGATGCGGACAGGGCGGATATCGAGCCGCAGATTGACGATCGTGTAGTCATCGCCTCCAAAGGATTCGGTGTACCACGCCACGGTCTCATCATCTCGGATAAATTTGAATTCAAAACCGTCGACCGAGTGTTTTCTCGCCGCAGATCCGTCGAACGCCAACCCCATGGCAACAGGGCTGACACTTTCCATCAAGGCTCCCATCATGTCAACTAAGGTTGTATTTCCGAGCATATCGTTGAAAAACAACGGGCGCCTCCGCGCGGGCCGATATTCGGGTGACTTGGGGTCGAGCTTTTCGTCGTCGAGCTTTTCCTGGGAAGGCTGGACCTTACGCGTCTTCAGGTCGAATTGGTCACCTCTGTCGAGATAGGTCAGCCGCGCATTCTTGAGATTAAATCGCCCCAGCGCCGGGTCATGTTCTGACTGCGACAGATCCAGCACGAGCGCCCCTTTATGGCCAATCACCCGCACATCTTTGGCATTGGTGACAACGATGGCGGTGTTCTCATCAACACCGATCCCAAAGCGAAATCCCTGATCCTGCATGGCAACCAGCGTGCGGGCAAATCGACCGCGGACAAAGAGGTGCTGATCAACGAACCACTCACCGTCCAGAAAGCCCAGGCCACGATCGATTTCTGTGCCGAAATGAACCCCTTTTAACATCGTTTCGAGAACCGACTCGGCATCGCGAAACATCACGCGACTCATCACGGCAGCACCAGCACTGGTCCCCGCGATCACCCCACCTTTGTGATAGACATTCCACAAAGCCTCGAGCATGGGGGTTTGATGACCTTCAGGAGTGATCAGCGCTTTGACAATTTTGTCCTGATCGCCGCCGATCAGAAAAACGCCAGTCGCCTCGCGGACCTGCGCAACCAGATCTGGGTCAGAGACCGCTTCCACCGGAGTGAGCGCCACTTTTTTCCAGGCGACAGGAACGAGGAACGAATCGGCGCCCGCTTTGTTGAGCGCCGCAATTACTCTGCCCCCATTTTTGACCGGATCGCCATTCGCAGTAGGAAATACTGCAATTTTTGAGCCAGGGCCCCCTGCCAACTCGACAATTTCATCCCAAAATTCCCGGTGGCTGAATCGCTCTGAACCACCCATGATGACCAGGGAACCGGTCTTGAGGGGTAAATTCGGCAGGACCTCTGCTGGTTCTTCTTCTGCGGCCCAGCCTGACCCCGCGATCAGAACCCAAAACAGAACCCCCCCGACGACGCTTACGATGACGGACGGAAAAACAAACCGATGACATAAATACCTGCTGCGCTGATTGAACAGCTCGTGGGCAGGCAAGCCCCATTTCTCTGCAGCCGAACATTTCATTTTCGTCCAGACGACCAATAAAAAACGCCTTCTCAGTGATTAAGTGATCTGCGACACCAACTGCCACATGGCAATCCAGCGACCCTCATCCGACGGCCGCAATTCTACCCGAATTCCTGAGATTGAGACCACACCGGATCGGAAAATTGATCGGCAGACCCCGATCGAGAACCAGACTGACGAATTAAAAGTCGGCACTTTTCGGCGTTCGCGGGAAGGGTATGCAATCGCGGATATTCGTCATGCCGGTGACGAGTTGCACGGTTCGTTCGAGTCCCAAACCGAAACCACTATGGGGAACCGTTCCGTATTGGCGTAGCTCAAGATACCACCAGTAATCCTCGGGAACCAGCTGACATTCCCGCATGCGATCGACCAGAACGTCATGACGTTCTTCTCGTTGACTCCCACCAATGATTTCGCCGATACGGGGTACCAGCACGTCCATGGCACGAACTGTCTGACCATCCTCGTTACACCGCATGTAAAAAGACTTAATCGCGCGAGGATAATCCGTCAGAATCACCGGTTGTTTGAAGTGCTGTTCTGTCAGGTATCGTTCGTGCTCGGATTGAAGATCATGTCCCCACGCGACGGGAAACTCGAACGGATGTCCCGACGCTTCCAGAATCTTGACCGCCTCAGTGTAACTGAGACGAATGAAATCCCGCTCGACAATGTTCTGCAGCGAAGGAAGCAACGTCGGTTCGATACGCTCGTGGAAAAACTCGAGGTCTTCCGTGCAGCGGTTCAAAACATCTTTGACGATTGTTCGTACAAAGGATTCCGCCAGATCCATGTTGTCTTCGAGTTCGTAGAACGGCATTTCCGGCTCGACCATCCAGAATTCCGCCAAGTGACGCGTGGTATTTGAGTTCTCGGCACGGAATGTCGGGCCAAAGGTATAGACATCACCCACGGCGGTGGCAAAGATTTCCCCTTCCAGCTGCCCGCTCACGGTCAACCCAGCCCTCTTGCCAAAAAAGTCCTGGGAATAATCGAGCGCTCCCTTGCTCTGTTGCAGTTTTGCCAGGTCCAGTGTGGTGACCTGAAATACCTGACCGGCCCCCTCGCAATCGCTGGTCGTGATAATCGGAGTTTGAACGTAAAGAAATTCACGAGCCTGAAAAAAGTTGTGGATCGCGGCACACAAGGCATTTCGGACTCGGGCAATCGCGCCGAAAGTGTTTGTTCGTGGTCGCAAATGCCCCTTTTCCCGCAGAAATTCGAAACTGTGCCCTTTTTTCTGCAGTGGATACGTGGTGGGATCGGCAGTCCCCAAAACCGTTAACGAGGTCGCATGCACCTCGACACGCTGACCTTTTCCGAGTGACTCTTTGATTTCACCCAGCACCGCCACGCTGGCTCCGGTATGGATCTGTTTGATCAAGGATCCATAGCCGGGAAGTTTTCCGTCAACGACGACCTGCACATTCTTCATGCAGCTCCCATCGTTAATCTCGAGGAAGGCAAAATCCTGCTTGGATTCACGTTTGGTGCGAACCCAACCACGGAGATCCACCGTGGTCCCCGCTTCGCCTGCCTTGAGTATCTGAGCCACTCGAGTACGAGCCATGATTCCATTCCATGGAAAGATGCAATGATTGATTGGACAGAAAAGCCGCCCCTAAAACCATAGTTGAAGCGCCCCAAAGAATGAAGACGGCCTCCGAAAATTCGGAGGCCGCTGTTCGTTGTAGTACGTTATCTCAGGGTGTCTGAGATAGTGATCGTGTCATGTCTCTGCAGACTAAATCCGCATTCCCAACAGGGTTGACAGGTGGCCCTTGCGGGTTGAACCGGTCTTTTCCGTTGGAGGCAGAGGAGCTGGTGTCGCGGGTTCGATGGAAGGGATCATCGTTGGAATGGTTCCAACAGGAGCACATCCATTGTTGCCACATCCGCCGGTTGAAGAGCAGGTGTTGCAGTTCCCATCGACAATATCGTATCCGCACAAGCGAAGAGCTTGTTCGGCTTGGCGTCGGACGCTGCGATCGCAATCACCCAAGGCACAAGTCAGAGCGGCAACCACTTCTGGGCAGCAGCAGCTGTTCTTGCGAATCTGATCGCCAATCTTGTCTGCAGCGGTGCGGCGAACTCGTTCGTCAGCATCGTTCAGACCGTAGATGAAGGCAGACATGATTTCTGGGTTGCAGATACAATCATATCGGCTGCCGAGTTTGCGAAGAGCCGCACGTCGTTGTGTGGCATAGCATGCCGTTTGTGACGTGTAGATCAACTTGGCAATATCACAAGGATTGGCGTTGCAAATCCGGGTTTCTACAGCGGTGCAGCTTGCGGCAGGAGCTCCGCAGCTGGGGTCAGCAACTGCAGCACAATTGTGCTTGGCAAACAGACCTTTCAGGAACCCACCCCCGAGTAGATTGCCGCACGATTTCGTGCCACAAGCGGCTGCAGGGGCACAACTGGTGGCCGCAGGGCCATAGTTCGCCGCAGGTGCGGCACAAGCAGGACCTGCGGCAGGACCGCAGTTCGCAGCAGGAGCAGCACAGGCAGGGGCAGAGTAGCCACCACCCAAGCCACCACCGTTGCAGTTCGAAGCAGGAGCGGCACAGGTGGGAGCACCGTTGCCAGCACCGAGTCCACCACCAACACAGTTGGCAGCAGGAGCAGCACAGGTCGGAGCACCGTTACCAGCACCCAGCCCACCACCAACACAATTGGCAGCAGGAGCGGCACAGTTAGGAGCACCGTTGCCAGCACCGAGTCCACCACCAACGCAGTTGGAAGCAGGAGCGGCACAGGTGGGGGCACCATTGCCACCACCCAGACAGCTAGCGGCAGGAGCTGCACAGCTCGACGAGCCGTTTCCGCCGTTTCCGCCGTTTCCACAAGCATTCCCATGTCCAGCGGTCGAGCACCCATTTGGGGCACACGAATCGCAGCAAGGTGGCTTGATATCGGAAACGCGTCTTTGATACGTGTGAACCGTAGGACCGCAAGGTCGAACGATTACGGGTTTGCAACAAGCAGGCTGCGTGGTTGCAGCAGAACCGCAGCTCTTCGCGGCTCCTGAGCCTCCAGTAAGACCACAGAATCCAGCGTCAGCCAGGTTTGCCATGCTCATGGCGGCGAGTACAGCACCACAGAACTTGATCCATCGCATAGAACAACGTCTCCTTCCCTTGGGAATCTCAAAACGAACGAGTCTTCATTGACTCGTTCCCGATCGGGCTGGTTAACCAAACAAACACCAAGTCTTGTCGCAATCGCTGTAAAAGAGATCGCGTCATCACCCGCGACGCCCGTCGCTGTTCATTCGGATCGATTCACTTGGATCGATTGCAGACACCAGACCCGACCATCCATTTAACCCTCGAACCATTACTCCGTCCGAAACCCTCATCATCTATGTTGCCGTCAGTAAGTTGACTGCAACCCCCCTCAATGCCCACTCGGCGAGCTTTTCATTCCGTCGTGTTAAGTCGCTTGTGGCGGGTGTGCTGATTGAATCGGCGGGACAACCCCACCCTCTTGAGCAACACAAGGTGTGATTTTGTAAGGACTTGGCGCTGTTTTTGGTTACGGATAAAACGCCTGTAGCGATCAGTGAAATTGGGGGCGAGTTTGACGGCGTTTTTCAGTGGAAAATCCCGTTTTGATCTTCACAACAGGGGCTCCTGGTAATTCAGGTTAAATGACGCGAGTTTTTTTGTCTGTACGGATTGTTCCTGTGAGAGCAGGGGCAAACTACCAAACCACTCGGCGCAGGGGCGATAACGGACTCCGCGACAACCCGTAAATCCGCTTCAAGCTCTGGATCCCCCCTCTGAGGTCAATTCATCACCATCGCTGAAAACAGGAAAACCCGCCGATCCCCCCAAGAATGAGATTTCCAGACCAGTTCCCCATACGAGTACCCCCCCCATATACGAGTACCCGTGGTACAACCGGGTGACCCCCCTATTCACCGCAAAGACTTTCGTTCAATCCGCTGATGTGTGGCGGAAATGATTTTCTTACGGTACCCTGACTCGGTTACAGTCGTTTTCTTGTTGATC
>CAMBQP010000216.1 GCA_945869955.1 Schlesneria paludicola DSM 18645
AAGGATCGAGGCGGCGACAAAGTACCTCACGGGGCGAGAAACCACTCGCTTTTAGTGATTTCTTGCCCCGTGGATTTTCAAACACTGCAATCCTGCCATCCCGAGTATGCAATAATCAGGCCTGAGTAAAAAGAGATCGACAACCGGACTTCGTGCGTCGCCAAGCCAGCAGACCTACCAAGCCGAGTCCCAGTAAAGAGAGCGTTCCCGGTTCTGGAACCTGGGCAACTCCCCCGCCGACTCGATGCAACAAGGCATCAGGAGTAGCGACCGCGACACCATACTCGACAGGCCCCGGACCGTCACCAATCAGGTAACCATTACTCCAGAGGTTGACAACCTTACCCCCATCGATATTAAAGAGCAGTCCATAAATATCAAAAAACCCACCATGTCTCGCGTAAGAAGATGCGGTCTGCGGCGAACCGGCGGGCCAGACCAAATTGTCGTAACTCAAAGAGCCCCCAGTAGTTCCCGTGGCGACTGTGAACCGGCTGAAATCGTTCGGTGCAAGAAGGTTTGAGGGTTTAGGCGTGTCGCGAGTAATCGCCACAAGTGAAGTGACTCCCACGTCGACGAGACCTAAGGTTGAATCCGAAAACGTTCCACTGATCCCTGTCACCGCGAATGCGTTAGAATAGTTCGCATCCGTTACTGCCCCGTAGGTCAGACGAAGGGAACCACTGATATCGGGGCCACGAAAACTAAAATCGATCGTTCCGGCCTGCAATTGTGACACAAACAATGTGGTGAACATCACCGCTGAAAAACAGAATTTCTTCTTTTTTGTCATTTCCGCTCTCGTAAGAAAAGTTTTTGGAATTTTTCGTATAAACATTTCTACTATTTTTTTGATTTCTACCACAGACTGAATCATTTGACAAGGGAAAGAATTAAAAGTGATTGACACCTTCCGACGGTACGCCATGCGAGAATCGGAAAGAAACCCGCAGGGCTGGAAGTGGCCCTGCGGACAATTGAACATGGCCTCGAACGTCGGTACCGATTTGGCAACATGATTTTTCTCAGGCTCGGATGAGGTCAACAAACAGTGATCTTGATTACGATGGCTGCCACGAGCGGATCGAGATGTTCAAGGGGCAAGTGGGCCATGCTCAAATGGGGAATGACGCCTTGGGGTTGTCAGTGACACCGTTTGACTCGGTTCTCTTCATGGCGCGGTCAAAAGAGGAAGTCGAGACGCGTTGAATCGTTGAGGCGGTTCAACGATGAGAAAAACCAGCACCTCTGCTACAATCAACCCACATATTACGGTTATGGCTCACAAAGACGGCACAACTGTCGGACGAGATTCAAAAACCTGCCAGCCAATCGGAGCATTCGGAATCCGCCGAATCGGTCGAACTCGCTCACCGGATCGCACAGGGGGATTGCGCCGCACTCGGAGAATTGTTTGCCCGCTACCGGCCCCGGCTTTGGCGAATGGTGACATTTCGAGTGCATCCCAGCCTGCAGGGCCGCATTGACGCAGATGACGTGCTGCAGGATGCCTGGTTACGAGCGGTCGAACGGATTCAGCACTTTTTTGAGGTGGAAGGGGAGTCTTCGTTCCTGTGGTTTCGCAGCATCGTGACGCAAACGCTGCTGGATTTGCATCGCTTCCATCTGGGAACCCAAAGGCGATCGATGTCTCGTGAACTCTCGATGGATCAGGGCTGGGGACTCGGTTCGACCTCGTCCTGCCTGGCCTTCCATTTGTCCGACTCAGGGCGATCCCCCAGCAGCAATGCTTCCCGAGCCGAATTGTCCAAACAACTCGACTCGGTCCTGATGGGGATGAACGAAGTCGATCGCGAAGTCCTCGCCTTACGCCATTTTGAATCACTCAGCAACGGCGAGGTGGCCAAACTACTCGGCATGACCGAACAGGCGGCAACAACTGCAGCAACAGCGAAAAAAAACTGCCAGGCGTCAGCGTCGCGTCGCCATCGCCCAACATATCCCGTTTGACTTTGATTCCTGGCGAGGATTCGCGGGGATCGGTGAGCAGGTCGCGATGGCTCTGGCTTACGCTCACAAACACCACGTCTGTCATCACGATATCAAACCCTCCAACTTGCTGGTCCGAACCAATCGGCAGGTGGTCGTAACCGATTTTGGCATCGGACGACTCCCGGAAGGAGAATTTTCTGAGACCGATGATCACGCGATCGGAACCCTGAAATACATGGCACCCGAACGTCTGGAAGGGGTAATGAGCCCGCACAGCGATATTTACTCGCTCGGAGCGACCCTGTACGAACTGGCCACCCAAACACCACTATTTGACTTTCGCAAACGATCCCAGTGAATCGATGCGATCCGTCATCAGAAACCGATCACCCCACGAAAGATCATCCCCGAAATCCCCGAACCCTTCGAACGGATCATCCTGAAAGCGATCGCCAAAGATCCGGCGGATCGCTACCGGACGGCCAAATCCATGGCGGCGGATTTAAAACGATTCAGCCATCGCCAGGAAGTCCACGCCGCGAATCCCTCGATCCTGCAACAGCTGCTGAAACGCTGCCGGAGCTGGAAACTTCCATGGCAATAACGCCTCACAATCCAATCTGACCGGCCCCACGATTGGTCGATGACGCTTCGATTTTGCTGCGTCAGGGGCTTGATTGATTGCAATCGTTTCCGTGGCATGTCACGATGCGAGATTAAATCACTCATCCTGTCATTCTGATCGACGATTGCCAGACCTTATGCCGGCGCTCATTGACCTTGTCGAAATCACCAAAGATTACGGCCGATTCCGGGCGTTGGATCGGGTCACCCTGCAAATTCATTCGGGAATCACCGGACTGCTCGGCCCGAACGGAGCGGGAAAATCGACCCTGATCAAAGTCCTGCTGGGGTTGGTGAAAATGACCAGTGGACGGGGGCGTCTGCTCGACTTTGAACTCGGCCGCGATTCGCGGGAAATCCGGGCTCAGGTCGGTTACATGCCCGAAGATGATTGTTTTTTGCATGGCATGACCGGGATCGAGTCTGTCCAGTTTGTGGCGCAGTTGTCCCGCTTCCCTGCCGTGGAAGGATTACGTCGGGCTCACGAAATTCTCGATTTTTGCGGGTTGGCACAAGAACGCTACCGAACCGTGGAAACCTATTCGACCGGAATGCGTCAAAAGCTCAGGTTCGCCCAGGCGATCGTGCATGATCCCCCGGTTTTGATCCTGGATGAACCGACCTCAGGACTTGATCCGGAAGAACGTCAGGTGATGCTCAACCGAATTCGTCTGCTCGCCCAAGACCAGGGAAAAGCAGTGCTGCTCTGCACACACATTCTTCCCGACATTCAGTCGATCAGCGACGCGGTGGTGATTCTGGCGCGGGGTCAGGTTCAGGTTTCGCAATCGCTGGCGGACCTGAGTCGTCCCTCGATTCCCGCCATGGAACTCCGGCTGCTGGGTCCCTCAGAACCTTTCCTTGAACGACTACGCCAACAGGGGATCGCCGTGGCAACCCCGGTGAATGGCCTGATCATCCTGCCAGGGACGGGGGAAGCTCTGGCGGCCGCCGTCTGGAAAACTGCGCAGGAATGTCAGGTTGGCGTTCGCTCGTTGACCCCCGCACGAAATTCTCTCGAAGAAATCTTCCTTAACGCCGTTCGGGGAGAATCCAAAAATGAGTGACACAGCAACCTCCCGTCAGGTCGAGACGGCTGATCCGTCGCATGCGGGTGTTCGGGCCGGGCAGGGTGTTCATCAGTTGGGATACCGCCCCTGGTCGGGTTCATTGGTCTTCGGCTGGACACGCTGGATGGTGATTTCCCAAGTGGGGATTCTCAGGGCCTGGCAAAGCCAATGGCTCAAGCGCATGCTGTTTTTTGCCTGGCTCCCCGCCTTGTGGTTTGGGGCAGGCTTTTTTGTCTGGGAACAGGCCGCACAATATCCCGATTGGTTACCGATGGTAGCCCCCCTGACGAGGGCCTTACCTTCAACGCCGGTGTTTGACGAAGTGAAAGAGGCGGTCCGTACCGGAAATCTTGCCGACAGTCGGCATGTCGTCTGGTCTTGGCTGCTGCAAACATTTTTCCGCAATTCCCAAGCGGTGTTGATGGTGTTGCTGGTCGGTTTGATTGCACCTCCGCTGATCTCCCAGGACATTCGGTCCCGCGCCTTCCTGCTCTATTTTTCCCGGCCCCTGACCCGCAGTGAGTATCTTTTCGGTAAACTCGGCACTCTTTGGGCCTATCTCGCGATGGTTTCTGCCATCCCTGCCCTGGGGCTGTACATCATCGGCGTGATGTTGTCCCCCAGCCTGAATGTGGTGATCGCCACCTGGGATTTGCCGCTGCGGATTTTCGCCGCATCCATCGTACTGATACTTCCGACCTCGGCACTGGCCCTCTGTTTGTCCTCGCTGACGCAGGAAAGTCGTTACGCTGGTTTTTCGTGGTTTGCGATCTGGATCCTGGGCTGGTTTACTTATGTGGCCCTCTCGACGGCGGAAACATTTCACGCGCAGACAAAGGCCATGCAGCAGGGGGGCGACGTGCAACAGCAACCCCGGCCGCGGCAGAATCGGGGGCTGTTTCGAGGCCCCCCACGCCCCCGGAACTCGGAATCTGTACAGCTGCCCGAGTCTGTCTGGACGCATTTGTCCCTCTATCACACGCTCGGTCGAGTGCAAAGCTGGGTCTTCGGATTTTCCCAGCTGAGTGACGTATTCCCCTCGATCGCCATCCTGGTCGGAATCACTTTAGTGTCACTGAATGTCCTGTTGTATCGCATCTCGGCTCCGATGCGGATTTAAAGCCTGATGATTCAACTGTGTTGAAAAACGGGGACTGGCTCCGACCCAAATCAGAAATCCACTTGAATAAGACGCTGTGCGAGGTGCCGGTCCCCCTTTTTCAACAGACGGTTAAAGCCTTATGATTGAACTGAAAAACGTTACCAAGCTGTACGGAAAAGTGATCGGCGTCAATGATTTTACCTTGACGCTGGAAGCGGGTGCGTACGGATTGCTCGGACCCAACGGTGCGGGGAAATCGACGCTGCTGAACCTGATTACCGGCCAGTTGCAGCCCACACTCGGTTCCGTTCGCGTCCTGGGACGCTCACCCCGAAATCATGCCGAGCTGTTTCGTCACCTGGGCTACTGCCCGGGGGGTGAAGGGATGTATTCCGAAGTCTCTGGTTATGACTGGGTCTGCTACCTGCAGCGACTGCAGGGGATGTCTGCCAAGCAATCCCGAATTGCCGCCACGTCTTCGCTGGAGCTGGTCGGGATGTCATCCGCGATGAATCGTCCGATTTCCAGCTATTCACGCGGCATGCGGCAACGAACCAAACTTGCCCAGGCCATCGCCCACAATCCTGACTTCCTGATTCTCGATGAACCATTCAATGGACTTGATCCAATCGGTCGTCATGAACTGACGACCGTCCTGCTGGATTGGATTGGATTAGGAAAAAGCCTGCTGTTCGCCAGCCATCTGTTGCACGAAATCGAATCGATCACCCAGTCGTTTCTGTTAATCTGCGGTGGACGATTACTCGCTTCAGGGACGGCTGAAGAGGTTCACACCATGATGGTGGGACTCCCCAATGAAGTGGCGATCCGGACGGAATCCCCCTACGAATTGGCGTCACGACTGATGCAGGAACATGTGGCCGAGTCCGTAACGGTCAAAGGAGAGATCGTGACGATTTCCACCCGAAATCCTGCGGTACTTTACGAAAAACTTCCCGCGTGGCTGCAGGATTGGGGACTAGCCGTTTCGGAAATGCGCTCTGCGGACGAGTCCCTGCAGGCCCTGTTCAATTCCCTCATGAAAATGCATCGAGGTGAACTGTGATCGGCAGCGTCCTGGCAGTCTTTTGCTTCGAATGGAAGCGGTCGTTCACCTGGCCAAGAATGATGTGGTGGCTGGTCCTGATGTGTTTTCCCATCTTTATTATGGGACTGGTTCGTTACAACGCGTTGAACGCCATCTCGGCATCAGATCGGTCTCAAGAAGCCTTTCTTACCGGCTGGCTGGTACTCTGCGCCTGGCTTTTGTTCGCCCTGATTCCGATGCTGGTTGCGATGCTGGGGACCCTGCTGTGGACCACCCCGGCGATTTCGGCCGAGCTAGAACGAAAAAGCTGGATCTATCTGGCGGTTCGTCCTCACGGAAGCCTGTCGGTGGTCATCGGCAAATACCTGACGGCCGTCACCTGGGTTTTTCCTCCAGCGATTCTTGGTTTGACCATTGCCGTTCTGCTGGCGGGCTTATCGACGTGGACTGAGGTCGGGCGCGTCTGGTGGACGATGCTGCGGCTGGTGCTCCTCTCAGTCCCCGCTTATGGGGCGATTTATCTGCTAATTGGCGTCTTGTTACCACGTCGCGCGATGACCTTTGCCGTTGCCTATACGCTGATTTTCGAATTGGTGATCAGCTTTGTACCCGCCGTCATCAATAAGCTGACGGTTCAGTACCGCTTACGCTCGTTGCTGGTCGAGTGGTGCGAACTGTCCCTGATCGGCCCCAACGGACGCCCCCTGTCGACCTCGTTGACCGTGATTGGAACCGAACCAGCCTGGCAGCATGTCCTAATTCTTATGGCCATGTCGATCGGACTCGTGGGCCTGTCTGTCGTTGTGCTCAAATCGCGCGAGTTTTCGTCCTCTGCCGAATCGGAAACCTGATTTCATCGGCTCTTTAGGAACCGATTTTCAAAAACCGCTTTTCAAAAATCCGAGGGGCGATCAACGCTTCCAGAACGTCCATCCCAGCGCCAACCCCGCGATCAGCATCAAAAACAGAATAAGACCCAGCGCCAGACGTTTCCCGCTGAATCCGTTGGTGGCCGAATCGCGGCGTTGGTCGGTGAAACGGAGCCGCAATGAGTGTCCTATCAGGATCACGTCACCGGGTTGAAGACGATGCTGCAGCACAGAAATGCCGTTCACACGGATCCCGTTTCGACTCTTCAGATCCGTCAGCGTCCAATGTTTCCCGTCAAAACGAAATTCGCCATGGCGGTTCGAAACGGAAGCATCCTGCACCTGCAGATCACAATCGATATGCCGTCCCAGAATGAAGGGATCTTTCGATAAGGGGATGACCGGACCACCACTCAGCGGCAGCAACCCCATGCCGGATTTGAGTGCCGGACGGGAATGCGCCGCCGAAGGGACCGTCGATTCGATCGGATCACGAACCAGAATTGCCGGCGGCGATTCGCCACCGAATGGCCCCCGCCTGGCGACCGAAGATCCGGTCAAAGGGGCGGCCGAGTCGCCGCGAGGTAGCACTTGGGACAGCGGATTGACGACGACCTGTGTCGCCGAACTGGCCGAGACCGGCCTGGCTGTGGAGCTGGCGGAATTGGCAGCCGTCCGTTGTCGACGCTGAATGTCAGCGAGCTTCTCGTCGGCCGTTTTTTTGCGATCGGCCAGAATGCGCTTGAAGTCAAACTCGACGGGGGACAAGGTCGACCAGACCGTTAAAGCCTCGGCCACCTCCACCGCCGAGGCAAATCGATCCTCGGGCTTTTTCGCCAGCATTTTGGCAACGATCTCGCCGACGGCATGAGGAATCGACGGGACCACATCACAGACGTTACGAGGAATCTGGGTGTGATGGCCCTTCAAAACATCAGACGCCTTGGAAAATGGAAAGGGGGTGTCCCCAGTCAGTGCAGCAAACAGCGTACAGCCTAAACTGTAAACGTCCGAACGGGGATCCGCTTGGAGGCTGTCGATCGCCTGTTCCGGCGAGGTGTAAGCCGACGTGCCGACGCATTCATGGCCGAAAATCATCGCCATCGAAAACTCGTCACCCTCTTCCCCATCCCGATGCATCGACAGCCCAAAATCGAGAATCTTCACGAGGCCATTTTGATCGATCAACAGGTTCTGCGGTTTGATGTCGCGGTGAACAAATCCCGCCAGGTGAACCTGATGCAGTCCCAAGGCCGCTTGTCGTGCGATGTCACAAGCCTGTTCTGCAGGGAGCCGATTTTTTTCGCGCAGCCGGAGTAATTCCAGCAGGCTGGGACCTTCGACCGACTCCATAATGATGTAGGGCAACCCCCCGGCCGAGCCGAATCCATAAGTTTGAACAATGTTCTCGTGATGGAATCGCTGTCCGGCACGGGCCTCTTGCTCGAAGCGAGCCAGCATTCCCGGATCGTGCTTTAACTGGTCCAGCAGCACCTTGAGCGCCACGATCTGTCCCGTCTGCACGTTGACAGCACGATAGACCCATCCCATCCCACCGACGCCGAGCAGATCCAGCAATTTGTACTGATCGAAAAAAAAACCGCGCGATCGCCCGATCAGCAGGCGTTCGGCCTGATAGACCGTCAACAACCCGCGGCGAATTAGCTGTTTCGCAATCCCCAGATCCGTAACCACCCCTGCATCAGCGAGTTCACCCGCCAGTTGTTGTACCTGAACGGCCGAGATCAACCCGCTGTTGGCAACTTGCATCCAGAAGGATTCGACTGCCGTGGATGTCGCCATAATTGGAACGCTTAGACAAGGAATGACACAGATCCGCAATCGGTATTCTTGTGTCGCCAATCCGTCAGGTCAACAATCGCGACATCCCACAGCCAATTTACGCCAGTTTCACCCTGTTTCAACTTTTACCGGGCAGCCAGTCAACCGGGCGGCGAATCAACCGGACAACGAGCGTTAATCGTCTAGCGCCAATCGTCTTCGACAAGGCTCGAACTTTTGATGGCAGATTTTTCGGACACAGGAAGTTTCTGTTCTGGGACCGCTTCGGCATGAGCGGCCAATTGTGTCGTCGTGATTTTTTCACCCACCCCCACTTTTTCCGCAACCCCGGAATAGAGTTGCTGGGCATCCGGAAGCAGTTTCGCCAGTGCCTCTTCTCGACGCTGATCGCTAGGATGCGTTGACATGAATTCGGAAGGCTGTTGACTGGTATGGCTCGATGCGAACCGAGACCAAAATCGGGGTGCTTCGGCGGGATCATAACCCGCTTTTGACATCAGCATGACTCCGATATGATCCGCTTCCAATTCCTGCTTGCGGCTGAAGGGGAGCACCAGTCCATACTTTGTTCCCATGCCGTAAGCCTTATTCATCAGTTCTTGGCGTTTTGCATCCTGGTTTTTGGTGAGGTACGACAGGGCCATCTGTCCCCCTTGAACCGCATAGTTTTCCGTCATGCGTTCCCCCCCATGACGTGCGAGGGCGTGGCCAATTTCGTGCGACATGACGACGGCCAACCCGGCTTCGTTCTCGCAGATCGGCAAGATTCCCTCGTAGACCGCGACTTTGCCCCCTGGCAGACAAAAGGCATTCGGTTCGGTCGAAGACAGAACTTTGAATTCCCATTGGTAGTCGGATCGATCAGAAATCGCCGCAATCCGGTGTCCAACTCGGTTGACCAGTTCGACGAAGTTCTGGTTTGACGAAGCAGGCTGTTTTTTGATCACTTCTTCATAAGCGGTCAGTCCCAGCGACACTTCCTGGTTTTCGGGTACGAGCAGTACCTGTCGCCGCCCTGTGATCGGTGCCTGACGACATCCGCAGAAACAGGTCGCCAACGAACCCATGATCAGGGTTCGACGTGTGATAAGTCGATCTGTGAGAAATTGTGCGGGAAGACTCATGTCGATTCGCTCGTGAAAAAAAACATTTAACGCAAGTGCCGTTTCGTCAGCGAGATTCCCAAAAAAGACCGGTTTCGTCGAGTGGCAATCCGCTCGAGAAGCTCTCTGAAAGCCCTGTTTTCAGAAGATTGGGGCCAGGCAATAACGAGAAGCGGCAGAAGTGACCGTTCGAGATTGACAGTTGGAGCGAGAATTTCCGATTCCCAACAAAGTTTGGTCTGTCTGCGGAAACCGGGGGGGTAGACGGTTGCGAAACCAGCACAAGCGGGTATGATCATCGCCGTTCCGAACAAGGATTCGTCCAAGTTTCGAACGGCTGGGTAGCTCAGTTGGTAGAGCACAGGACTGAAAATCCTGGTGTCGGCGGTTCAATCCCGCCCCCAGCCATTTATGCAGTAACGACTTACAGCGATTTTTCACCGTGGCAATTTTGGTTTTACCACCCATTTACCACCCAACTTCAGCCGATGGCAACTTTGAGCACGTTATCGAGCTTTCCGGCCGCTTCTTTCTGCATGCTCGGCAGACAGTGTGAATATGTGTCCATCGTGACTCCGATTTGACTGTGACCGAGCCGCTCTTGAACGATCTTCGGATGAACACCGGCCCCGAGTAGCATCGTGGCGCTTGTGTGCCTCAGATCGTGAAATCGAACCCCTTTGAGCCCGGCCGCGCTCAGGATCGGAACGAATGATCTCCGAAGCACGTTTTGACGTCGCAACGGGGACCCGTCCGTATCGCAAAAGATCCAGTCGCTACCCGCGAGCCCTTCGGCCAGCATACGCGCCTTGTGGTCCCAAAGTGCGGTTATCGC
>CAMBQP010000217.1 GCA_945869955.1 Schlesneria paludicola DSM 18645
CTCAAGCTCGGATTAGGAAGCCTGGTGGGCGCCGGATTTGTCGATGCGATTCGTGCCCGCAGCACCGCTGAAGATCTCTCTCGCAATAAAACCAGCTGTATTCTGGTCTGGCTGGATGGTGGTCCCAGTCACTTTGAAACATTTGACCCTAAACCGACGGCTCCCTCCGAGATTCGGGGCGAATTTCAGCCGATTCAAACAAAAACCCCGGGTATCTCGTTCTCGGAAAATATGACGCGACTGGCCGCGATCAGCGATAAGCTGACGATTGTTCGCTCGATCCGACATGACCAGAACAATCACGGTGCTGGTAATCATTACATGACGACGGGGGCTCCTACCCGGATCCCCGTCAGTTGTGGGGCTTTCGTCAGTTTTCACCCCAGCATGGGTTCCGTTGTTTCCTTTGAACGTGGTGCCAAAGATGGACTGCCACCCTATTTTTCCATCCCGGATATGGCTCGTTCCGGGGGCCCGAATTTCCTCGGTGCTCGTCATGCACCGTTTGTTGTCAGCGACGACCCGAACCAGGAATCCTTCATGGTTCGCGATGTCACCATCCCGAAAGAACTGGATGATGCCCGAGCCATCGGACGAAGAAATATCCGGGGACATCTGGACCAGTTCATTCGGTTTCAGGATCGGTCCGCCGGCGACCCCGTGGTGGGTGCCGACGAAAACTATCAGCAAGCGGTTTCGTTAATGACCTCGGCCGCAGCCCAACGCGCCTTTGAGATGCATCGGGAACCGGGCCCGATTCGTGATGCCTATGGTCGAACCTCGTTTGGACAACAGGCGTTATTGGCACGGCGACTGGTCGAAGCCGGAGTGCCATTTGTCACGTTGTATAACGGCGGCTGGGATCACCACTCGAACATTTTCCCCGCCTTTCGTACGCAGGGGCAGAAACTCGATGCGGTCGTGGCCACGCTGATTGAGGATCTCGATCAACGAGGCCTCCTCGCAACAACACTCGTCATCGTGATGGGCGAGTTTGGCCGCACACCTGCGATTTCCACGTTGCCAGGTTCGACAACCCCCGGTCGCGATCACTGGTCGAGTGCCATTTCGGTTCTGGTTGCCGGTTGTGGCACACCCGGAGGACAAGTTGTCGGGGCAACTGATCCGCGAGGTTATGCGGCCGTAGAAAAGGTTTACGCCCCCGAAAATCTTGTCTCGAGTGTGTATCTCAAACTGGGAATTGATCCCGACAAGATTCTTTACAACGGGGCGGGTCGACCAACGCACCTGGTGAGTGACCCACGTCCTATCTCCGAGCTCATGTAATGGTGCTGATCCCGGCAAGGGATCGAAAGAACAACGACGGTTTGGCTCTCTTGCAAAGTGGTTTTCATGAACGCTGCGGACGAAAACAACGACACCTTGATCCCACGGAAAAGGGTTCAGCCGTTGCCGATACGAACCCCAATGTTTCTACCACAGCAAGCTCTTGGCCAATCCAATCGGTGGATGAAGAGTCCTCTCGCGTTTTGCAGTTTATCTTGCGGTCGGCGATGGGGACAACGAATTGCGCTGTCACTGCTGTGCGGGGGACTTTGGTTGGCGGCCGCTCGTGGTGCCACCGCTGCCCCTCCCACGCTGACAAACCTGTTCCCCGCCGGAGGACAGCGTGGAACAACCGTCACCGTCACCTGTGGTGGCAGTTTCGCGACGTGGCCGGTCAAGGTCTGGGCTCCTGGGGTCGAAGTGGTTGCCACGGCCGATTCAGGAAAACTGGAAGTGACGATTCCCGGCGATCTGGCTGCCGACCGAATCTGGGTTCGCTTGTACAACCAGGAAGGGGTCTCGATTTCCCAGCCGTTTCTGATCGGATCTCGGAAAGAGCTCAACGAGATCGAGCCCAATAACAAGCTGGCCGAGGCACAGCAGATCACCGAATTGGATGTGACGGTCAATGGGCTTTTCAAAGAGGCCGAAGTCGATAGCTTTGCCGTCACCCTCAATGCGGGGCAAACCCTGGTGGCGGCTTTAGATGCCAACACGCGTCTCGGATCGCCAATGGATTCGATCCTGCAAATTGTCTCACCACAAGGGATCGTGCTGGCGGAAAATCATGACGACCTGAAGCTCGACCCCCGCCTCACCTTTACGCCAAAAACAGCGGGAACTTACTTTGTTCGCCTGTTTGCCTTTCCTGCGGCACCCGATACCAGTATTCGTTTCAATGGTGGTGCCAACCATATCTATCGGTTGACGCTGACCACAGGTCCGTATGTCACTCACACAATTCCGCTCTCGGTACCGGGTGAGAATCCGGGAACGGTTGCGGTCACTGGCTGGAATCTTCCAGTCGATACCCGACTCAATGTCGTTCCCATTGGCGGTACACGGCTCGTCGAATCGCAAGAGTACGAAGTGCTGGATGAGTTGCGACGGATGCCGGATGCCCGAATCGGGTTTGCATTCTCGCCCGACTTTTCCCAGGCAACCCGTCTTCGTTTCACTCCGCCAGCAATCACGACAACGGCGGGTTCCATGGATGAAAAGGGGGTGACGACTGTTCCCGTCTCGTCATCCCTCACCGGTTGTCTCACACAAAAACAGCCGACGGCCGAGTACCTGATTCCCGTGGTCAAAGGGCAACCGCTGGTGATCTCGGCAGAAGCCCGTAGCCTGGACTTGCTGCTGGACCCCGTCATGAAGTTGGTTGACCCTGTCGGAGCCGTGATTGCGGAAATCGATGACACCGGGGCCACACGGGATGCTGCGATTGTGCATACCGCTGCTCAAGACGGTCTGTACCGGCTCACCATCACCGATCGATTCCGCAAGGGTGGGGAGCGTTGCTGGTATCTGCTGACGGTCCGACTGGATCAACCCGATTATGACTTAGCAGTCATCAGCGATGCGGTTGTTGTTGCTGTCGATAAACCTGCCGAGATTGTGGTCAAAATCGCTCGGCGAGGAACCCCGGCTGACGCCATGGGGCCGATTTCACTGCAGGTGCTTGGCTTACCGGAAGGGATCTCCTCGGCAGCGGTCCTCTCGGAAGCGACAGGACCCACTGCCGCTGAAGTGAAGCTCACGCTGACCACCACCGGCATTCCCTTTTCCGGTCCGATTCGCATTCTGGGTAAAGCGGCGGCAGCCAATGACCTCGTCCGATCCGCCCGAACAGCCGCTCGATTGGGGGTCGCTTTCGACACCATCTGGCTGACAGGGCTGGAAAAACCCCAGTGAAAAAACTGAGGGCGGTCATCCACTCAACCATCAGCACACCATCCCTGATCGCGACGCCAAATCACGCGGTAAATCCGACACCGCTCGATACATTCAGCGTCATTCCCCGGTAATAAAGTGCCAGTGTCCCCCCAATGAATGCGAACGGAATCAGAGGGCGGGGAATACGAACATCCAATTCGCAATTCATCCCATGGAAAAACACCCGTGATCAAGTGTAAACACTTCCGCTTGAGCGATCCTCGCCATCATTCCTCAACAAAACGAGAGACGATCAAAACCGAGGATTCAGGCAACTTAAACAAAGTCACCACAAAGTTTTCAGTGAGACCAGTGTCCCCGATGTAAACGACTTTAAAGGATTTCAGCGGGATTCGGAATGGATAATTCGGTCGATTGTGGAAAACGGGTTCGAACAACAACCCTGCCTCATCATATAATCTGTAGACAGCGGCAAGCGTGGAGCCGTGTTCAGACGACCTCAACAAATGGTCCGTTCGACCAAGCGTATTTTCATGAAAGGGATACCACATTGAAAATCGTCAACCGGATCACATGGTCCCGACAATCCTCACGTTTCAACGTGCCACAAATTCGTTCCGGACCCAACCGTCTCCGACCCCTTCGAAGTGCCCCAAGGTCCAGTCGGCGGTTTCGCTGAGAATTTGAAATTCGGCCCCGTCCCGCAGTGGCTGGTCGAAAGCGACTTCATACGAGGCTCCCGTCCCTTTTCGGGCCGACGTTTCCGCCGTGATGACACCCCGATGATATCCCGTGATCCGTTCCTCATAGAGCGCCGCGTCAATTCCAATCGCGACGGCGACGAACAGGATTGCGGCAATCGGAAACGGTAATCGTGGGATGCGAAAACCGACGGACATCACCGTCAGCAGTGCTGCCATGGCCATGCCACCAAAAAATAGTCTGACCTTGGTGGGAAACGAAAACCAATCTGTCCAGAACAGGACGTGACTCCACCAGTAAACGGGGGGTTGGGCAAGATGTCCCGGTGCTGCTTTCAGGGCTTGTTCCAGATTGGCCTTCAGGTAGGGATCACGCGGCCGGTAGGGTTTCGCTTTGCGGTAATTTAAGATCGCGCGGCCGTAATCCCCGGCGCGATAATAGGCATTTCCCAGATTGTAATAGACCGCTCCGTTCTGAAATCCGTCCGCCAGAATCGATTCCAGCACCCGCGCCGATTCACGATATTGTTCCGGCGTCTTCGCCGCGTCAAACAGTTCGATCGCTTGCACGAAAGCACGCTGGCGCGAGCCGGCGTCGACTGCGAAAACCTCGGTACGGAACAGTCCTAAGAATCCAAAAAACGCGCACACGCTCGTGATCAAGTTCATGCGGCGACGTTGAGACTTCACAGATTTGCCTCGCCGTTCGGTCTGGTTTTCAGCGATGTTCCGATTGACCTCGCGACTTGTACTTGTCATTCGATTCTGAGCTCATTTTTCCTGCGGGACCGAAACTCGGCCCCTGGGTTAAGCTCCCCGTTCGAGACGAGGAGCCACTTTGGCGATCCATGTCGTGGCCGCCGCCAGCGTGAGACTTGGGTCTACGGATTGCCCAGCACCGTAATCCGCCGATTCAATCAGTTCGAGGAGTTTGAAAATTTCGGTACGGTCAGCGTCATCAATGGGGGCCGATTGAAGTGACTGTTCGACCTCGGCGGTCGTCATGCCATCTGCCACACGATTTTGGAAATCGGCCACCAGTCCGATAATGGCCAAGCGGACCCGCCGCAATCCCTCACTCGATTCCCCCTTGGCAACCAGAGTTCTTGCTTCGACGAGTCGCCGATTTGCCGTGCCGCGTGCCTGCTGCCGGCGAATCCAACCCGCATCCGAGGATTTCCTGCGAGAGAGTGCCAACAAACCGATCACGACGACCGCGCTGAACCAAGTGACGATTGCCGCGAGTCCCCATGGAATCAGACCGATTCGCTGGTCGTGGACTGCGGCGGGATCGGTGATGTTTTGAAAAATTCCCTCGGCCCGACTTTTCATGCTGTTCAAACCGGTGCTCGCTCGCGTTCCGATCAGTTCACCGCTGGCCAAGCGTTCGGTTTCCGTCACTTCCAGCGGGATCGAAATGGTTTCGAGATTTTGAAATTCTTCGGATTCGGGATTGAAGACCGAGACGACGAATGCGGGCAACGTGACCCCAGGCCGCTTTGGTCTCAAGGCATACGCAAATTTTTTCGTCGACCCTTCAACACGTCCGGTCGGGCTTCGGTCGATCACATCAAAGTCTGCAGCCAGTTGTTCGTTGGCCAGCAGATCCGGTGCCGAGACCATTTCGAGCGAACCACTCTGGCTTCCTCGCTTCACTTCGACGGTCAACGTCAGCGGGTCACCGACTCGCAGTTTTGCAGGACTGGCTGATGCGGATACCGCATATTCACCGATCCCGCCACAATACGTGGCTGGACGGGGGGAGGGGACTTCTCGCACTTCGACAGCCACCGCAGGGGCGTTCGTTACCAACCGGCGAGCAAGGTATTCCTTTCGTTCCACCCCCATCACAAACGTTCCTTTGATGAGGGCGGGCCCCAGCGAATAAATTCCGGTTTTTTCGGGTGTTAGGGTGCGAGAAAGCTCGTAGACAAAGTAGTTTATGAGTTCTCCATCGAGTCCATTCCGGGATTCACGACCCTGCGAAAGATTAAAAACGGCTGAACGAGGCCCGTCAAAAAACGATCCCGAACTTGTATTCACGTCATTCAAGGTAAAACCGACTCCATCATCCGCCAGCAGTGGTTGCAACCACGCCGATTTGTCGTCAGCAGCCAGGCCTGAGGGAGGCGTAACCCAGTTTGCCTGAATATGTGGTGGCTTTCGTTTTAATGGCGTCAGGGGGTCCAGTTTGGGGTTATTCGGGAGGGGTTTTACAAAGACTCGTAGCGTCACGCGGAATGGCTGGGTGGGATAAACCTTGGTGCGACTGGTGAGTATCTCGGCGATCACCAGATCTTGTTCTTCGGCTTCGATGACCTTCAGCGGCAACTCGCCGCTGGAAATGGTCTTGCCATCGACCACCATTTTCGCAGCGGGGATCGTGAGCTCCCCAGCCACTTTGGGAGTAATTCGAAACTGATAAATATGACTGAGAACACTTTGCTTGTTGACGCGACCATTGATAATGGTGACCGAGGATTGGTCGCGCGACTGGTCTCCGGTGGCAACGACTTCGAATAATTCTTTCAGTGCAGACAAATCGGGTGTAACCGGATTCGATAAATTCCGAATTTCGACCTGGTAGTCCAGAGAATCACCGATAAAGACTTCTTCGACACTGGCCGCAACAAGAATCTCGGGTGTTGCGGCACGAGCAACGGTGACCCCTTGAATGAGTAACAGACACATCGTGACCAGCGGGATTGGACCGAGCGAAATTCGTTTTTTGAAGATCATCAACCTGGCTGTCATCACCAATCCTTGTCAACAGGAGTTCGGCCAAAAAACTGGCCTTTCAGCTTACGATCTCGTTCCCGTTTTTCCTGCTGGCGTTCGCGAACCTTCCTCAACGCATCTTCGACTCGATCCTGCGAAACCTGATTCTCGGGCTTTGCGGGCTGCGGTTGTTTGGACTTTTGATCCTGATCTTTTTTCTGATCCTTTTCCTGTTCCTGATTTTTGTCCTGGTCAGGTTTGGGCCCGTCTTCTTTCCCAGTTTCTTTTTTCTGATCTTCACTCGGCTTGTTTTCTGAGTCTTGTTGATCCTGCTGTTGCTGATCCTGATTCTGATCCTGAGGATTCGGTTTTTTCTTCGGTTGAGCCTGCTGCATTTCCGCAAGGATTCGGCGCGCCTCTTCGGCATGCGTCGCCGCTGCGGGTCGATCCTGCTGTTTCATCGCGGTAATGGCGGCTTCCATTTCGCGAACCGCCTGAGGAGCCAGTTCGATCGCTTTGCGATACCCCGCTTTAGCCTCTTCGGGATCAACTTCTGGCTGCCCCGTCGCCGCCGTTTCCCTCTGTGCGGGATCCACCGCAGGAGTCGAGGGAGCTGGCGTTTTCTCCAGATCATTCAGCTCAGACTCGGCCTTCGGTCCCAACAGGCGAGCTCGTTTTAACGTGCGACTTTGCTGTTCTTCCCACTTGGTCAAATCGTCTACCGCAATTTGCCCCTGAAGGTTTGTTCGTGGCGGTGCTTGAGCGCCCAGCCCCTCTGCATTTTCTTTCGTCGCGTTTTCTTTCGTCGCGTTTTCTTTAGTAGTGGCTTCGTCCGTAGCGGCTTCGTCCGTCGTGACCGGGAGTGGTTGGGGATCGGTCGAGGCAGACTCGTTCCCTGCGGCCGGTTTTGGCGGCAGGCTAGGTGACAGGGCCGAGGCGATGGTCGTTTGATCGGCCAATTCTTTCGCCAGCAAAGGGTAAAACGGGATCACGGCCTCCCAGATTTTTTCCAGCTCCTCGATCGCCGTTTGTTGATCCGTAGTCGCCCTGGATCGATCTTTGGCCCCAAGATTTCGCGCCGAGGAAGTCATCTTTTCGCCGGCGGTATCGGCCCAGTTCTGCAACAGCTTGATCCCTTCCTCGAGCTCGCTGGAGGCGGGGGGAGCCGTTCCGGTTTGCGGATCGGGTTGGGGGCGCAATTGCGTTTCGATTTTTTCCCGCAGGGTTGGAATCTCTTCCTGCAGTTCCCCTTGTGCTCGTTTCAGTTCGGCAAACGTGTCCGAGCGGATCGGCTCGGGCAATTGATTGACTGTTGCTTTCAGAGCGGTTTGTGTCTGCATCAAGAATTCGAGAAACACCAGCAGATTGGATTCGTCCCGTCGTTTTTGCCGATCACGTGCCTGCCACTGATCCGAATAATGCTTGACCCACTGCCGGATCAGTTCCAGATTCCGTCGGGAAGGGGCATGGCTGGGCTGCAGTTCCAGGCAGTGACGGTACGATGTAATCGCCTGAGTTAGCTGGTCCAGAATTTCCTGCCGTTTGTCGGGTGGAACCAGTTCAGGCTGATTGCCACTCAATTCTTTTCCCTTCCCGGCTGCCAGCATCCCCAGGTTGAAATGCGAAGCAACCGCAATCGATCGATCCTGGCTGAGTCCTGCACGCAAATAACATTCGCGCGCGTGTTCGAGGTCGCCATTTCGATGTGCGGCACACGCCTCGTCAAAAGTGGTAATTGACGCAGACGCGGACTTTTGTTTATCGAGCTCTTCGGTCGCCACCGCAAACTGACTCGCCGCGTCTTGAAATTGCTCTTTGGCATACAAACGTAAGCCTTCACGGACCGCGTTGGCAGGTTCTGTTGCCATCACCAACGAACTGAGCCCCTCAATCAGCAGGAACGCAGCCACGGTGACGGCCGGTTTTATTCGTGACGAGACGGAATGTGAATCCTCTTCCGATGACTGCGGAGACGACCTTGTCGAGGAGACGGAACGATTTTCGTTCGGATTAAGCGGACGGGGATAGGGGGAGATCCATAAATCGAGTAAGAGCGCCCCCAGTGCCAGCGCGAGAAAAAACTGAAAACGTTCGGAACGACGAATTTTTTGCTGTGTGGCCGATTCGTTGCCGTGTCGCCCTTGCAGGTGGTTGCTGTAAAGTTCACCCAGGTCATACGCGCGTGTCCCTGCCGGGACGTACACACCCGCCGTCTTGAGTGCAATCTGTTCGAGCAGATTCCCATCCAGTTTGCTCCAGACTTGTTCTCCCTGGTATTCGAGGAACGATTTTCCGTCCCCCTTCTGCGGGACCCGAGCACCTCGTTCCGCATCTCCCAGCCCAATCGTGAAGATCGCCACGTTTCGCTCTTTGGCGACTGCCGCCGCATCGAGTGGATACGATTGCTGGTCGTCTCCATCCGTAATCAACACCATGGCCTGATCACGGTCTGCATTGGCATGAAACACTTCCAGCCCTTTACGAATGGCATCGCCGATCGCAGTTCCGCCGCGTGGAGCACTGTCGGGATCGAGCTCTTCGAGCGAGCGTCGAAATGAGTCATAATCGACGGTGAGGGGACACTTGACGACCGCTTGTCCAGCAAAGGCAATTAACCCGACCCGTTCCCCCTCCAGGCGATTGAGCAACGAGGAAACATCCGCTTTGGCCCGTCCCAACCGAGAGGGGGGAACATCATCCGCCAGCATCGATCGCGAAACATCAATCAAGACATAAAGATCCGCACCGCGGGGGATGACCTGCTCATATTCGGTGCCAAAACGGGGCCCCGCGAGTGCGATGAGTCCGGTGATGATTGCAATCTCTCGCAGCATCAGTTTCATCCAGAAGCGAAGTCGCGATTCATTCGGCAGAATCCGTGACCACATGACGGGAGCCGCAAAGGCGGTCCGTGCTGCCTGCCGTCGTCGATTCGAGTCCAGCGCAAGCATCAACCAGGCCGCACAGAGCGGTAGTATGAGATAAAGTGCCGTAGGAAATTGCCAGTCCATCATGTCCACCGATCTTGATCACGGTAACGAACGAAAACGAGTCTCATTCAAGACTCCGACCGCCAGCACCAGTGCGAGCCCCGGTCCCGCAAACCAGGAAAACAGCTCACGATACTCAGAGTATTTTGTCTCATTAAACTCGGATTTTTCCAGTCGGTCGATCTGTGCATAGACTTTGCCAAGCCCTGCCGAGTCCGATGCGTGAAAATATTCCCCACCGGCGGTGCTGGCCATCTCACGCAACAGATCTTCGTCAATACGAAACTGAGCTGGGACCAGCACGCGCTGGCCAAATTCATCTTCCTGGGGAACCGGGACGACACCGTTCCGCCCAATCCCAATCGTATAAACTTTAATTCCCGATGCACGAGCGATCTGTGCCGCTTCCCGTGGTTCAATCGCTCCGGCGTTATTATCGCCGTCGGTCAACAGGACGACGACCTTACTTTTGGCCTTGGTTCCCCGCAATCGATCGACTCCCAGCGCCAAACCATCACCGATGGCCGTCGCCATATCTTCTTGAAGTGACTGGGAATTGATCACACGCCCCTTGCGATCTCTCACTGCTTTGGGAACTTCGAGAGCACGAACGATATCCACCAGTGCACCGTGATCGAGTGTCAACGGGCACTTGCTGTCGGCAAACCCACCAAAAGCCACGACTCCCACCTGATCATCGCGCCGACCGGGAAGTCCGCTGCTGCGAGAACCAAGCACAAATTCACCGATGACATGCTTCACCGCTTCCAGTCGGCTGACATCTTTTTTCTCTAACTG
>CAMBQP010000218.1 GCA_945869955.1 Schlesneria paludicola DSM 18645
GATCCCATTCCGCGGTAACGCTTGAAGCGACGTCCTTGATAGAGAATGGTTTCTCCAGGGCTCTCGTCCAAACCCGCAAGCAATCCGCCAAGCATCACCACGTGAGCTCCAGCCGCAAGTGCCTTGGTAATGTCACCGCTGTAACGGATTCCCCCGTCGGCGATAATCGAGACCTGGGTTCCGGCAGCAGCCCTTGAGGCATTGGAGATTGCCGTGAGCTGTGGAACACCAATTCCGGCGATGATTCGCGTCGTACAGATTGATCCTGGGCCGATCCCTACCTTGACCGCATCGACACCGGCTCGAATCAGTGCCATGGCCCCTTCTGTCGTGGCAACATTGCCGGCGATCACATCAATGTTCCAGCGCCGCTTTAATTCTTTCACGGTATCAACGACGTTCTTCGAATGACCATGGGCACTATCCACGCAAAGAACATCGACCCCTTTTTCGATCAGCCGCTCGGCTCGCTCGTAGTCCCCGACCCCAATCGCGGCACCGACTCGCAATCGCCCGCGAGCGTCTTTCGCTGCACGTGGGTATCGCAGATTCTTGTCAATATCCTTAATCGTGATCAGCCCCTTCAGCTGATAATTGTCATCGATCAGCAACAGTTTTTCGACTTTATTTTCCAGGAGAATCCGTTGTGCCTCAGCCAGGGTGGTGTCCTCTTTGGCCGTCACCAGATTGTCTTTGGTCATGACTTCCGAAATCGGCGTGTGCTGGTCACCCGAGGGCATGAATCGTAAGTCGCGGCGAGTCAAGATCCCCATCAGCCGACCATTCCGCGTGACGGGAACACCGCCGATATTCCGCTTCTCCATGATATCCCACGCCTGGGCGGCGGTGGCTTCGGGGGGGAGTGTGACGGGGTCGACGATCACACCGTGCTCTGCTCGCTTGACTCGTTCCACTTCCATCGCCTGATGCTCGGGAAGCATGTTTTTATGAACGATGCCGATCCCCCCTTCCTGGGCCATGGCGACCGCCATTTCGCTCTCGGTCACGGTATCCATCGGACTGCTGATGATCGGAACGTTGATCCGAATGTTCTGGGTGAGCTGCGTCATGACATCCGCTTCGTTCGGCATCACTTCGCTATACCGTGGTTCCAGTAGCACGTCGTCGAATGTGATTCCTTTGTAAGCGATACGATCTTCCATTTTCTGACTCCCCTGTCTCATCTTGGCCGATTTACTTCTGATTCTCGCACAGGCTGACATCGCTGGTCCCAGATCGCTGGTCCCAGCGGTCCCCTGTTTTGTTTTTCCGTCTGAATCGAGTCTTTCCCTGATTTTTGGTCTTCCGGTCTCTTCGGCAACGGAAACAATCCTTTAACCGACAGACCCCAGAAATTGTCGATCCTCGATTGATCCGTTTACATGGTCAGTCTCTCCTGTTCCACGCTGCGCTGCAATCGATTCGACAATTCCACCAATCGGTCAACGCTCAGTTCCTCGGCACGGGTATCTGGCGGAAACTGCATGGACTCGAGCACCAGATCGACTTGTGGTTTTGACAAGCGAGATTTGAAGAGGTTCACCACGACGCCGCGTAACAATTTGCGTCGCTGTGTGAAAACATCTCGCAGGAACAGTTGGAACTCACCTCGATTGACAATTCGCGAGGCTGATTCGAGATTCGGTTCGATCCGCAGGATCGCCGAATCAATCGTCGGCTGCGGCCAAAAGACGCTCGGGCCCAGCTTTCTGAGCAGCTTTAAATGACACTGTGACTGCAAAAACACGGACAAGGCGCTGTAATCGCCCGTTCGCGGTTTGGCCAGCATTCGCTCAGCAAGTTCCCATTGAATCGTCACGACCATCAATTCCCAGGGCAAATCGCTGGCCAGCAAATTCGCAATGACGGCGGTTCCAATACTGTAAGGCAAGTTGGCAACCAGCTTCAATCGTCGACGAGGATCAACGGCGAGTGCATTTCGAATCGCCTCCATCACCACCGGTGCCAGCTGATTTTTGCTCTTGAGAGCGTCCGTATGTAATAGGGTGACATTGTCACGACCTTCTACCGCCCGGCAAGCAAGTCCGTACATGTTCGAGTCATACTCAACCGAAATGACGGCGGCGGCGGCCGAGAGATACGTTGTCAATCCGCCTGTTCCGGCCCCTACCTCGAGGACCACGTCATCCGGGCCCAGCCGGGCCTCTTGCACGATCATCTCAATCAAGTTGAGATCAATTAAGAAGTTCTGGCCCAGATCCCCGCGCGGGTGTAACCCCAGTTCCTGGAACAGGGAGATCAGATGCGTCCGTGTCTGCCGTTGCGGTGAGTTCATGAATATCCGCTAAAATCTTTGCCAATGGGGGACTATAGCCGATTCCGTTTCAGAATTCGCCCCTGCCGCCAAATTTCATCAGGAAAATTTTCCAGACCAGCCGCAGTGAACAGCAAAAGGGTTAAAGACTTTGGATTTGGGCTGACTGGCATTCGCCGAGTCCTCGACTTAGACTTATATGCAATCCCTTAACAATTCGATCGCTCTTCTGCAGGAATACCCTTATGCCCCGCGGCATTTTGATTCATTCACTGATTGTCGTCACCTTGTTTTTTTCGCTGGCTGAGCCCGCCTGTGCCTACAAGCGGGAAAGTCGCGTTCCGTTGAGTGGCTGTCGAGGCCACTTTGCCGCATCGGGATCGGCTCGATTTGTTGCCATGCAGAATGAACCGAGGCAAACCGATCATGAAGAATTGATCATCGAAATCAAAAATGTACCTCTGCGACCAGGAACGAAACTGATTGTCTACGTTTCCGACGACCCGGTTGGCTCGATCAGCTTGAATGCGAAGCAGTCAGGTTCGTTGACGTTGACCTCTTCATTCGGGAAGGTTGTGCCAGAAATTACGGCGGGGACCAGCGTTATGATTAAAACTATTGATGGTCGCGACGTGATGTGGTGAGGTCGAAACTCGACTTGTTGACAAGTGAAATTCATGCCAGAATCAGGGCTTCCTCGATAATCCCTGACTGGTAAGGAATCCTCGGTGAACAAAAGTACGCCGACTGATCACACTCGTAGTTCGTCGCTTCGACTTTGGGATGAACGAACCGGACCAGAGATGTTCTGGCTTTCGATCCTGTCGCTGATTCTGTTGGCGGGGATGTTTCATATCAATGACCGGCCGAACCATCTGGCTGTTTTCAATGGTTGTCTGCTGGGATTTCTGGGGCTCTACCCCGCTTACTGGGTCGACTGCTTCTGGGCGGTACGACTTGGTAGTCGAGACGGTGGCTACCACTGGCTGTACGCGATTTTTCCTCCACTGAGAATTGGAGCCAAAGATCATGAAACCAATCATCGGATCTGGCTCCCTGGGCTTGGCTGGCAAACGATTGGCTTCGAGTTGGAAAGGCGAATTCAACAGGGGCTACAGGTTCCGATGATCGTGATGTCCCTGCTGATTCTTCCGCTGTTGGGGACTGAATACTTTTTCTCGGCACGGATTGGTGATGATTATCAATTTGCCGCGCTGACTGCCGCCGCCAGCGGAATCATCTGGTCGGCATTTGCCGCGGAATTTATCCTGATGGCGACGATTTCTCAAAATAAAATCGACTATTGCCGGGAACATATTCTCGAACTGATCATCATTTTGCTACCGATCCTCGGCATGCTGGGGACCGTGCAAATTGGTCGTGAACTGCGAATCAACCAGATCACCAAGGCGGCAAATCTTTACCGGCTACGTGGCTTGGGGATTCGATTCTGGCAATCTCTGTTAATGTTTGATTTTGTCAATCGACTCTTGAACGGCCCCCCGCCAAAGCAGTTGAAGAGACTGAAGGTCCTCTCCGAGAAAAAACGGGATGAATTGCAGCAATTAGAGTCTCGCATTCAGCGATTGGAGTCCCTGTTTTTTCAATCCGCAGCGGAAGCTCAGATTGCACCAGATTCTCGCCGTGCCGCATAAATCCGCTGCGTCAATTCTGCTCGATCAGGATTTCGAGCTGTCCATCCCGCTGATGAGGTCGTTCGACACGACGCGGATGTTCGTGATGGGGGATCACCGCGGGAACCGGATCGTGATGCGGACTAGAGCCGGGATTCCTCAATCGGGGCCGTCCGATACATCGTCCGCGTGATCCGAAAACCAAGCTGACGATAGAGTTCGACCGCGATGAGGTTACTTGCCGTCACCTCGAGAACAACGCGTTTCACTCCTGCTTGCAGAAATCCCTCGAGCGACTTGAGCATCAGCGCGCGGCCAAGGCCCAAGCCCCGATGTTCCGGTACGACGCCGATATTCTGGATCGCTCCGGACTCGCCTGCAGCACCAATCCCCTGAATCGTACCACAATCTTGCGGAAATTCGTCTTGGCACGCATAGCTGATCAACCAGGTGGCGTGCGCCAGAAAACGCTCTTGTCGGGCAATGTCGGACATCAAACGGAGGCAACCATAATATTCGCCGAGACAGGAAAAGACTTCTGCATCCAATTCATCACGAAAACTGCGAAACTTCGTTGCCGCATGCCGTTCGAGATCCGAGATGTGCCATTCCCGCCAGAAATAACCCTCTGGTAACACCGCTTGCGGAAGCGGAAATTCCCCGAGCGGGATTTCCATCCGGTAACGTTTGAAAAATTGAGTTTCCGCCATTCGTCACGACCACCCGAAAAACACCCCGCCGAGACCTCCGAACAGTCCACGTCACGACGGTGGTGATCAATATAAGCAATTCTTGCCCAAATGTCCCTAATCCTGATCTTGTTCGAAATCGCGTTCGCAGGTATTCCACCGTTAAGAACAATCGGCAGTTTCCGCCGGACTATTCAGAGGTAAATGGAATTGGCCAACGGTAAGTCTCGTATCAATCGACCTCAATTACCACGGATTCCGGTGCACCCTCCCTTGGCAAACCGGCTGTTTTGCCGAATTGCGCTGGTTTTCATGGCAATCAACTGTTTATTCCGCAGGATTCGATTTTCCGAATCGAGTTTGACTGTGATTCTCGGTTCCCGTTTTTCGTGGTACGGGCTCATTGTTTGTGCAGCAATCCTCTGTGGAAATGAGGGGACGGCACAAGACCCCCCCGTATCCCGATCACGCGAGTCCGTTCGGCCCTTGCCTCTGCCCGCTCGAAGTCACACCTCGCAGTCGAATCCCGAACAGCGCGGCAAAGCGGTCTCTTCCATCAGCCCTCTCGTCAGCACGGCGGTTTCCCTGGGATTGATCGTAGGGGCTTTATTTCTCGTCGGACGAATTCTGAAAAAGCAGGGATTTCGCGGTCCGTCGCGATTACCAGATGAAGCACTCGAGCTACTTGGAAGACGAACACTCGAACCGCGAGTCTCGGTCCATTTGGTCAAGTGTGGAGGCCGGATCCTCGTTCTGGGGGTGGGGCCTGACGGAATACGTACACTTTCAGAAATCGACGATCCCCTGCAAATCGAGCAACTGACCTCAGCCTGCCGGGGAACCCTGAAAGAGGACCTCCCTTTGAATTCGGGGCCAGATGCAGCAACGTCTGGTTTGAAATCCCGATTTGCAACCGTATCGAATCGGGCATTAGGCCTGCTGTTGGCGTCAGGTTTGTCGCTGGCGATCTCCCTACCTGCGGAAGCGCAATCGAACCGATTCCCTGCCCCTGCCCCGGCCCCGGCCCCTGCGAATCGATCTCGGGATTCTGCCCAATCTCGGGGCATGGAAACATCTCGGGTTGCAGAAAACCCGGTTCATGAGGGGCCCATCGAAGTCCCCGCTGCGGTGGATCGTTCGACATCCGCCGAACCAGCCGAAATGGAATCGGGGATTTTTGGCTCGCCCCAGCAGATGGGGCTCTCACTGAAGATGGTCGCATTGATGTCCATTTTCAGCCTGGCACCGTCACTGTTGATGATGTCAACCTGTTATGTCCGTTTTACGGTCGCACTGGGATTGCTGCGTCAGGCGCTGGGAACTCAACAAGGACTCCCCAGTCCGGTGCTGACTGCGATCTGTCTGTTTCTGACGTTTCTGGTGATGGCACCCGTCTGGCAACGCTCTTACGAGGAAGGGATTCGTCCCTATACCAGTCCCGCTGCCGAGGAATCGCCGATCGATGAAGCGACGGCACTGGCGCGGACATTGGGTCCCGTACGAGCCTTCATGGGCCAGCAGATTGACCAGGCGAATAATTCCGACGCAGTTTGGATGCTGCTGGATTTCCAGCAGTCAACGGCCAATTCCACTTCCCGGAGTTCCTGGCAAGAACCGCAAAGCTACGACGAGGTCCCCATCACAGTGCTGGCCCCCGCTTATTTGCTCAGCGAGCTTAAAGTCGGTTTTCTGATCGGCTTTCAACTCTTTCTCCCTTTTCTGGTGATTGATCTGGTCGTCGCCATGATTCTCACCAGTCTTGGATTGACGATGATGCCCCCTGCGATGGTTTCGCTGCCGTTTAAGCTTTTGCTGTTCGTGTTGATCGACGGGTGGTTTCTGATCGTTGGCATGCTGCTGGAAAGTGTGAGGGTGGTGTAAATCATGTCCACAGACCTCGCCGTCGAACTGTGTCGATCCGCCTTATTACTGGCACTCACCATTGCCGGGCCCGTGGTGATTGCCGCACTCATTATCGGGTTGGTTTTTGGACTGCTGCAGTCGATGACGCAGCTACACGATCAAACCCTCAGCTTCGTTCCCCGCCTAATGGTCCTGTCGCTGGTAATTTTCTTTCTCTTGCCGTGGGGACTCAGCCAGGTCACCGAGTACGCTGCCGATCTGATTCGAGAAATCCCCAGACATCTGTATTAGCCTGAATTCTTCGCCCGAATTCGCCCGAATTCGCCCGAATTCGCCCGAAAAATTGCCCGCAGAAACGGTCCCCTTGCCATCTCGATTGAGTCTCTTTTCCATGAATGGATTGCTGGAACAATTTGCTGCAGACCCCTGGGGCCGACTCGTGCTGCAGTATCTCGAATCAGGCGGACTCCGCAGTGGTTTTCTGCTGCTACTGGTTGTCGCACGCCTCACCGGCATGTTCGTCATCGCCTGCTGCGGATTCGCCAATCCCGTTCCGTTGGCTGTCCGAGGGGGTTTGGTGCTGCTCTTATCGCTGATCATTCTTCCGGGGGTTTCACGGATTGTCCCCGAAGAGGAAAGTGTGACTCTGATTTCCTCGAATGCTCCGATCGCCGAAACGATCCCCGAATCGCTTGGGGATTTGACGCTGTTAATAATGAGCGAGCTGGGGCTCGGGGCCTTATTAGGGGTCGGTGTCATCGGCGTTCTCAGCGGCTTGCGGCTGGGAGGCGAGTGGCTCAATCGACACATTGGGTTGGGTTTGGGAACGGTATTCAATCCCGATTGGTCTCCCGGTGATTCCGCCTGCAGCCAGTTCATGACCCTGCTGGGAGTCGCCCTGTTTTTGTTGTACGAGCCGATTGGTGGGCAATGGCTCTTGCTGCGATCACTGGTGGAATCCTTTCAACTGATTCCCCTCGGGGCAGGAACGCCATCGACCGCAACGCTCGATTTATGCAATCGACTCGTCCAGCAATCCCTGATTCTGGGAATTCGGATCGCCATCCCTCTGGTTATGACCATGCTGATTGTGGATGTCACACTCGCTTTTTCCAGTCGTCAGGCCCCCATCACGCTCCATTCGGCAGGAATGGCATTCAAGGCGTGTGTAGGGCTCTTCGTCCTCGCCTGGACTTTGGCCACGATTCCCACGGTGGTTGGAATCACCTTACAGTCGCTCTTTCTTTAAGGGCTACCAGACGGTATTCGGCTTCTCTTTCCGGTTTGTGATTTCTTGTTCGCGCCGAGTTTCTGATTCGTCCTATCGAAAACGCCGTTTTGTGAATGGGAGATGAATTTCGTTGGGGCCATCTGTAATTCAGACTCCGTCCCTGTGTGCTGTTTCCCCAGCGATCTGTTCCGCCCAGTCACCATGCTGAGCAATTTTCATCCCGGTCATGGGGGGGGAATCGCAAAACATGGGCTGGCAACATCCTACGGAATAGGATTCGCTAAAGACTTCGGAACGGGGACGCGGACGCTCGGTCTTCGTCAATGATTTCGAATCCTCACGAATCGCAAGGTGTTTTTTATGACCAATCCTGAGCTGTTGAATGGTATGCCCCCCTCATCTGCAGTATCCCGAGTGGGAATGACGCTGAGGCAAGACTTCCGGGTGGCGGGTGCCTGTGGTTTGACGATGTTGCGATGTACGCATTTGATTGCCCAATTTAATCATTTTCGGGGGAGTATCAAGATTTCGAATGCGGCGATCTCGGTTGATGGGCGTTCCATGATTGACTTGCTGCAGCTGGCTGCGGTGAAGGGAACCCTGCTGACGGTCGAGCTGACTGGGCAGAATGCCGAGCCGATTATGTCCCGTGTCGCATCGCTGCTCGCTCACGAGCCTGTGTGAATGGACAAACGGGGATAGCCGGACTGGTAAAACGGTCAAGCATTCGCCAATTGGATAAAAGCGATCCAGCAGACGGCTGCCAATCGTTGACGTGGTTCCAACTCAGGATCGTTGAGTCGTGCCACGAAATTCGATTCCTGCAAATTGGCACCGACATTGCGTCCGTAAACATATTGCGGCTGTGAAAAAATATTGCGGCGGTGAAAATTCCTCTCGGTAAATTTCCCGGATCGGTTAGCATACCGTCGCGAGATCAGCTCGTTCAGTTTTTATGTTCAGGAAAGGGAGTTCTCTGATGCACAGGTTTTGGATTCTGGCAGCGATTCTTGGGTTGGGCCTCTCAGCAGGGGACACGGTATCCGCACACGGACCTGCGGAAACCGTCGTGGAAGCCGAGCAGGTCTTGAGCGAATTGGTGGCCATTCCTGGCAAGCAGATTCCGCATCGCTTGCTGGAAGATGCCCAGGGAATCGTCGTCATTCCCAATGTCATCAAAATTGGTTTTGTGGCGGGGGCACGTCGGGGCCACGGTGTGGTGCTGGTTCGCGATCATGATGGCGAATGGAGCCTGCCGCAATTCCTCACTTTGACCGGAGGAAGTGTTGGCTGGCAGGCGGGAATTCAGGGGACGGATGTCGTTCTGATCTTTACGACGCGTAAGGGGGTCGAGGGTTTGATGAATGGCAAGTTCACCGTCGGAGTTGATGCCTCGGTCTCGGCAGGTCCTGTCGGACGTGAGGCGGCGGCCGGAACGGATGCAACCCTGCGGTCAGAAATTCTGTCCTATTCACGGAGTCGCGGCCTGTTTGTGGGCGCCTCGCTGGAAGGGACGGCGCTGGAAATCGACCACGAAGCCCATGCCTTTTATTACGGAACTCCCACGGGAACGCTGCCACGGCGAGTTCCCGTCGCCGCGTCCGAGCTTCGTCACTTTTTGTCAGACCTGTCACCCAAAAACCTGGCGACGCATGCGGCCGCCAACCCCGCTCCCGCCCCCGTGGTCTCACCTCGCATGATCGAGGGACTCAGGCGATCCCTGAACCGTAACTCGGATCAATTGCAGGCCATTCTCAGTCCGGAATGGCGTCCCTATCTGACCCTGCCGAAAGAGCTCCAACAGCCGGGAACCTCTCCCTCGACCGAGTCACTGACCCAGATCCTCGGCCGTTTTACGGAAGTGAGTCAGTCACCGGACTATCGGCGACTGGCCCAGCGTCCTGAATTTCAAACGACGTTTGAACTGCTTCGTGAGTACGAACGGGCGATTGTTGCCTCAAACCCAACGTTGCAACTGCCCCCACCCCCGAAGGATGTTCGACGAGAGTGAGCTGCGCCGGCCGCTGCCACTGAAACTGCAACCGCCACTGCTGTCGCCCCCCCCAATCGGGGGTGACTGGGCATGGGTGTGTCCCTGACCCTCGTATTTTTTGCCCAGACGAAATCGGATTCAGGGCCTGGCGAAATTAGCAGGCCTTGATTTCGTCGCCAAAAAAACGGTTCAACCACAAACCCAGTGCGAGGGATCGAAATACTTGAATCTGCAGCAAACAGGACGACTTCGGTCCCGGATCCGTCTGACTAGATGACGATCGGACTGCTCGGTCTCGACCGGCTTCGTAGTCCCCTTCGCACAGAAAAAAGTATTCAGGCAAATCCATGGAATACGGCCGTCGATTCATGAATCACACTCTTTTCAAAAAGGGCGAAGATTGTGAACCACGAATCAAACGAATCCAACGAATAGGAAAGAAATAGGAAATGAAGAAATTTCAAGATTCCGACCACTGAAAACTGAAAACTGAATTTCCACTTCCGCGCACTTGGCTTGTCATTAAATCAAAAAACAAACTCGGGAGAGCGAAAAGGTTCAGCCAGCTTTTCAGTCGTCAAGCGATTGCACAAGTTCCAAGGCCTGCTCGATATCGTCTGGTA
>CAMBQP010000219.1 GCA_945869955.1 Schlesneria paludicola DSM 18645
GGGACCAGTAATCCCTGGGGGATTGCTTTCAATGACGAAGGGGAAACCTTCATTTCCGCTTGTGTGATCGACCATTTATGGCATTTGGTCGAAACCGGCTATTACCATCGTCAGGGGGGACCGTATCCTCCGTTCACCTGGAAAATCGAATCGATCGTAAAACACAAACACCAGAAGGCGGCCTATTGCGGGATCCACTTTTTCGACAGTGATTCCTACCCGGAGAAATATCGACGCAAGCTCTACATGGGGAACATTCATGGAGGATGCCTCAATGTCGACCATATCGTTCCCGCTGGCTCAACCTATCAGGGGTTCGGTGAACCCGATTTTCTGACCGCGAATGATGCCTGGTTCATGCCTGTCGTCCAGAAGACCGGCCCGGATGGCAGCCTGTACGTTCTGGACTGGTACGATCGATACCATTGTTATCAGGATGCCAACCGCGATCCCGCAGGGCTCGACCGGTTAAAAGGGCGGCTGTATCGAGTTCGATACCAGGAGACACCGCGTCCCCCCAAAGGGTTTGATCTTGCGAAAGAGTCTGATGAACAGTTGATCGAGCGACTCGGGTCCGCGAACGATTTTCTTCGTGATTCCGCCCGAAGATTGCTGCAGGAACGAAATACGCCCGCAATCCAGGCGGCACTCATGGCTCGACTGGAAAAGCCCGCATCAGGAACTACGGATTCGTCACCACCGCGACACCGCGTGTTCATGACGCTCTGCGGACTCTCATTACCCCCCACAGCGCGGATGCAAAACTGGAGTCCCGAGGAGTCTGATACCACGATCCGAAATTGGCAGTTGCGCTTTTGGGGTGACCACACGGCCACCCCGGTTTCGATGGAACAACTGAAGAAACTGGCGATTCACGAAACCGATCTGCGAGAACAACGTCAACTCGTCACCACCGCCGCAAAACGGTTTCGAGCCACTGTAAGTCCGAATACGGCGGCTCCGAACGAGATCAAGGATTTGTTTCAGATTTTTATCGCAGCACTCGATCACGCCAGCGACGACCCCGTTCTTTCGCGCATCGTCTGGCAAAATCTGCATCCACTGCTCGAGCAACATGCCGAGACCTTTCTCGAATTGCTCAAGGAACCTGACATCACCAAGAACCCAGGATTGCTTGCCATGATGCCCCGCATCATGGATCGTCTACTGGGTCGCAAAAACTTCGACGCAAGGCCTGTGGCGATGATCATTGAGATGCTCGCACAAATTCAGCCGGAATCCGCAGCCCAGGGACTGGGGCAGCTTTCTTTGAAAGTTCAAAATCGCGAATTCTCAGCCGAATCGCTCGCCGCGATGAAACAGGCCCTGAATGTTCCACTGCAACGAATCCTCGCTGGCCCGCCTGATTCACCGCTGTATCTTCCCGCTGCGTTTCTCGGGACCAGCTGGAATGACCCGCTGGGGATCAATGCGGTGCGCGCGGTGTTCTTGTCCGAATCCAAGCCACAGGATCAGCGTCTGCTGGCATTCAATGCGCTGGTCACAGCTCGCGATGCGGGGTTGATTGAGACCGTCGCCACGACGTTCGACTCCCCCGCCACAACTCCCGGATTCCAATCGCAATTGCTCGCTTCGCTCAGCAAACATGACGCTCCGCAAATCGCGGACGTGATCCTGATCCGTTATGAAAAACTCGATCCCGAACTGCAACCGCGTGCGATTGAACTTTTAACGCAACGAGCGACTTGGGCCAAGACCTTGTTGACTGCGATTGGTCAGAAGAAACTGGCGGCGACGACCATCAATCTGAATCAGGCCCGGCGGCTGAAGGATTTGAATGACGAACAACTGACGAACCTCTTGACCACGCATTGGGGACAGGTCCGTACCGGACGAGATCCGAATCGTGAGCAGTACATCGCGAGTATGCGCCAATTGATTCGCACAACTCCTGGCGATCCGTTTGCCGGTGAAAAAGCATTCAAAAAAGTCTGTGCCCAATGCCACAAGATTTATGGGGAAGGGGCTGAAGTCGGGCCGGATATCACCCTGAATGGACGAAATCATTTCGAGCAGTTGCTGTCGAACGTGTTCGATCCAAGCCTGGTGATCGGTGCCGGTTACCGGTCGTACACCGTCGTTACAGTCGGGGGCCGCGTCTTGAACGGCCTGTTGGCAGAAGAAAGTCCTCAGCGGGTTGTGCTCAAAGTTCAAGGAGGTAAACAGGAAGTGATTCCTCGCGCCGACATCGAAGAGTTCAAGGTCAATGAAATCTCGTTGATGCCGGAACAGCTGGAAAAACAACTGACCCCTTTGGAAATTGCCGATCTGTTCGCGTTTCTTTCTCTGGACAAGCACCCGTCGGACAAGAGTGCCCGCAAGCTATCGGGTGCCGGCGAGGTCGTCCCCAAAGAAACGACGAAAACGGCCGAGTTTGCCAGTCTGGTGGCCGAAATCCTGCCCGGGTTTACCACAACCGCCTCAGGTGAGGGGGGCATCGCGATTCTCAAATCGCATTTCGATCGCGCTGCGGTCTTGCGGACGCACCCGGTTTCGCCAGAAAAACCATGTACCCTGACCGCAACGGTGGCAATTCCCCCCAGCAAAAAAACCAGGCTGGTGCTGGATGTCAGTCACCACCCGCAGGGAGATTGGCTGCTGCAGGTTCGAGCCAATGGTGAGCAAGTTCTGAAAGAAGATGTCAACGCCAAATCCTGTGCGGAAGGTTGGGGGACTTTCACCGTCGACCTTAGCAAATTCGCAGGAAAAGAAGTTCGCCTAGAGCTGATGAATCGTGCCTCGGGCTGGGCCAACGAATTCGGCTATTGGGGAGCCACTCGTTTGATCAGTGAATAAACCCTGATCGCGATTATTCATAACCAAAGGAAATCCACCATGATTCGAGACTCTCTTGTTCCTGTTCTGACCGGATGGCTGTTGTTATTCAGCTCGGGGGTGATGGTATTCGCCGACACCCCCGCAGTTCCGATTCGCGTCGTCGTCTGGGACGAACAACAGCCGGCCCAGAAGCAGGCGTATGACAACTTTCTGGGCAACGCCATCGCAGATTACCTGAAGAAGCAACCGGGATTGGAAGTCAAGTCAGTCCGGCTGGATGATCCCGAGCAGGGAATCTCGTCCGAGACACTGGACGCCTGTGACGTGCTGATCTGGTGGGGACATGTTCGTCAGGGTGAGATCAAGCGAGAAACCGCTCAGCAAATTACCCGCCGGATCCAACAAGGAAAACTGTCGTTGATCGCCCTGCATTCGGCACATTGGTCGATGCCATTCATCGAAGCCATGAACGAACGCTCGATCGCGGATGCCATGCAGGGACTGAGCCCTGACGAACGCAAGGTCACCAGCGTGGACGCAATCAGGCCCGAGCGATATTCCGCACCAAAACGGGATGACCCGCTAACGCCCCGGACCGAAAAAATCATTAACCCTGACGGGTCGATTGTTTTAAAAATCCAGTTGCCAAACTGCTGTTTTCCTGCCTACCGCGGGGATGGCAAACCAAGTCATGTCCGGACGTTGCTAAGTGATCATCCGATCGCAAAAGGGGTGCCGGTCCAATTTGATATCCCTCATACGGAAATGTACGACGAACATTTTCATGTTCCGACTCCGGACGAAGTGATCTTCGAAGAACGCTGGGATGCGGGCGAACGATTTCGGAGTGGTGCCGTCTGGAAACTGGGAAAAGGGCGAGTCTTCTACTTTCGGCCAGGGCACGAAACTTTTGACGTTTACAAACAACCCGAGCCTCTGCAGATTCTTGACAATGCGGTCCGCTGGCTCGGAAAGCGAACCTGAGACTGGCGATGTCAATGCTCCCAAAAATCGATTATTCACCCGAGTGTGAACCATGCCTTCATTCCCAAATCCTCCCGCAGTCATTTCCGTCCATCTCCGTTTGTTTTGCTGGCTTTTGTGGATCGGGATGGCTGCCCCCGCATTGAGACCTTGGCCTGTTCTGGCTGCCGATCCCTCCTCGACGCAGGAACAGGAACGTCAATTCACCGAGGTGGTGCACCCCTTTCTGCAGCGGTATTGCACCGATTGTCATGGCACGAAAAAACAAGAGGGAAAACTTGACTTAAGTGGCGAATCGTCGCTGACGGCCGTCGTCAAAAATTTTCGCACTTGGGAAAACGTCGTCGACCGGTTGGTGCTGGGTGAAATGCCACCCAAGGAAAGTGAACGCCAACCGACCACTGACGAACGAGATCAGGTGATCGCGTGGACGAAAGCCGTGCGAAAAGCCGAAGCAACGCGTAACGCAGGTGACCCTGGTATTGTGCTGGCGCGACGACTGAGCAATGCCGAATATGACAATACGATCCGGGACCTGATCGGCGTTGATCTGCGACCAACGCGGGAATTTCCGGTGGATCCCGCGAATGAATCGGGATTTGATAACAGCGGCGAGTCCCTCACCATGTCACCTGCGCTGGTCACCAAGTACCTCGCTGCCACACGGTTTGTCGCCGACCATCTGGTTCTCACCCCACAAGGATTCGAATTTGCCCCGCATCCGGTCGTGACCGAAACGGATCGAGACAAATATTGTGTCCAAGAGATTGTCTCGTTTTATCAGCGGCATGAAGTCGACTTTGCCGACTATTTTTTTGCAGCATGGCGTTTTCAGCACCGGACTGCTGCGGGGATGCCAGAGGGAGTCATCGGTGATTTTGCCTGGTCACTTCGGGGCTCGCCGGATCAAAGCGACCTTCGTTCTCAGCGACGATTCACTCTTCCGGGTGCGACTACGGAATCTCCCCGTCCGCAATCGACTGCTGGGATTGATGCGGCCGGGAAGAGAGCGTTAAGCACCCGTTATCTCGCAACCATCTGGTCGGCTTTAACGGAGGATGCCGCGATGGGGCCCCTGGCAGATCTTCAGGCCCAATGGAAAAAGCTTCCCGCCGATCCACTGGAAACAGATGCGGCCCTGAGGGAGTGCCGGCGATTACGAGACCTCGTTATCACGTGGCGAAAAGAGCTTGATACCCCCGTGAAAAAGTTGCACGTCAAGGGAAACTCGGACGGCAGCCAGCCCCTGGTCCTCTGGTGGAATCGGCAGATCGCATCGCGACGAATGAGCTATCACGGCGATGGGACAAATCCGGAACACGATGTGGCACGAAACCATTTCTGCCAGGTCTTTCCCAATGCCTTCTCGATTTCAAGTCGCGGGCACTATGCAGACCCGAATCTGGGAGCCCAAGTCCGATTGCTGACGGCGGGCTTTCACCTGATGCAGGGATACTTTCGGGATGATACCCCCCTGTATCAACTCGTTCTGGACGAACCCGCTCAGGCAGAATTGGATGGTCTTTGGCAGAATCTCCATTTTGTGACACTCGTGCCTCTCCGCCAGTACAAGGACTTTTTGTTTTTTGAGCGAGCCGAACCGCCGCAATTTGCCGGGGGGCCCGAGTTTGATTTCGCTCGACCGGAAAATAAGGACGTGACCTCCGAGGCAAAACTGCAGCGAATGCGCGATGCCTACTTGTTGAAAGCGCGTGCGAATCAGGCCAGTGAAGAGGCGATTGATGCGATTGAGACCTATTTTCATGACATTTCACGAGATGTTCGCTGGATCGAACAGTCACAGCAGGCTGCCGAACAACGCCACCTCGATTCGCTCGGCCAATTCGCAGAGCAGGCCTATCGACGACCACTGACGGTCACCGAGCAAGCGGAACTGGTTCGCTTCTATGCCTCCTTGCGAATGGACGATGGGCTCAACCACGAAGAGGCGATGCGAGATTCGGTGGTCAGTATTCTGATGTCCCCCTACTTCAGTTATCGATATGAACTGGCATCCCCGGGACAGACAACAACACCCCTGACGGATGAGGAATTGGCCAGCAGGCTGAGCTACTTTCTCTGGTCCAGTATGCCGGACCAGGAACTGTTACTACACGCTCAGCAGCAACAATTGCACCAACCCGAGGTGCTGCGGGGGCAGGCCCGCCGTATGCTACAGGATCCCCGCGTACAGGGGTTCGCGACGGAATTCGCGGGACAGTGGCTCGAGTTTCGTCGATTCGAAGAACACAACAGCGTTGACCGTGAGCGATTCAGCACCTTTACCAACGAATTACGTCAGGCGATGTACGAAGAACCACTACGACTGTTTGTCGAGATCGCGCGCAAAAATCGGTCGGTCCTGGATTTTCTGCATGCCCGCGATACTTTTGTGAACCCGATTCTGGCCCGGCATTACGGGATTCCTCTTGAGGGGCTGACGGCCGAGTTGAAGACGAACCGCGATGGCTGGGTTCAAATCCAGAACGCTGGCGAATTTGGACGGGGAGGCTTGCTCCCCATGTCGGTCTTCCTGACCAGGAACTCACCTGGATTACGTACCAGCCCGGTCAAACGTGGTTACTGGGTCGTGCGCTGTTTACTGGGTGAGCATATTCCACCCCCTCCCCCAGAAGTGGCAGAACTTCCCAAAGACGAAGCCTCGCTCGGTAATTTGACTCTCCCGCAACTCCTGGCTCGACATCGTAACCATCAGGCCTGTGCCGGATGCCACCAGCGGTTTGACGCTGTCGGTCTCGTTTTTGAAGGGTTTGGTCCCATCGGCGAACGGCGAGATCAGGATCTTGGCGGGCGTCCTGTCGAGATCCAGGCCGTCTTTCCTGACGGCACCGAAGGGATTGGGGTCGAAGGCCTACGGACGTATCTGACCAGCACGCGTCGAGACGAATTCGTGATGAACCTAAGCCGAAAAATGCTGGCCTATGGACTCGGTCGCAGCTTACTTCTCTCTGACCTGCAATTACTCGACCAGTTACAAACGAAGCTCGCAGCGGATGAATACCGGTTTGAAAATCTGATTGAAACGATCATTACCAGTCGGCAATTTTTGCATAAACGAGGGTTGGACGATCCACGAAATTGAAACCCCCTGGCATTTTGCGCGAGTTTTAGCGGTACTGGTGGATTCGCGTTGAGGACAAGCGAGTCACGTAAGCTGAGCCGGTCTGCAGATTTGGTGATTTTCGCCTTTAACGTTTCTCGGCGATGACGCCTCAGCTCATCAGGGATTGGCCAGTTTGCGATACTCGTTTTGAGCTTTTCGAAACAACGCTTCAACTCCCTGTCGGTCCTCGACCGTTGCATACCGGTTTCTGGCGGCTACCACCCGCAACAATTGCTCGATCCAGTCGACGAAATAGGCCGCATCTTCCGGGCTGGAAATCTTCTGTCCGGCAACTTCGACATAAATGGGACTCGTGTGAGCCCAAGCCGGACCATCAAAAACCAGTGGATGATCAGGACCGCGTACACGTAAGGCGATCCAACTACTGCGATCGATTTCCACCTTGAGTTCCCGCTGGTGAATTCGCAATTCTGCCGTATTCGATTTGGGGAGTTGATCCTGGGACACAACCTTACCGTTGACAAGGATCTCAATCCGGTCAAACGGGACATAGCTTTCCACCGTGGCGGTGACTTGCACCGTTCCCGGCTCGTTCAAATGACACGTTTCACCCACATCCGAGGTGTTCACCTTCAGTGTGGGAATCGGACCATTGGTGACAAAGCTGCGCCCCTGTTTCAGACCATTCAGCCAATTCTCCATGGTGAGCGGGCTATTGGTTTTGACATAGACACGATCCCCGCCGAGCGGTTCTGTCGAACGATCGAGTAGCGCATCGGTACCAACACACGCCGAAAGTTTTAATCCGCAGTTTAGCAGCCGATACCAGAGTTCTGCCGAGTTTTCTTCGTCGCTGTTATACGACATCAAATCGATGGCCTGCACGACGCCGAGTACCGCATCAATCGGCAGTTCCCGCGCTGCACCGCTCGGTTTGGTCAATTCGTCTTCAAAGGGGTAAGGCTGTCCCGCAAACAGGGGATGACTGTAGGTCACAATTCCCCCTTGTCGCACGGCTTCGGCGGCCATCAGGTAATTGGCGGGAAAGTCGTGGAAATTGGGGGTTTTGTCGAAACCGGTATACTGCGGCTCAACCAGTTTTTGGATCCCCAGAAACTGCATGTGCCCATAGATGGTGCTGCGCATTTCTTCACCAAAAACGAGCAGATGCCGATCCGTGGAAGCGGGGTGCGGTTTACCGGAAATCAGCGTGGCGTCCCGGATATCGTCACCCACATTGTTCGAGACGCACAGATTGACGTAATGCACCCCTTCTGCGCGGGCGGCCAGCAGCGCATCGGCCGTGCCGACCTTTAGCGGCCCTCCCGTATGCAGGTGAACATGCGAATCCCCGCAGTACCAGCCGCGCGACGGCAGATCAATCCAGGACTGAAGCGGAACAGTCAATTCCGATAGGGTGGTCCCGTCAATCGTGATCGTTTGGGGGATGGTCTCGATCCCGCCACTCACGCTGAGCACCGATGCCCCTGCGGGAAGGGTGACTCCGAATGATCCGTCGGCATAAAAATACGATTCGTTCCGATGAGTTTTGCGAGTCACCGCGCCAAGTGGAACATGATGCTTGCCATCACTTCCCGTTAGTGTGACGCGTGCTGCTGCGGGACGGTCTTGACGAAGCAGACTGACACGCGTTTTCTTTGGAAGATCGACGCCGAATTCGGAGTTATCCAAGTTCAGGCGAAAAATGGTCCCTTCGTAACCGACGACCAGGATTTCGCCGTCATGATCCAGCCCGAACGAGGCGATCCGCTGTGGTGACTCGCCAATTTGACGGACTTTGATCAATTGGCGATCGGATTGAGTCAGCGCAAAAATTCGTTTGGATTCAAAGTCACCAAAAATATAGGCTCCATAGAACGATGGATTCCGCTTCCCACGGTAAACGTAGCCTCCCGTCACCGAAACACCATACTTCCGGCGATAGGAAAATACGGGGGGGGTGTATTGCTCACCCTCACGTCGATATTGCTCTGAGAAAGGCATAAAGCCTTCAAACACATTCCAGCCATGATTTTCGCCAACCCGGGCAATCGAAATCTCTTCAAACAGATTTTGACCGATATCACCGACCCAGAGATCCTGCGTGATGGGGTCAAAACTGAATCGCCATGGCATGCGATAGCCCGACGCCCAGATTTCTGGACGCACAGGGGCTGGGGCATGGCGATACGGATTTGTTTCGGGGATGGCGTAGGAGAGTCCCTCTGTCTGGTGATCGACATCAATTCTCAGAATCGATCCGGTTAAGAGGCTCAGATCTTGGCTGTGCCCTTCGGGATCCTCTTGGGGGCCGGCGTCTCCGGCACCGATATACAGATATCCATCGGGTCCAAATGCGAGCATTCCTCCCCAGTGCAGATCGGTATCCTGAGGGATTTGCAGCAGTCGGCGTGATGGAATTCCCGCATCACGTCGAAAATCTGCCGAGGCTTGTCGCTCGACGATGACGGGGGAAAAGAAACTTCCCTGATTACGGACATGGTAGTTCACATAATATTTCCGATTTTCCAGAAAACGGGGATGAAAGGCGAGGCAGACCACCCCTTCAAATTCCCCCGTTGTTGCCTCGCTGCTGAAATCGGCAAACAGTTCTTTTCGATCTCCGTTGGCCAATCCTTCGTATCGCCAGATCTTGCGGCTTTTCTGTTCGACCACGAGAAACACGTTCGGGGTCCCGGGGACCGCGATCACCCAGACCGGATGATCGAAACGATCTGTTTTGTGATGCAGTTCAACAAGTGGAACGGGCCGGTCAATCAGCGGAATTTCGCTGGGCATCCCCACAAACTGCAACTCCCCTTCCGGTTGCTTCTGCGTCTCGAGGTAGGCGATCAAATCCGCAAACTGCTGTTCACTCACCTGTTTTTGCAGTCCAATCGGCATGAGTGACGTGCCAGACCGTTTTTCTGTCTCGATTTGTGCAACGGGAATTTGAACTCGTTTCCCGTCGACATCCAGTAATTGAAGTTCCGTCTGGGATCGCTTGTACAACACGCCCGTATGCACTTTTCCCTCGACCGTCGTAACGATGATGGTTCCGTAGTCAGGGTGGATCGTGGCATTCGGTTCCAGTACAGCCTGGATCAGTTGCTCGCGCCCGTACTTATCGCTGACCGAGCGAAGATCGGGTCCGGCTCGGCGTTCTGTCCCTTCCAGCGTGTGACACTTCAGGCAACTCGCCTCTTTGGAATCAAAGACACCTTTGCCACGAACGGGATCACCCCCACCGAATGCCGCTTGCCGATAGCTGGCAAGCGGATCAGCCTGATTCGGCTGCGCCCCGATTTTGGTGACAGGTGCGACGAGCAGGGCCGCAAAGGGGATCAGATAAAGAAGGAACAACGAGCAAATGCGTCGGTCCATGGATCGATTCCTGAATGACAGTGCCGTTCGGTGATTGCGAAGAAAGATCCTGA
>CAMBQP010000220.1 GCA_945869955.1 Schlesneria paludicola DSM 18645
CTCGGGGGAGTAAGCTCGGGGGAGTTGTCCAAGATTCCAAATCATCCGCTGATTCCGCTAGCTCGTTCCACTGTGGCAGGGTATGATTGACGCTCGTTGTTGTTGTCTTGGAAGAATCTTCCCCTGCGAGCGGTCTGGCTCGCAACGACGAATGGGGCTTGGTATGAATCGACGTGCAGCGAGCGGCTTGGCTGTAGCCTGTGGTCTGGGTCTGATGTTCAGCGGTCTTTCCCTTGCCCAGGGGGCATCGGTGGTCCATTCGCCTCCCAAACCCGATGACGTACGGGCTCGCGTCCTGGCTTCCCTGAACGAAAAGAATCTCAGCGAACCGCAGCGCGAGCAGGTCGCGGCACTCTGGATGGGAGTTGATGACTCGGTCACCCCCAATCGACTACTCGATCTGGTGATCCGATCTTTTGCGTTGGCGGATGCCGAGGTGGGGAAATTGGTGCAAGATTGCAATTCCAGCCCCGAGAGCCCGCTCCCCCCCAAACCCGAGCTCTTCAATCACCCGGCGAATGCGCATCCCTTCCTGCAGGCAAACCTGAATCTGTTTTACGGGCGGTGCCTCGTCGAACGACGACTGTTTGACGAAGCGTGGGAGATTTTGAAAACCATCGATGCACAACAGGTCGTCGATCCCGCGTCGCTCTTCTTCTTCCAGGCCGTTTCCGCCCAGGGAATGCTGGAAATCAAGCCGGCGCTCGAAGCGATCAATGAATTGCTCACCAATACCGAACGCGTTCCCGTACGCTACTCGGCGACCGCAACCCTGATGCAAGCCGACCTGCAGGCGCTCAAGGAAAAATCGCTGGGTGAATTGGCTCGATTGATGTCCGATTCGGAGCGGCGTCTGGAGCTGGGACGGGCTGGGGAAAAAGTTCAGGGGGTGCAAGAGCGGATCATTGCGAACCTGGACGAGATCATTAAGAAGGTCGAGCAAGAGCAAGGTGGTGGCGGCGGCGGGGGTGGTGGTGGCGAAGGGGGGAACGACAATAACCCGAGCGGAGGTTCGGACGACAGTCGGGTAAAGGGTCAGGAAGCCCCGGGTGAGACAGACAAGAAGCGATTCGAGAATAAAGGGAGTTGGGGGAATCTGCCGGAAAAAGATCTGGCGAAAGCCAAAAATGATCTCAACAAGAATTTCCCCTCGCATTACGAGCAGGCGATCGAAAAATACACGAAGAAGCTGGCTGGTCGGGCCGCGAAAAAGACGAAGTAAAACCAAGGATCCACCCTCTGATGAACGGCCTCGCCCTGTTATTCTGTTTGCTCGTGACCCAGGCTCCCTCGGTCGAGGTGCTGACCCTCAACGAGGCGCGTCATCAAGGGACGCTCGAATCCTTCTCGGCCACCACAGTCGTGGTCAAGACCGAGACCGAGTCGATTTCGGTGCCGATCACCGAAGTCTTGTCGCTCCGCTCGCTGACTCCTGCGACAACTCCGTCCACCGAACCGCTGCTGATCATCCGGCTGGTCGACGGTTCACAGCTGATGGTTCGCAGTTTGCTCTCATCGGCAAACGCGATGACGGTGGTGCATCCCCAATTGGGCAAGCTGACGCTGGCTTCAACCAGCGTCGCCAGCGTCCGTCTGGCCCCGCCGGATCCTAAAATTGAAATGGACTGGGATCAACTGCTGTCCCGAACCGCAAAACGGGATATGGTGGCCGTCCGCAAGGGAGATGTCCTGGATCATCTCGATGGGGTGATTGGTTCACTCAATGAGACAACCCTGCAATTTCAACTGGACGGCGACGACATTCCGGTGAAGCGTGAAAAGGTGTTTGGGCTGATTTTTTCCAAGCGGGACGCTGCAGCCAAAAAATCACTGGCCCGCCTGGACCTCGTTTCGGGGGATCGACTGATGCTGAAACAGATCAGCTGGACAGGTACGGCCTGGAAGGGGCGGCTGGTCTCGGGGCTTGACCTCGAAATCGACACCCCCTCGCTGCGCAGCATCGATTTCGGTGCCAGCAAGATCACGTATCTTTCGGATCTCGAACCCCAGAACGTGAAATACACGCCGTTTTATGATTATCCGGGGACATACGTCTGGGAATATCGCCGGGACAAAGATTTTGAGGGGAAGCGTATCAGCCTGGGCCAGAAGTCGTACGACAAAGGATTGGCGATTCATAGCCAGGCACAACTGAAGTATCGGCTCGGGGGTGACTACCGACGCTTTCAGGCGATCATCGGAATCGGCGACGAGATCAACGAGGGAAATGCGGATGTCACCGTGAAATCGAATGACAAAATCCTGTTCCGGGGAGTTGCCAGAACGGCGGAACCGGTCGAAGCGGGTGGTGTTCAACGCCCCGCACCACAGGTTTTGGATCTCGATGTCACCGGGGTGGTTGAGCTCGAAATCTTCGTCGGATTTGGGAGTGAAGCAGGGGTGAATCGCGATACGGGGGACCGGGTTTACTTTGCGAATGCCAAGTTGGTTCGATGAGAAATCGAATGCAGTTTTCAGTTTTCAGTTTTCAGTTTTCAGTTTTCAGTGTTCAGTGTTCAGTTGGTTCAGGCCGCCGAGGATGATGGACCTTGAACTGTGATAGTGGCATAGGGCGACTGCGAAAGCGTCGGCGACGTCGTTTGGTTCGAGCAGTTTATCGAGCCGCAGTTCTTGTCGGATGGCATGCTGAATTTGCTCTTTGGACGCCCGGCCACTTCCCGTCAGCAATCGTTTGATCTGCGTCGGGGTATAGTCGACCACGGGGAGGCCGGCATCGGCGGCAGCGTACAGCAAGGCGCCCCGTGCATGCGCCATCAGGATTGCTGTTTTGGGAAATTGGGGGGTCGAGAAGACCTGCTCGATCGCCAGCACCTGCGGTTTAAATTCCTCGATGACTTCCCGCAAACCCCGTCCGAGTTCCAGGATTCGTTCGGCGAGCGATAATCCCTGCGTCGACTGGATCACGCCCCCCTCGCGCAGCACCGGCGCGCGGTTCGTTCGTTCCAGAATCGCATATCCCGTTCGGTTTAAACCGGGGTCGACACCCAGAACGCATTGCGCGTGGGCCGCAGGATCAAAGCGATATTGGGATTGGCTGTTCAACAGTTTCGCGGGGGTCATCGAAAATCCATTTCCGTGCAGAATCCCTTCAGGGCATTCCCCATCGAGAGACTTGGTTTCAAGCCCGCCGGGTCGCCTGAAGGGAGTTGTACCGGTCATCAGGCGCTGCGCGAAGAGGGGCTTGCCCGTTCCGCGTGCTGCGAATCGATCCGAGCCAATCCTGGAAAGCGATTTTCGCAGATTTTCGCAGAAAGGGGCCAAGCTGCGGGGGGGTCAGGAAAACGGGGCAGCGATTCGGCTTTGTGGCGACAGGAAAGTCACAGGAACACTGGCGAAGTCGGGTGAAAACTCGTTATATCGACAATCATTCGAAATCAATTTGAGTTGCCGCTGTCGGATTTGCCGGAGATCTGTATCGTGCTGAAATGGAATCTTGTTCGACTTGTCATCGCTGCAAGTCTGGTGCTGACGTTGGCCGGTTCCCGTTCGATGCTGGCGGGACCTCCCGTTGTTCTGACCGATCCGCTGACTCCGGAAGAACAGCTGAAGAAATTCAAGCTTCCTGCCGGCTTTGAAATTCAACTGGTTGCCGCCGAACCCGACATTCAAAAGCCGATGAATCTGGCGTTTGATTCCCAGGGCCGGTTATGGGTGACACACTCGATTGAATATCCGTTTGCCGCAACCGATCCGACGATGTCCCGTGACGGCCTGACCATTCTGGATGGGATTGGTACCGACGGCAAAGCGACCAAGGTGACCAAGTTTGCAGAGAAGCTGAATATCCCGATCGGAATTTTGCCGCTCCCCAACGGACGGGAAGTGATTGTCTGGTCGATCCCCAACATCTGGAAATTGACCGATACGGATGGTGATGGGGTAGCGGATGAGCGTGAAGTGCTGTACGGCCCCTTTGATTTTGCCGATACGCACGGCAATCAGAATTCGTTTCGTCTGGGTCTGGATGGCTGGGTGTATGCCTGTCCCGGCTTCCGGAACGCCTCGAAAATCCAACGACGGGGCGAGGGCCCGGTGGTGTTGGAAATGCAGTCGGGAAACACCTATCGATTCCGTCCCGACGGTTCCGCCATCGAACAAATTTCGTGGGGTCAGGTCAATCCGTTCGGGATGTGCATGGACTGGCGTGGTGATTTTTTTAACGCCGACTGTCATTCCAAACCGATCACGTTGCTGTTGCGAGGGGGCTATTACGACAGTTTTGGCAAACCCCACGACGGCCTCGGTTTTGCCCCCATCACCACCTCGAACGACCACGGATCGACAGGCATTGCCGGGATTGTTTCGTATGGGGCCAACCAATTTCCTGCCGAGTACACCGGTTCGATGTTTGTGGGGAACGTGGTCACGAATACGATCCATCGTGATCGACTCCAGTGGCGCGGCTCATCCCCCTGGGTCGAGCAACCCCAGGATTTTCTCACCTGTGACGACTGGTGGTTCCATCCGGTCGATCTGCAACTCGGTCCCGATGGGGCACTGTACGTTTGTGATTTTTATAACTCGATCATTGGTCATTACGAAGTCGACTTGTTGCACCCGCTGCGGGATCGCCATCGTGGTCGCATTTGGCGCATCGTTTATACGGGTGACAAACAGACTCGACCACCCGCATCACCAAACCTGTCAAAACTGGGCCAGGGAGAATTGCTCGAACACCTTGCTGATTCCAACCTGACGGTCCGGCAATTTGCCGCGAATGAACTCGAACGACAATTCGGCGTCGCTGGGATCGCCCAGGCGAAAAGTCGCCTCACAGCACCCACCCCACTTGAACCCGAGGCTCGCGCCAGTCTGGCGAATGCGCGCGTGCAAACCTTGTGGATGCTTTGGCGAAACGGACTGCTGGATCAGACTTTGATTGACCAATTTGCCAAAGATCCCGCGGCCGTGGTGCGGATTCATCTGGTGAAAGCGCTTGGGGAATCGACCGACTGGAGTCCCGTCAATGCCCAACACGTGCGGGGGGCGACTTTGGATCTCGACCCCTTCGTACGCCGTGCGGCGGCCGAGGCTTTAGGACGACATCCCGATGTGGCCAACCTGCAACCCCTGGTCCAATTATGGAAGACGACCGATCACGCGGATGTGCAGCTGATTCATGCAGTTCGCATCGGACTCAGAAACCAGCTTCGTCCCGCCAGTGCGGTCGATCAGATTAAAAGTGTGCAGCTGGATCCCCAGGAATTGGCACGGGTGGCCGAGATTGCCCTGGCGGTCCCCAGTGAGGCTGCGGCGTGGTTTACGTTTGACTATCTGCGTAACAATGACTTGCCACAGCCCGTGGTGGAAAAGAGTCTGTCGCATGTTGCCAAGTATGTCAGCCCCAGCCGTCTGGATGATGTGGCGGAATACATTCAGAGATCGTTTCCGGAAGAGATCTCACGCCAGTCGCTGCTGTTCCAGGCGTTGTTCCGGGGGTTAACGCAGCGCGGGACGAAACTCGACCCGAAAACCATGATGGGCCAATGGGCCGGGAAGCTGGCCATCACCTTGCTGGACCCGGAATACATTCGGGCCGCATCCTGGGAAAACCTGCCGCTGGCGGGTGCGAGCACCGGGAGTCCCTGGGGGATCCGGCCTCGTGCTTCGAGCGACGGTATCGCCGACGCCCTCTTTTTTGACAGTATTGCCAACGGCGAACAGCTGACCGGAGTCTTGCGATCGGCTCCCTTCAAGATTCCCGAAAAGTTGACCTTCTGGTTGTGTGGACATAATGGACTTCCCGGCGTCGATTCGCCGGCCGTGAACCATGTTCGTTTGAAGCTGGTTGAGACGGGTGAAGTGCTTGCGAAAGAGATTCCACCCCGCAGCGATGTGGCCCGACAGGTCTCGTGGGAGCTCAAATCGTGGGCCGGGAAGCTGGGTGTTTTCGAGGCGGTCGATGGCGATACGGCTACTGCGTATGCCTGGCTGGCGGTGGGTCGTTTCGAGCCACAGGTCGTCGCGGCTCCTGCTCCCGAATTCGCCTTTACGGATACCACGCTCATCACCGCCATCCAGGTGGCCGACCAGTTGCATCTGGGACAGTTGGCACCTGCTGTGATGGAGTTATTGACCAATCCGCACGTCGAGACGCCGGTACGGACAGCGGCGGCACAAGCGGGGCTGAATTTGTCTCGTCCCGCCGCGATTACGGCCCTCTCGACGATCGTTCAATCGCCGACCGAGCCTTCCGTGCTGCGAACGACGGCAGCGCAATTACTGGGATCGGTCAACTCGGCCTCGTCTCGTGAGGCGCTGGCCTCGGCGCTCCGCAACGCCCCGGCTCCGCTGCAACAACCGATCGCCCTGACGATGGCAGGAACCCCCGAGGGGGCAGACATGCTATTGACCCTGATCGGCTCGGGCCGAGCCTCGGCCCGATTGCTGCAGGACAAGCCCATTCTGGATCGGCTGACGAGTCTCCCGATTGCCGATCGTGCGGAAAAAATCGAGGAATTAACACAAGGATTACCCGCTGCCGATGATCGATTGAAACAGCTGATTGTCAAGTTTTCCAGCAACTTTACGAATTCCGAGGCGACTCCAGAAATGGGATTGGCGGTCTTCAAGAAGTCGTGCGTTGCCTGTCATCGGATCAATGACGAAGGTGGCAAAGTCGGGCCGCAGCTGGACGGAGTGGGCCACCGTGGCCTCGAACGATTGCTCGAAGATGTGCTGGACCCGAACCGAAACGTGGATGCGGCCTTTCGCGCCAGTGTGGTGGCCAAGAAGGATGGGCTGGTGGTCACGGGGCTGAAACTGCGTGACGAGGGAAAAACCGTGGTGCTGGGGGATCACTTGGGGAAAGAGGTGCGGATTCCGCTGGAAGAGATTGAGGAAGTGAGGCTCTCGAATCTGTCGCCGATGCCCTCGAATTTCGCAGACCAGTTAAACGAAGCGGACTTGCGAGCCTTGGTCACATACCTGTTGCAACAAAAACAGGCAGTCAAAGCGAGCACTCCCAAGCCCGAGTAACACGAATCCAGATCGGTGAAACGTGATGAGACGTCGGAATTGAGGATTTTACTGATGGAAACGGGGCGACTTCACCAAGTGTGGAGTCCCTGTTGTTCATCGGGTTGCTCATCGCGACGGTTTCATCGGGGGACTTCCCTTGGTCGTTGTCTGTGGGAATCGGGGTGGGCGTTTTTCATTGAAGGCGGCGATCCCTTCCTGAGCGTCTGCTTGTCCCAAGCACCGGATGTAGGCGGCGGTGTCCGCCAGAAATGCCTGTTTTGGCTGTGTCCCTTCGTCGGCATGCAACAGTTGCTTGGTCAGCCGCAGTGCTTCGGCGGGCTGAGCCAACAGTTGTTTCGCCAACTCTTGAGCGGCGACGATCACTCGGGCCTGCGGCACAACGTCATGCACGAGGCCATAACTTAACGCCTGCTGCGCCGAAATCGGTTTACCCGTCAGGCATAACTCCAACGCTCGTCCTTTGCCAATCAGTGCCGTGAGCTGTGCCAACCCATATCCCGGTGGCCAGCCAAGATTCACTTCAGGCATCGCGAACCGAGCCGAATGAGCAGCAATCCGGAAGTCGCACGAATAAGCACAGACGCAGCCGGCTCCAAAAGCAACACCGTTCACCGCAGCGATGAAAATCTGCGGCAGACGTTCCCAGGCCAGATACAGGGATGCCTGGCGGTGACTCAGCGAAGTGGCTTCGTTTAAATCGAGTGTCCCCACTTCCCGGACATCGTCACCCGCACAGAACGCCTCGCCCGCGCCGGTGAGAATCACGATCCGAATTTCGGGGTGACCCGCCAGCCAGCAATTGACCTGCTCCCAATCGGCGGTCATCTGTCGATCCACCGCATTCAGCTTGGCGGGGCGATTGAGTGTCACCGTGACGAGGGCCGCATCCCGTTCGACGACGAGTGTTTTCAGGGGTGGTAATTCGGCTTGATTGGGCGTTTGCGGGAATGGCACAACCAGACCTCCGTTCATGGTGCGGGTTTTTTCGTTCAGCCGGGCTGCGAATCGTTCGGTCAAAATGACTGCCCGACGATGAGTCCCTCGACCAATCTGTTCTCGTTCATCAAAAGCGGTGATCTCAAAATCGATCACACGACCATCGACCTTGGTGACTTTCGCTTCTGCACGGACCAGGGCATGCAGCGGGGTCGAAGCGAGATGCTCGACCGACACGGTCACCCCGACGGATTCCTCGTGCGGATCCAAAAACGGCAGCAATGCCCGTCGTGCGGCGTGCTCCATCAGATTGATCATCGAAGGAGTCGAAAAGACGATCGCACCGTTGGCTTGGGATTCGCCAAGATAAATCACATCCGATCCACCTACTTGGAGCTCCCGTTGCCCCGTGGCACCCACCTCAAGACCTGGCTTCATAAGACCTCATTCAATCCCGTCAGGATTCGCGCTGTGATTTTGTGTCCACGTTTGATGCCGTCTACTATTTGCCCGAGTCTCGTTCCAGTCGGTCGAGTGCTCGTAGCTTGCGGTCTGCATCAAATGTCGGCGGCGGCAACGAGGCGGCCAGTTGCAGGACCTCATCCGGCGAGATGTCCGCTCGTGGAGAACCGACCCCGCGAAAGACGGGTAACGATTGTCTCAGGGCAATGATTTCGCGGCGAGTACGTCCCTTCGGGGCATCGGGCCAGCGATCGGGCTGGGGAGTCCAGTTGAAGAACATCGGCACGACCTGCTGCATGTATTTCCAATAACCGGGGTTATCGGTTTGTAACACAAACATTCCCGTGGGAATCAGCGACCGATGCACCAGCGAAAGGAACTCGGGCGTGATCAATCGTCGATGGACCTGATTCGCCTCGTAGTACGGCTGGGGATGATAAACGTGGATTTCCGCGATTGACGCAGGGGCGATGTAGTCGGCCAAGAGTTCGCGCCCCCCAATCACGGCAAAGCGGACATTCGTCAGTCCTCGCTGATTGCCGCGCCGAGTGGCATAGCGGATCACGACGGGAAGCACATCGGAAGAGAGATGATCGACACCCGGTCTCCAGACGGCCGAAGCCAGGGTCGAGCGACCATTCCCACAACCGATGTCGAGCATGATCGGCGCGGTCCGGCCGAAGATTTCGGCGAAATCAAGCGGGCCGGGTGGAGGAAGTTTTTTGAGCGCCGTCTGCGTCCATTGTTCGGGAGCGAGAATATCACCGGGAACGGGGACACCAAACTCACGCTCAATCTGACGACGCGGCGGCGCGAACGGACTGTTGACGGGGAACGGTTTCTTTCCAGCGGACACGGTAATCTTTCCAGTAAGTCAAAAAGGGGCGGAACCTGGCGATTCTCGTCCGACCTAGAATCCTTCTCCGGTGGTGAAGGGACGACTCGGTGGACGGCCAATCTGCACCTGACGAGCCTGCCGTTCAGGCGCCCGGCGTTCAATTCCGCTTTGAGCCATCGAATTCAACGCCCCGCTGACAACTTGAGCCGTCGCATTCACCAGCACCCGCGAGACCGCCGGATTGTTCAAGGCTTCCATCACAACCTGTGCCCCCTGGACCGAAACTGTTTCGGCCCAGGTCGGTTCAAATTGCTGTTGCCGCCGCAGAATTTGCCAGAATTCTTCTGGTTTGGTCAGCCCCTGCAAATAGCGCTGAATTTCGGCGGTTGTATTGAGGCCATCTGCAAAGGAACTGCGAACCGAATCAAAATTGTTTTGCCGGAATCGGTTCACAACCAGGTCCATCCCCCCTGCTAACTCGTCAGACTTCTTGCGGTCGAGTGTTACGGTACTGATTTGTGGTTTGAGTTGCTCAATCTGTGCGGTCAATTCGGCGATGCGGGCGACGATCTCGTCATCACGGGGGTCAGGGGTCCGCTGGGCTCGGGTCTGCAGCACACCGGATTCCGTTTGACTGAGAAACAATTCAAATTTCTGAATCGCTTCGGCGTGGAACTTACTCTGCTTCTGATCGAGCTGTTCCAGTTCGGTATCGACGGCGAGCTGTTCACGGCGCGTCGTTTCCAGTGTGGTCACCACTTCATTCCGTTTCGCTCCGAGTTTGCGTCCTTCCTCGAGCACGGCGGTCAGTCCGACCGCATCGGTGTGCCGATATTCAATCCCCTCGATTTTTTCCATCAGGGACTTGAATTCGGCCTGGCGTCTGGCGACTTCTTCGGACATTAATTTTGGCGTTGTCCGCAAGAATTCATACCCGTTGCGGGCCTTGGGAAAGTCGATCAGTTTGGCGACCCAGCGATCCAGCGACTTGGTCAATCCTTTTTCTTT
>CAMBQP010000221.1 GCA_945869955.1 Schlesneria paludicola DSM 18645
GCTCAAGCGACGGTTCGGGTTTGAAATGAAACGGCTTGCGATCCAGCTGTCCCACGAACTCGAAGTTCCCAGGCATGACGATCTACAAGCCGATGATCGCAACCAGGCATCTTGTCGCGATCGATTGACGCTTACGGAAACTGTTCCATGATCACATTATTGCTCGGATTTTCAAGATACTAGGCACCGCAGACGGAGCCAGTCCCCGTTATTCCTCGATCGGCCTGGGATCGTGGCACCGTAAGAACGAGGACAGGCACCGCGTACGGAGACAGTCCCCGTTCTTACCTGGACTCGCTTGATGTTGTGGGAATCTCATGTTGATGTGGGAACATCGCAGGTGATTTCGATGTTTGGGAATCGGTCTGTTGTTCAAGAGAAATCTCTGAGGGATTGGCCACGGACTGGCCAATTGGCCAACCCGTGGCCAGTCGCCTGGCCAGACCCATATCCCTTAATGATTGGGGTTTAGGAATTTATGGGCAGGATTGGCCCGGCTGGCCATGGATTTCGCAAAGCGAGCACGAAGAAACCTTTCGGTTGCCAAGCCGTTTTTCCCACTTGCCGAATGTCAGAAATTCGTAACATCGTGTCAAAAATGGAGGTGAATGATGGCATCCGACAGGCTGAGCATGCGTCTTCCCGAGCCGCTTCGTAGTTATCTGGAAAAATTGGTCGAAACCACACGACGAAGAAACGAGGCTAAGTCCAAATCATGGTTGGGGGAATAAAACCATCGGGATATTCGACGTTTCATGGTTTCGATCACAAATTACAGAAACAGAGGTTGTGTTTGGACTTCACTGCATGCTGGCAAAGAGGTTTCCTTACGCTGTGGATTGTCTGTCGACAGCACATCGTCAAACATTGGTCTGGGGATTTGTGGTGGCATGCGCAGTGACGTTCGGCATGTTGGTCCCAAAGCGGACAAACAGTGGCACGAAGCCCAAGAATTCGCCTTCGAGCGATACTTTCTGCCACCCGAATGGAAATCAGAACCCGATGTCGAAGCGGTTTTCGATCGACGGATTGACCGGTTCGGGCTGACCGGCAAGTCATTTCCTCAAGCGGCCTGCCGTGGGTGGTCTTGGCTGGTTGCGGGTTTCTGGTCCGATGACTGACACCGAATGGAACGTGGCGAGTGTATTCGTTGCGGGATTTTTCCTTTATAACCGTATCCTATTCCTGCGGGTTTGCGAACCCGTAAAACGGAATCATGACGAGAATCACGATCAGAAGGCAAAGCGATGATGACTCTTAAGGATAGGCTTAATTCTGAGATTGCAATTCCCCAGGCCACTCCGTTGTGGAGGCGACCGAGGTTTTCGGGGCGACCGAGCTGGCTTGTCGGTAGCCTGCTGGTAATCGCCTGTGGTCTGCTCGGACCGGCGACATATGGGGCGGAAAAAAACGCTGATGAATCCGGGATGATGGATCTCAACAAGGGGATCGTGGTTGCTCCCGACTCGCTTTCTGCTCGCGAGAAAAAAGCGGTGTCGATGCTGGTCGATGAAGTTCGTAAGCGAACCATGATCAAGTGGTCCGTTCAAACCGACCTCCCCAAAGTTCAGGAGGGTCCGCTCATTCTGGTCGGTCCGCAGGTAAAGATTCGGCCACTGCTCGCCGCCCAAGGGGTGATGCTTCCCCAGGATCGACAGGTGCCGCGTCCCGAGGGTTACCAGATTGCCACGATCTCTGATCGGAACCTCATCGCCGTTATGGGTAACGACGAGCGGGGAGTCTTGTTTGGCGTGGGGCGATTGCTGCGTGAGTTACGCCTGAATCGCGGTCACATTCAACTTCCCGCCCGTTTCCAGGAACGGTCTGCCCCCGAAACCCCCTTACGCGGGCATCAATTGGGCTATCGGCAGAAAACGAACTCGTACGATGCCTGGAATATCGAGCAGTGGGAACAGTACTACCGCGATCTGGCCGTCTTTGGCACCAATGCGATCGAACTGATTCCCCCTCGGTCTGATGACGAAGACGACAGCCCTCATTTTCCCGCCCCGCCGCTCGAGATGATGGCCGATATGTCGCGCGTGGCCGATGAATACGGATTGGATGTCTGGATCTGGTATCCGGCGATGGATCAAGATTATACCGATCCAGAAACCGTCAAATTTGCACTCCAGGAATGGGAACAAGTCTATCAACGGCTCCCCCGGATCGATGTGATCTTTGTGCCAGGGGGCGATCCTGGACACACCCATCCGCTGCCGCTCATGGCCCTGCTGGAACAACAAGCCGCCTTACTGAGAAAATATCACCCCAAGGCACAGATGTGGATGTCACCGCAGAGCTTTAACAAAGACTGGGATGACGAGTTCTACAAGTTTATGCAAACCGAACCGAAATGGTTGGACGGAATTGTCTTTGGCCCCCAAGTTCGGATCTCACTTCCGGAAGTTCGTCAGGCAATTCCCGCTCGCTATCCGATTCGCGGATATCCCGATATCACACACAGTACCAATTGTCAGCATCCCGTCCCCGAATGGGATGTCGCCTATGGCATTACCGAGGGGCGCGAGGTCATCAATCCGCGACCACTTAGCCAAGCCGAAATTTTCCGTTATTATCAGGCCTCGACCATCGGCTTTCTCACCTATTCCGAAGGGTGTAATGATGATGTTAATAAATTTGTCTGGAGTGGTCTGGGCTGGAATAGTCAGACTTCTGTGATCGAGATCCTGCGAGAATACAGTCGTTATTTTATCGCCGAAAAGTTTACCGACGAGTTCGCTCAGGGACTGTTGGGTCTCGAACAGAACTGGGTCGGCCCGCTGCTGACCAATGCTGGGGTAGAAACAACCCTGCAACAGTTTCAGGCCATGGAAAAAACGGGTGGGCCGAAGTTGCTGGGGAATTGGCGATTTCAACAGGCTTTGTACCGCGCCTACTACGACGCGGGACTCCGCGATCGCCTGATTGCCGAAACGGCACAACGAGCGGAAGCCGCCGAGATCCTGCGCCGAGCCACTCGGACTGGTTCGCTGGTTGCCATGAATCGGGCCGAGGCGATACTCGATCAAGCCGATCTCATTCAAGCTTCGCCCGAGCGGCGCAATCGCGTCAATGAACTGGCCGAGGCGTTGTTTCAAAGTATTCACATGCAACTGAACAGCAAACTGCATCAGGGGGAGCATGGTCGGGGAACTTCCCACGATACCATCGATCGTCCACTCAACGATCGATTCTGGATCAAGCAACAGTTGGCGAAGTTACGACTGCTGGAAAAAGAAGAAGACCGACTGCTGGGATTGCAGGGGATCGTTCATCGCACCGATCCGGGGGCAGGCAACTTTTATGACGATCTGGGGGATCCACACCGCCAACCCCATCTTGTTCCCAATCCGATCCCTTTTGGCGAGAACCCCGACTTCCGTAAGTCGGTCTACACCAGCTTTGATTATCGCAGCGACCGCCCGCGCGAGTGGTGGACCAATGTGCTCAGTATGTACGACGGACCGCTCCAACTGCGATACGAAGGGCTCGAGAAAAACGCGAAATATCAGGTCCGCTTTGTCTATTCGTCCGAGCCGTTACGCAAAGTCAAAATTCGTCTCGATGCCGACGGCGAGACGCTTCACGATTGGATGGTGAAACCCGATGAGATGACAACGCTCGAATTCGAGATCCCACCCGCCGCGACCGCCGATGGTGTGCTCAATCTCCGCTGGATGCGTGAGCCCGGTTTGGGTGGGAATGGACGTGGCTGCCAGGTTGCCGAAGTCTGGTTGATCAAACGATAAGTCCGCTGAGGCGATTTTCGCAGAGGATTGACCCAGTTGAGGTTGCGGTCGAGGTTGCGGTCGAGGTCAAGGTCAAGGTTGCGGTCGTGATCGGCTCACGCACCGCAACCTCTCGAATCGAATATCTTCGGGGGCTCGTTGGGGGCTCGTCGATCAGGCGAGTAAGTCCGGGATGATTTTTGCCCCTTCCACACCGGTCAGTCGCTGGTCGAGTCCCTGGAACTTCACCGTGAAGCGTTCGTGGTCGACACCCATACAGTGCAGCATCGTCGCATTCAGATCGTTGATATGAACCGGATTATTGGCCACGTTATAGCTGAAGTCGTCGGTCTCACCGTAGACCTGGCCACCCTTGATTCCCCCGCCCGCCATCCACATACAGAAATTACGGGGGTGATGATCCCGACCATAGTTGTCTTTGGTTAATGATCCCTGTGAATAGACCGTTCGTCCAAATTCGCCTCCCCAGACGACGAGGGTTTTATCGAGCATCCCTCGCTGTTTGAGATCCGTCAGCAGGGCTCCAATCGGCTGATCCGTGTCTTCGCATTGCGATCGCAAGTCACGGGGCAAATTGCCATGCTGGTCCCAGCCGCGATGCAGCAATTGGACCACGCGGACACCACGTTCGATCAGTCGTCGAGCCAGCAGGGCACTCGCGGCGAATGTACCGGGCCGGTTCACATCGGGCCCATACATTTCCAGGGTGGCGGCGGTCTCTTGCTTGAGGTCGGTCAGTTCCGGAACGCTGGTTTGCATCCGGAATGCCATTTCATATTGGGCGATCCGCGTAATCGTTTCGGGATCGCCGAGTTGTTCCAGAGTCCGTCGGTTCAGTTCACCGAGGGTATCGAGCATGGCCCGGCGGTTCTGGGGGCTGACACCCGGGGGGTTTTGCACATACAGGACCGGATCGCCAACATGACGCAAGGCAACCCCCGTATATTTGCTCGACAGGAAGCCGCTGGACCACATGCGGGTGAACAAGGCTTGTGCCGCGGCACCGGATTTCCAGGTTGGGGTGAGGACCACAAAACTGGGGAGATCGTTGCTTACACTGCCGAGTCCATACGACAGCCAGGAACCAAGGCTGGGCTTACCAGGAACTTCACTGCCGGTCATGACAAAGGTGCAGGCCGGGTCATGGTTGATGGCATTGGTATGGATCGATCGGACGACCGCAATGTCATCGACGCATTTGGCAGTATGTGGCAGCAGTTCGCTAACCCAGGTTCCGCATTGGCCATGCTGCTGGAATTTGAACATTGACGGTGCCACCGGCAACCGTGTCTGGCCGCTGGTCATGGTCGTGATCCGCTGTCCCTGGCGAATCGAGTCGGGCAAATCCTTGTCAAAGTATTCTGCCAGATTCGGCTTGTAATCCCACAAATCCACCTGAGCCGGACCGCCGTTCATGTGCAGATAGATGATGTTTTGCGCTTTGGCGGCAAAGTTCGGCAAGCCGGGGATTGGCGGGTGCATCCGAGCGGGGTCGGCATGCTCTTCCCCCCGCAGCGATGAAGCGGCACACAATCCCAGCCCCATACCTCCCAGACGAACCCCTGTGGAACCAAAAAACTGACGGCGGGTGAGACCCAGTTGTTGATCAAGAAATGGATGCATGACAGTGACTCCCAGAATGATTCAGCGCTACCAGATCCCGCAGGAACGCCTGCCGTACGGGATCGCCAGGTGGCGATTTTGGAATTGGATATCTCGATTTCTCTCAGTTGCGATTCAGTGCTTCATCGGTGTTGAGCACCAGATTGGCCAGCATCGTCCACGCAGCGGTTTCCTCGTCAGGGGCGATGTGGTGGGGGATCGATTCCCCGATATGAATCGCCTGCTTGGCGGCGGCAGGATTTGCGGCGAACAATTCCCGTTGCTTCTGCAGTGCGGCCGTCAGCAGCGCGAGTTCCTCGGGGTTCGGTACGCGAGACAAAACCATGCGATACAGGATTTTGATTCGTTCTTCGGTGCTCGTTTCACGCACCGCGAGGACTCGTTCCGCCAGCCCCCGTGCCCCCTCAAAGTGCTGGATGTCGTTCATCAGCTGGAGTGCCTGCAGTGGGGTGTTACTGCGTTCGCGAACCGTGCAAACCTGTTCGCGATTCGGGGCGTCAAAGTTGGACATGAATGGCGGGGGAGCGGTCCGTTTGAGAAACGCATAAATGCTGCGGCGATAGAGCGACTCGCCATGATCCTGCATATAAAACCGGGTATTGCTGTCGGAATATCCGACCGGTTCCCAGATATTGGCCGGCTGGTACGATTTGACCCCGCGTCCACCCATGGTCAGGTCGATCAGGCCACTGGTGAACAGCACATTGTCGCGAACTTGTTCGGCATCCAGACGAATGCGTGGTCCGCGCGCATAGAGGCGGTTATGCGGGTCCGCCAATTTCACATTCGGTAGCAGCTTTCCCTGCCGACGGAATCCGTCAGAGGTGAGCAATAATTTCAGAAACTGTTTGGTATTCCAGCCATTGTCTCGAAACTGTTGGGCGAGCCAGTCCAGCAATTCGGGATGGCTGGGGACTTCTCCCTGTGTCCCGAAGTCAAAGCTGGTTTTCACCAGCCCGGTCCCGAAGACCTGTTGCCAAAGTCGATTAACGGTGACGCGAGCCGTCAGTGGATTTTCGGGAGCGACCAGCCACCGGGCGAGATCGAGACGATTCAATCGGGTTTCCGGGGTTGGCTTCGTGATGGGGGGAAGGACTGCGGGAACAGCAGGCTCGACCGCATCCCCTTTTTTATCGTACTGTCCCCGCACCATCACAAACGATTCACGTGGTTTGTCCAGATCTTTGAAAATGAATGTTCCAGGAGCGGTCTCTTCGGCAACGACCCGAGCGACTCGCGCCATTTCCCAAGCCGCATGCGCTGCGGTGACCTCATCATTAGCAGGACGAGCAATGACCGCCAGATAAAATCGACGGAGCTTTTGCAATTCTTCGGGTGTCAGCACCTTATCAGGCCCCCCTTGAATCAAACTATGCAATTCACTGGGAAGTTCTGGCGGAATGGCTGTCCCCAGGGACTTACGCCAAGCGGTCAAGGATTCGCGAGGATCGCTCGCCGGTTCGGACTGACCCGACATCGTGACGGCATCCCAATACGCGATTCCGCCTGTTTGGCTCAGTTTGATCCCGTTCAGGCGGTCACCCGGTTTCAGTCCCAGATCGGCGGCGGTGACGGTTAACCGATTCCATTGGTCGAGAATGAGGTTTGTCTGCTGTCCCCCTGCTCGAACCAAGCTGCCAGCGGTGTTGGTCCAGGTGACGCTCTTACCGTTCGTCGCACCAAATCCGACTGACGAGGGGAGATCGCGTGAGTCGACTCGCAGCAAGACCTCGATCACCGCCTCGTGTGGCACGATTACTGGACGAAGTTTGAATTCGAAATCGTCGTTCGAGGACGAGCCGAACGCCTGTCGGATCACGCGGCGTCCTGAAGCGGCTTTGAAGAGTGGATCGGTGATCCAGTCAATCGGATTGCGTGAAGAGCTCCGTGAAGTTCCTCCCATGGGGACTACGTCATCCAGCAGGACATCCCGAACAGGCTTCCGTCCTGCTGGGGGCTGGGCTGCGGCGGGGTCGAGGTACTCGGTATCGGCAAGCACCGTGTCGATCCATTCACGTGCATCCCGTTCCACTTTTGCCGCTCCCGCTGCGGCGGCGAGTTGCTTCGGTTGTGGCAATTTCAGGAAGGGGGCGGTGACGTTGGTGTTTCCGTCCATCGCGGGATCCGCCGCACTATTGAAGAAAGCGTAGAGCGAATAGAACTCTTTGGTGGTGATGGGGTCGTACTTGTGGTCATGACAAACCGCACAACCGGCGGTCAGTCCGAGCCAAGCCTGTGCTACGGCAGTCGTCCGCTCGACCGCATACCGATACACGAATTCGTCAACAATCGCCCCTCCTTCGCTCGTGGTGACGTTACAACGATTAAAGCCCGTCGCAACCAATTGGTCACGGGTCGGATTCGGCAACAGGTCACCCGCCACCTGCCAGACCGTGAATTGGTCATAGGGAAGATTCTCGTTGAACGCCTTGATCACCCAGTCACGATAGGCCCACATCTGACGTTCATTGTCGAGATGAAGTCCATGCGTGTCGGCGTAGCGGGCGACATCCAGCCAATGTTTCGCCATCTCTTCCCCGTAACGGGGTGAGGCCAGATAGCGATCGACCATTCGTTCGTAGGCACCCGCAGGCTGGTCGCCAAGATATTCGTTCAGTTCACTAAGGGTGGGTGGCAGTCCCGTCAGCGTGAAGGCGACGCGGCGGATCAGCGTTTCCCGATCGGCTTCAGGCTGTGCGGTTAAGCCGGCCTGCTGCAAGCGTGCATTCAGAAACTGATCAATGGGATGGTTGGTTCCGCCAACCACCGGGGGGGCTACGTTCGCGATCGGTTCGAATGCCCAGTGTTTTTCATACTTGGCCCCTTGCTCAATCCACAGTTTTAGAATTTCCTTCTGCGGGAGAGTCAAGGTTTTGTTGGATTCGGGAGGGGGCATCACTTCCGTTGGGTCCGACGAGTTGATGCGATGTATCAACAGGCTTTCCGCGGAGTTTCCAGGAACCAGCACGGCGGTTTTCCGCTGCAGCACCCCTTCAGCCGTATCCAGTCGTAACTCGGCTTTACGGGTGGGAGCATCGGGTCCGTGGCAGTGAAAGCACTTGTCAGCCAGGATCGGCCGGACATCCCGATTGAACGAGATGATGGGATCGGCCGCACTGACGGGTGGGACGAGCGATGTTGCCGTGATCAAACCGGCAGCCAGCAGACAGGGACTCAGGAATATCCATCCGGACCATCCGGAAAATCCCGAGAAGAGACGACGGTGGTTATCAGAAATGTCAGTCATGTTTGGCCTTCAATTTCTCGGCGGTCTCGAACTTCCGCAACATCGCAATCGGAACCGTTCAACAATCTCGATGCAAATGTCTTCCCGATCAGAGATCAGAATGGATTGATGTTACTCGCCCAGCAGACTGGTTGTCGAATGGGAAGCAGGGTCAGTCCCTTGATGGTGACGGTGATGGCTCGGCCCGTTCGACGGTCAGGGGTCGAGTCGAGTCCAGCAACAGGGCGCAAAAGCCTGCGAGCACAAAGACACCACAGCAGACGGTAAAAACCCGATTCCAGTCAAGGAGTGTCGGATTCTCTCCCAGCACCAGGTTGTAGATTAATGGTGCCACCGCCGCTCCCAGATTTCCCCACATATTTCCCCAGCCAAGAATCGAGGCGGTGTAGCGACCCCCGACATCCTGGGCGTACGACCAAATTGCCGGTGATCCGAAATCGGTCGACATCGAAGCGATACAAAGTCCAACGATGTACAGCCAGGGGAGCCAATGATTGTCGGCAGAAGGAGTAAACACCAGACTAAGAATCAGGCAGAGGGCATAGCCCCCGGCCGCAGTAAATCGCGAGGTGGCCAGGGGGATCTGCCGACCCCGCTTCAATCCCCAGCGGCGAACCGCCCAGTCCGTTGCTCGACCACCCGCAAATAAACCGACGATTCCGATTCCACTGGGGAATGCGGTCATGAATCCTTTCATCACAAGGGGGACACCATGCACATTATCGAGATACCGCGGCAATGACGTGACGACAAACAGCCAACCGATATTCGTGAGAAACTGGGTCATACTGTTTCCCCACAAGCTGGCACTGGTCAAAAAGGCACGCCAGGGGAATCGAGGATTGCCAGGCTCCCGCTCCCTGGCGGTCCGGGTTGCTTCGTCGTGAATCAGATTCTGTTCCTCGAGGTTAACCCAAGGGTGGTGAGCCGGGCTGTTGCGGGTGACAACGAAAAACGCGATGGCAACGATCACCCCGACAATCCCGTAAAGAACCATCGCGGGTCGCCAACCGGGACCCTCCAACTTACGAATCTCTTGGGGAAACAACGATTCCAGGACAAAACGATTCAATCGTTTCGTTTCCAGCAAGGTCAACTCGCTGCCGCGCTCACGACGGTCAAACAGACGTTGCGCCTCTTTGTTCAGTCTGAGGGGGGCTGCCGAAAAATCGACGAAGTCTGTTTTGGACAGTTCGACTTGCAGTGACTCGACCAATTCGGCCAGTCCCAGTTGGGGTTCATTCGCGTTCACACTTGGCACCACAGGAGCTGGCACCACAGGAAGCGGTAACCAATCTCGCGGATCGATGAGCGGCTGCCGCTGTGCTTTGAGCTCACGGGTTCGCTCGGCAAGCCGGGACTCTGCTTGTTGGATTCCGACAAAAACCGCAGCTTGGGATGATGCGGGGAGCCGCGCGAGAAAGCTCGTTACGAATTGCTGGCGGGCTGAACCTGGCTCTTTTTGGCTGTCAAATCGGGCGAGCAGCGATGTGCCATCCAGGATGTCCGACTCCTGAAATTGCGATCC
>CAMBQP010000222.1 GCA_945869955.1 Schlesneria paludicola DSM 18645
AACGGTGACGGTGCTGGAGGTGAAGGGGGGGCGTGTTCGATTGGGGATTGAAGCTCCTGAAAACATGTCCATTCGTCGGCAAGAGTTGGTCATCGAGAATGAAAATGAGGCGGACTCGCTTCACCCGTGTCTGCATTGAGGGTTTTCCGGTCATCCGTTGCATTTGCCGCTGCGGAAATCTCTGTGTCGAGATTTCGTGAGCATTAGTCTTGAAAAGCATCCGATCGATCAACCCGCGCGGCGTAAAGCCGCGCGGGGATTAAGGCGCCCTTGCTGATCGTGTTGACTTTCGTCCACTCAGAGCCACGGCCCACCGCCAACGATCCACCAAACCAGTGGATCGCAGGGTCGGGGAGTTACTCGACGGTGACACTTTTGGCCAGATTTCGTGGTCGATCGACGTTGCAACCCCTCAAAATGGCGATTTGGTAAGCCAAAAGCTGTAAGGGGATCGAAGTAACCAGCGGTTGCAGGTATTCTTCAACCTCCGGTACGTAGATCACATCATCGGCCAATTCGGCGATTTTCGTATCTCCTTCGCAAGCGATAGCGATCACCGGACCACGTCGGGCTTTGACCTCTTCGAGGTTACTCATCACCTTGGGATAAATCTCACAGCGGGGGGCAATGAAGACACTCGGCGTATCTTTTTCGATGAGTGCAATCGGACCATGCTTCATTTCTGCAGCGGGATAGCCTTCTGCATGAATGTAGCTGATTTCCTTGAGCTTGAGTGCTCCTTCCAGAGCGACGGGAAAGTTGAACAGGCGGCCCAAGTACAAAAAGTTTTCGGCGGTATAGTATTTCCGCGCGACCTGTTTCACTTGGTCGAAGCACTTGAGCGTTTGGCGAATGGTGTCCGGCATGGCGCGTAACTGTCCAATGATCTTGGTCCCTTCCGGATAGGAAAGGTGTCGCATGCGTCCCAACAGTAAGCTCAGTAGGGTTAACACCGTCACTTGGGAGGTGAAGGCTTTGGTTGAGGCAACCCCCACTTCCGGACCCGCATGCAGATAAATTCCCCCATCTGCTTCGCGGGCAATCGAGGATCCGACGGTATTGCAGATCGCCAGGGTCGGATGCCCTTTCCGTTTGCATTCGCGCATCGCGGCGAGTGTATCCGCGGTTTCACCACTTTGGGTGATGGCAAAAATCATGGTGCGATCGGACATGGGGGGGTTTCGATAACGCAATTCACTGGCGTACTCGACTTCGACAGGAATCCGGGCAAACCCCTCAATCAGATACTCACCCACGAGACCGGCGTGCCAACTGGTACCGCAACCGGTCAACACGATGCGGTCGATGGCCCGCAATGTTTGCGGATCCAGATTGAGTCCACCAAATTTCGCGGTGGCTTCTTCGTCGTCAAGTCGTCCACGGAGCGCATTTTCGATCGTTTGTGGCTGTTCGAAGATTTCCTTGAGCATGTGATGCTCGAACTCGCCCAGTTCGGTGTCGCGGCTGGTTTGTACCAAGGCCTGAATCGAAACCGCCGGGGCTGTTCCATCATGATGGTGCAGGACGAACGAGTCTGCCGTGATGACGGCGGTTTCATGATCTTTCAGGTAAACAATTTGATCGGTGTTACCGACCAGTGGACTAGCGTCACTGGCCAGAAAGTGTTCTCCCCGACCGATACCGACGACGAGTGGACTCCCCAACCGTGTCGCGACCAGTAATCCGGGTACGTCACGAAACAGGACTGCCAACCCATAGGTCCCTTTAATCTGCGCGGCGGCGGCTTCGACCGCCTGAACGCATGTCTTGGCGTCGAGAGGATTTGTACCTGCATCGACTGCAACTTGCAGTTGATATGCGACCAGATGCGCGGCGACTTCTGTATCTGTTGCCGAGAGAAACACGTACCCGAGTGCTCGCAGTCGATCGCGCAGCAGGGAATAGTTTTCGATGACGCCGTTATGAACGAGCACTACTTCGCCATTCCCGCCGGTATGCGGGTGGGAATTCAGGTCGCTCGGCTCACCATGGGTTGCCCAGCGAGTGTGGCCAATCCCGCAAGAACCCGGAATGGGATTTTGCTTGCAGATTTCCGCCAATTGCGAAACCCGGCCAGTTTTTTTGCGGATTCCAATGGTTTTTTCGTACTGCAGAGCCACTCCCGCACTGTCGTAACCCCGATACTCCAGTCGAAATAGCCCTTCGAGCAAATAACCGAAAGCAGGTTTGGGGCCAACATATCCAACAATTCCACACACAAGAACGCACTCCTGATTGAGTCAGCCAAGACATGCTCAAATTCATTCAATCCGACAACTCTGACAGGAATCGCTCCGTGCTCATCGAAGAGTCCTGATCGAGGAATCCTCAACGATCGATCCAGTCACATATACAGAAAGATTCCTGCGAAATCCTGAAACGGTGTGCAGAGAAGTTGAGATCAGATCAACCGGAACAAACTTCAACATCCACATTATAGACAAACTCCCAGGTTGGAAAACCCGAAAATTACGAGTGCATTCGTCAGAACCGACACTCGCGGAAATGTAGATCATCATGACGATTAAAAATCAAGCCTCTGCCGCAAAGAAGTCTTGACAAGCGGCAAAAATTCACCAAAATACGTTGATAAAGTGAATTTATGAAGTTTCGGAATTTTTCCTGAATTCCGATGATGCGATCAGCCGATAAATCCAATTCGTTACGATTTCGCCCCTGTACACTTTCTTGATTGGGTCTTGGAAATGGCTTTAAAGACGTCTTCATTTGACAAATTTCGACTTCCCTCGGCGGTTCGGCATTCTGCGGCAGCTTGTCTGTTCGCAGCGATGAGTGCAGGGGGTCGGGCCTCTGCGGGGGTTGTGAATTTGGATCAGTCCTTTGATGCAGGGGGTGTTCGTTACGGGACTGTCGGCAACAGCACTGCCACGATTTTTAACGCTGCAGGGATAGCAGGGACGGGTGCGGGGTATGGGATTGGTGAAGCCTCGATTATTGGTGGAAAAGGGGATGCTTTTGATGGCGGGGCGGGAATCAGGGTCAACGGGACTTATTTCAACCAGCCTGGCAACCAGGTTGACATGACGACAACGGCCAATGGTGTTTTTCTCAATACGATCACCCCGATGGACATTGGCGGGATCAGCACGACTTACAACTATTACATGACTGAAAATCGGACGGTACGGGCAGTTGGCAGCTTCACGAACACAACGGTTGCTTCAGCCAATGCGAAGGTGATTTTCGGTGGAAATCTTGGTTCAGACTCCGCCACTACGATTTTTGCAACATCCAGTGGGGATTTGGTCTATAGCCCCACGATAGACACATTTTATGTCAGTGGTCAGACTAACGGGTCGGACGCGTTTCAAACGAATTATTTGTTTGCGGCCGGTTCGAATGCTCCAACATTCGGCCGTGTCGGCGGCACATGGGGCGGTAACGGGGGCTTTAATTCGATTGGTTATGATTTGACGATTGCCGCTGGCGAAACGAAGAGCCTGATGTGGTTTGTGCAGTTCTCCGAAACAGCGACAGCCGCAACGGCGGATGTAGGGAATTTTACCGATCTGGCAACATTGGATGCGGCGGGATTGCTTGCGGGTCTCAGCCAGAGTGACGTCGATCGCATCGATAACTGGCAGCCCAGAACTATTCCCGAGCCCAGTGCATTATCCCTTTTGGTCTTGGGTTTTTCCAGCTTGATGCTGGGGCGTTACAGGTGGTCTCGGGTAAAGGCGTGATTGAAATTCGCTTTGCTTAACGAGTCAGAGGCTCAATTTTGTTGCCAATCCTGTTCGGTTATCAATTGACCTCTTTCGAAATCGAACCTCTGCTTTGTTTGAGTGATTCACAGCTCGCAGATCTTGGTCTGCGAGCTTTTTTCATGATTGGCTCATCGAATCACTGTGGGTTGTGTTTTTGGGGGCCCGTTTCGGAATTTGAAACGATAACGCTTCATGAAAATGAACGGTCTGATTTTTTCTGGACGGAATCACGGATGGCATGTTCTCGGCGAAGTCAGAGACTGCTTAGTCGAACGGGAATCCATCATGATTGCTGATCCCGTCGCGTTGTTGCAATTGGCGTTTGACCATTTGCGAGCGGGTCGGATCGCTGCTGCCGACTCTGCTGTACGCCAGTTGCTGCTGGTACACCCCGAGCATCATGGCGTCCGAAATTTGGCAGGGCTTGTGGCATTGGCGCAGTCCGATCCTTCGGCAGCCATTGCGCACTTGGAACAGGCTATTGCACTCCAACCGAGTGAATCGATTTATCGCTGTAATCTTGGCCAGGCCTTTCGTGCAGCAGAAAAATGGGAGTCTGCTGAAGCCTGCTACCGTGAGGCACTTCGGTTGAGGCCCGACTACTCGCTTGCGTCGGTCAATTTGGGAAGCTTGCTGTTTTCTCAGAAAAAATGGGCCATCGCCCTGGAGACCTATGATCACGCACTGGATCACTGCCGAAAGGATCCGCTGCTTTGGGCACATCGCGGGGATGTTCTGCGTGAATTGGGGCGGACACAGCGAGCCATTGAATCGTATGAGCACGCCATTCGACTGGATCCAAAACATGCACATTCTCTGGGAAATTTGGGGTTAATGTGGCTGACGCTTGGGCAACCTGAGCAAGGGCTGGAATTTTCGCAGCGAGCTGCCGAGGTTGACCAGAATTCCCCACAGGCACAGATGAATCTGGGGACGATACTTCGGTATTTGGAACGGCTCGAAGAGGCGATGGCCGCCTATGCAAAATCCTATGAGCTTGCTCCGCAAAATGCAGAAATTTGCATGCTGGTCGGCGACACTTGGCAAGAGGTCAATGAACTGGTCGAGGCACACGGATGGTATACGCGAGCCTTGGAAATTGATCCCCAGCATCTGCGAACTCGCTGTTCACAAATTGGATTGTTACGTGCTGCCGGGGATTCCACAGGGGCTGTCGAACAGTTTCAGTCGCTGCTCGACGAACACCCCGATTGTGTCGAAGCGCTCGTAGGATTGGGAGAAGCCTTGTGGGAAGAGGGGGAAGCCGAGGGGGCGATCAAGACTTTACTTCATGCCGTAACGCTCCGTCCTGAGGCGGCGGGAATTCTGACGCTGCTGGCGAGCGTTCAGGCCTCGGCCGGGGATGTGGATCAAGCGAACGAAACGAATGAACAGGCGCTGAGGGTGAACCCCCGATTGGCCGGTGCCTTAACCAATCTGGCGATGAATCTGCGAGCGAAGCTCCCCCGCGAAAAAGTGCTGACAATGACTTCTCTTGTTCAACGAGAAAACCTCGGGACTGCCGTGCGGGCAGGATTGCACTTTGGTCTGGCCCATTATTACGACGGATGTGGTGACTACACTCAGGCGGCCGAACATGCGGTCACTGCCAATCAGCTTCACACGGCCTACAAAGAGCCGCGCGGCTGGAAGTACGATCCCGACGAGTACACCCGTGAAATTGACGAGGTCATTGCGACCTTTAATGCCGCGCACTTTACACGATGTCAGGGGGCGGGCCTCGAGACGGAAGTCCCCGTCTTCATTGTGGGGATGCCGCGGAGTGGTACCACACTGACCGAACAGATCCTGGCCAGCCATCCGAATGTCTACGGAGTCGGCGAACGCAACTTCGCGATCCGCTCGTTTCAGGCACTTCCCATCCATGTGGGGCGGCCACTCTCACCGATCCAGTCGGTCGGGTACGCGGACGCACAGAATCTTCGCTCACTGGGAAACTGGCATCTGGACCAATTGAAATCGCTGGTGCTGAAGGGGACTGGTGGTGCTGGTCAGATTGAACGGATCGTGGACAAAATGCCCGACAACTACAGTCAAGTGGGCTGGATCACGACGATGTTCCCCAACGCCCGGATTATTCACTGTCGTCGCGATGTTCGCGACGTGGCGGTCTCGTGCTGGATGACCCCGTTTCGGGAGTTGCGCTGGGCCTTTGACCTCAAATATCTCGCTCGCCGCATTCTCGATTACGAGCGAGTCATGGAACATTGGCGGAACGTCCTACCGCGCCCGATGCTCGAAATTGATTATGAACAGACTGTGCGGGATCCCGAAGGGCAGACACGCCGAATGCTCGCGTTCATCGGCCAGCCTTTTGATGCCGCCTGTCTTGCGTTCCACGAGACCGAGCGTCTTGTTCGTACCGCCAGCGTGACTCAGGTACGTCAACCGATGTACACACGTTCTGTCGAACGCTGGCGGCGCTACGAGTCCGCATTACAGCCACTTCTTGAAATTCTGCAGGAAGCCAGCCCGCAACGATCGGTTCCCACACCTGCCGCATCCCATGTTGACCGGCAAAACTAAGCGGTAATGTCTGATTGCTACGGGGTCAATTTGGCCGCTCTGTTTGCGTTGCGCGACCAGGCCAGGTTCCTGATTCCCTTCTGACCACGTTGACCGAGGGCTGACTTTTGCCAGCTCACCGACACGGATTGGCGTGGCTGCAATTCAGTCAAGTCTCGATGGTGATCTCTCCACCATTCTTGGAACGGACCACGAATCCGAAAATTCAATACCAGGGATTTTTCAATACCGTGGACTTGGAGCCGTTTTCCCAAAAATTCTGCGGTAAAACCGAGAATTGCGAGCAAAAACCCGATTTGTAGAAGTCGTTTTTTGGATTGAGACGCTCCGCAAAGTCACTACCCCATTCACTCTGGTGCGGGTAAACAGTTCTGGAGCTCGAAATCGACTATTTCGTGACTTACTCTTCACGGAAAAGGCGCTGCATTCGTTGCATAGCTCTCAGAATACCCAATAGATTAAAAATCTTGAAATTGCCCAGCTTAACGGTGGACAGCGGTCAGAATGAGGTTTAGTATTGCGTGACGTGTCAGTGCTGGTTGGATTGTTCACCCGAAATGATTGACGGTGACACTTTTTTCGGCATGAATCTTCCGGGTGTTCTGGAAGACTACACCGTTTTGGAAGAGTTGGGTTTTTTGTTTCTTCTTGTGAGGGGGAGGTCTGAATGGTCAAGCAATGGGGGCTGTTGGTAGCCTCGGTCGCACTGTTGAGCTCGACAGTGCAGGCTGGTCATCGTCATCATCGCTGCTGCAAACCAGCCGCATCGTCCTGTGCACCCGCTGCTAGCTGTGCCGGTGGCGTGAGTGGTTACGGTGCAAATGGTTGCGGTGCTGGTGGTGCTGGCTACGGCGTTGCCGATGGCGGTGCTGGCTACGCTGGTGGTGCCGATGGTAGTGGCGCTTGTGGAACCGTGATGGTTGAACAAACCGTGATGGAACCTGTCTCGACAACCGAAGTCCGCAAGGTTTCGGTTACCGAGTATCGCCAAGAACAACGGGAAAGAAAGTACAACGTCTCACGTCAGGTGCCACGCACCGAAACGAAGAGTCGTACGGTCAACTACTCCGAGAACGAAGCTCGGACCCGTGAAGAGAAGTACACGGTTTACAACACGGTCACCGACATGGTTGACCAGACCTACACCGTGAACGTTCCTTACTCGGAAACCCGCAAGGGGACCCGCACCGTGATGAAGAGCGTCCCACGCGACGTTGTTCAGAACTACACGGTCAATGTCCCTTACACGGAAACCCGCAAGGGAACCCGTACGGTTTACAACACCGTGATGGACAACGTGGAACAGGCCTACTCGGTCAACGTTCCTTACAGCGAAACCCGCAAGGGAACCCGTACCGTTTACAACAACGTTACGGAAAATGTGGAACAGGCCTACACGGTCAATGTTCCTTACACCGAAACCCGCAAGGGGACCCGCACGGTTTACAACACCGTGATGGACAACGTGGAACAGGCCTACTCGGTCAACGTTCCTTACACCGAAACCCGCAAGGGGACTCGTACGGTTTACAACACCGTGACGGACAACGTGGAACAGGCCTACACGGTCAACGTTCCTTACACCGAAACCCGCAAGGGGACTCGTTCGGTCACCGTTCCCGTTGTACGAACCGTTGATCAGGCCTACACGGTCAACGTTCCTTACAGCGAAGAGCGACAGGGCTCGCGAACTGAATGGGACACCGTTCAGGTTCAACAGTTCCGCACGGTTTGTCAGGATCAGGGTCACTGGGAAGCTCGGATGGTTCCCGTTTCCAACGGTTGCCAGCCAGTTGGCGTTGCCGCCAATTGCTGTGCTCCTTGTGGCACCTCGGCTGGCTGCGGTACCGCTGCTGGCTGTGGTACGACTTCCGGCTGTGGTTCTGCTGGTGGCTGCGGTTCATCCGCTGGCTACGCGGCTCCTGCTGCTGGTGGTTGCGGTTCGACCCAGAATTACTGGGTGCCAAACATGGTTCAGACCCAGGTTCCTTACACCGTCTGTCAACGAGTGGCCAAGCAAGTTCCTTACACCTACACCGTGAATCTGGTTCGCCCAGAAACACAGACACGTCAGGTGCAGGTCACGGACTACACCACTCAACAGCAAGAGTATGACTACACAGTCCAGCTCTGCCGTCAAGAAGCCCGTACGCGGACCGTTGCGGTCAGCCGACAGGTTGCTTCACAGCAAGAGTATGACTACCAAGTCCAACTCAGCCGCACCGAACAACGAACACGCACGATGCAGGTCGCTCGTCAAGTTGCTTCGCAGCAAGAGTATGACTATCAAGTCCAACTCTGCCGTCAGGAAACCCGCACCCGGTCCGTTCCGGTCACCAAAGTGGTTGCCTCACAGCAAGAGTACGATTACCAAGTCCAACTCAGCCGCACCGAACAACGAACACGTACGATCCAGGTCGCTCGTCAAGTTGCTTCGCAGCAAGAGTATGACTACCAAGTCCAACTCTGCCGCCAGGAAACCCGTTCACGCACCTACCAGGTCGTCGATCAGGTTGCCGAAGCACAAGAGTACGACTACCAAGTTCAACTCAGCCGCACGGAAAACCGTACCCGTCAGGTTGCGGTCAGCCGTCAGGTTGCTGAAGAAAAAGTTCGGACTGTCAACTTCATGGTTGCCGTTCCTAAGACTCGCGAAGAGTCCTACAACGTCACCGTGTTTGACACTGTCAACGAAGAAAAGTCCGAAATGTACAATGTGTGCGTTCAGGTGACCGTTGAAAAGGAAGTCTCGGTTCAGGTCTGCACCATGGTTGCCAAGAAGGTCATGGTTGCTGTTCCTGCTTCGAACGCTGGTGCTTATGGTGCTGGTAACGGTGCCTATGGCGCCGGTGCTGGTGGCTGCGGAGCTGCCAATGGTGGTTGCGGAGCTGCTAACGGTGGTTGTGGTGCCTGTGGCGCCGCTGCTCCTGCCGCTCCTTGCTGCAACTGATTTGTTTCCTCAATCGATCCCCATCGATTGACTTGATCTGAGGACAACCCTCTCATCTTCCAAGTGCCCCGTAGTGCAAACTGCGGGGCATTTTGGTTCTTTGGATGATCAAATCGTTCGTCAACATCCCTTTTGTGTGCGGGATCATCGGCCCCTGCGACTTGTCGAGATCACCTCGTCGAGTAACGTCTCCAGTCGCCGAATCCCTTGTTCGGGGTCGAACATCTGCTGGACGCGAGCTTGAGCCAGCACCGCTCGGGCCTGCCAATCACTCAAATGATCCATCGCATCCGCGATCCCGTCGGCCAGAGCCATTGCGTCTCCGGCAGGGACCAGGCCACCACAGCGACCATGATCGAGGATTTCCGCAGGACCGCTGGGGCAGGTTGTTGACAGGGCGGGAACACCACAGGACACCGCTTCAATTAGCGCATTCGGCATCCCCTCGAACAATGACGGTAAGACAAACAGATCGGCCTGCTGATACCAGTGGCGGGGGTCGGCCACAAATCCCGCCAGAATCACATTTGCTTCGAGTTGATGAGTTCGCACATAGTCCCGCAATTGGGCTTCGGTTTCCCCCTTGCCAAACACGACCAGTTGCAGCGAGCGCCCCCGGCGATGGACCAGTTCTTCGATCGCTTCCAGCAAAAACGGATGCCCCTTTTGTGGGTGCAATCGACCGGCGCAGATCACCTGAAACATCGAGGGATCTGTGGAAAAACTTGCCGGAAACGGTAATGGCGGATTCGCAGTGGTTTCCTCGCCAGCGGGGAGTGAACCGGGACTGGCCTGGCCTGGCGTTCGCAGATCTTCTTGAGCTCG
>CAMBQP010000223.1 GCA_945869955.1 Schlesneria paludicola DSM 18645
AACCAAAACCTCTCTTTTTCATAACCTTTTTTGGGCTCGGCATACAAATCGCGCCAGTTGTTCTGTAGAGTGATTGAAAATGCGTTACCAGAGTCTCAACACCCCGATTACACAGCGTTTTTTCTCAAATTGGTTTTTATGTGATGCCACAAGCCGAGTTTGATATCTTTTTGTCACATCACAGCGCCGATCAACTAGCAGCCGCGAAGCTCGCCTTCAAACTGCACGAACTCGGCTTTGATCCATGGGTCGAGGCAGCGCATTTTCCACCTGAAGAAGCTTCCACTCCCGAATGGAAACGTGTACTGGCAACCTGCTCCTGCTGTGTGGTGATGATCGGACATGCGGGGATGGGAGAGACCGATGCAGTCGAAATGTGGCTGGCATTACAACAGAAACGGGACTTAACACCACCTGATCGCCGAATCCGGATCATTCCGATTCTGTTACCTGAATCGACACAGTTGGATCGGACTCAATTGCCGCAGTTTTTGACCGCGAATCCCGGGATCGAATTCCAGGGGTCGATCGACGATCCTCAAGCGCTGGATCAACTCTTGAAAGCACTCCGCGGCGACGATCTCGGCGCGGGGGTACGGGAACCCGCAGAGGCGATTCAAAACGCTATCCGATTCCGAAAACCTTCGCGCTGGCTGAGTTGGGGGGGGATGATTTCCGCCGTACTCATCATGGGGCTTTTAGCCCGATTTTCTCAAAATCAGGCGGTTGCGAACAATTTGGTGGTCAACTTATTGAAAGTCAAGGAGAGTGAGGTTCTGGCCGAGATTCAGTCTCTCAAGCGATACGAGCACTGGTCCAAACCCAAGTTGAAACGGATCTTCGAAACCGAAAAAGGGGATCCCTCAAATCGGTTGCGAGCGGCTCTGGTGCTGGCAACGTTCCCTGCTGACAGAACAACCGATCCATCGACCCTGTTTGCTTATCTTCGCGAGCATTTATTGACCGCATCGGCGGCCGAGTTTCCGCTGATCCGCGATGTTCTCAAATCCTATGACGCAGAGACCGAGCTGCGGAACTCGGAACTATGGAAACAGGTCGAGGATCACACAACCAGCCCGCCGATGCGATTTCGTGCGTTGGCTGCTCTGGCGACGTTTGACTCCGAGAACCAACGTTGGGCGAATGGGAGCGAACAGCGAGTCTCCCTGCTATTGCAGCAAGCCCCGCCGGAAATGGGGATGTGGACCAAGGCTTTTTGCCCAGTCAAAGCACATTGGCTGACACGACTGACCGAGGTTTTCCATAAGACGGACCTATCCAATTCTGGGAAACGGAAAGCCGCAGCACTGGCCCTCGCTGAGTTCTGCGCCGATCAACCGGACCAACTGCTGGAATTCCTCTTGCAGAGTGACGAATCCCAGTTTTCTGTGATTTTTTCGCAGATCCAACTCTGCGGCAATCCATCGATTGCCACGTTGGTCAAAGAAATCGAAACTCCGGTGAACCCCGAGCTCCCCTCATCAGACCCACTCCGTGAAACCGTGGCTTTTCGTCAGATCAATGCCGCGATTGCGCTGTTAAACCTGGAACAGCCAGAAAAAGTCTGGCCGCTATTGAAACACAGTCCCGACCCCCGCGTTCGCAGTGGCCTAATCCATAGCTTTGCGCCGAAGGGTGTTCCCCCACAGCAAATTTTTGCACAACTGGCTCGCGAGCGAGATCCGTCCATCCGCCAGGCCCTGATCCTGAGCCTCGGCCAATATGACCAGCAAAGACTCGTGGCAGCGGGATGGAACGAATTTCAACCGTACCTGGAATCCTTGTATGAGAACGAACTTGATCCGGGCTTGCACAGTGCCTGTGAATGGTTATTGCAAAAATTCCACCACACACTCCCTGTACTCCCCCGTTCCCAGGACGCCAATTCAATCCCGACAACGGCAGATCAACGTCGCTGGCACATCAATAGCCAGGGGGCGACAATGATCGTGGTTGCGGCGATGACTCGTTTCAAAATGGGGTCGCCCAGCACAGAAGCCCAACGAGGTCCTTTTGACAACAAACCCCATGTCGTGACCATTCCCTATTCCTTTGCCGTGAGCTCAAAACTGGTCACTGTCGCCCAGTTCCTGAAATTCAATACGAGTCTTCCCAACACGGCTCCTCCCAACCCCGCCCTATCGGGAATGACACCGACCGAAGCCGAAGAGAATCCGGTACGCTCGATAAGTTGGTTTGAAGCCGCCGCGTACTGTAATTGGCTGAGCAAGCTAGAGGGATTGGAAGAGACTGACTGGTGTTACGGTCAGATCACGAACTCGCATGCAGCATTGAAAACCAACGCTCTTGCGTTGAAGGGATATCGACTGGCGACAGAAGAAGAGTATGAAGCGGTCGTTCGCGCGGGGACATCCACCTCGTTCTGTTACGGCGAAAGCGACCGGTTGCTGTCCGAATACAGCTGGTTCGCTTTGAACAGCGATCACCGAATCGCGCGTGTGGGTCACAAAAAACCGAATGAATGGGGAATTTTTGACGCACACGGAAATCTGTTCAGTTGGTGCAACGATCGGGCGAATCAACAAGCGACCACGCCCGCTGACGACCGAATCCTGAAAGAGAACAGTCTCATGGTGTTACGCGGGGGCTCGTTCAACGATCAACCCCCATACCTTCGTTCCGCCTCTCGGAACATTTTTGCCCCTCCCACCTACCGTCTCGACGGGGTTGGCTTTCGATTGGCGAGAACATTACCCTCAGCCATTTTACGCTGAACGCCCCCCGGTTCCTGGCGGCCAAGTGTCACTGGCGACCAAGCAGGATCAATTCATCCCGTTTCAAAAAGTTCCGATGCCGTGAGAGTTCCGATACATTACTCGGTAAATCGTCTCGTAATTCGTGATGCGCCCCGACGCGTGTAATCACGTAGCCGTAGGGATGGTCCGCAAGGAAATCCGCGACCTCACGTGGTGTCTGCAGGACGGTGATTTTCTTTCCCGCATAGAACACAACGCTCGGCTGAAAGTAGCGATAGGTCCCGATTTCAATCTCGGCACGCCCCGCAAATTTCCGCGCGTCCGCGATGAATTGGGGCGAGTCCTGATAGCGATGGATCCGCCCGGGGGCAATTCCGACAATCAGAATCGCCAGCAGAATGGCGGTGATACCCAGCGTTTGCAAGACGCGATGTCGCTGCTCTCGATCCAGGAATTTGACCGCCACGAAAGCTCCGATCAGGGGAATGAAGCCAATCAACCCCAGCCATTGGTCCTGCTCAAACAGCAAAAAAGCTGCAATGTAGACGCCAATCACCATCAGGATCCCCACGATCCCCATCGCACGGCAGCAGAGGTTAAACGAGTAGACCCCCGAGTCGATTTCTTCACGTTTCCAGTCAGAAAAATAGCGAGCCAGAATCAGCGCCACGGCCGGATACATGGGCAGTAAATAGTTCGGCAGCTTGGTACTGGCCAGCGAAAAAAAGAGAAACCAGACCGCTCCCCAGCACGCGACCAACCGGTCGCTGTCGCGCCAGATCGCGTGCTCGCCAAAACGCTCTTTCAACCGATAGACCGCCACCGGAAGAAAGACCGACCAGGGAAAGCAGCTCAGATGAATCACCACCAGGTAATAGAGCGAATAGAACGGAAATCCGTTGTGATTTTCTTTGGCGCTGAGTGCCCGTCCAAGATTATGATCGAGAAAAAAACCTCGTAACCAATTGCCGTCGGTTTTGATTCCGACCGCCAGATACCACGGGAGGGCCACCGCAAGCACAATGCCGAAACCAATGCCGAAATGCACACCACGAACCGCTTCCAAGATTCGTTCCCACCCGAAAAGCTGTCGCAGCATGCTCCCCCCCCGTCGCCACCAGGGACCGGCAATCGGTTTGAGTTTTTCCAGTTCTTGGTCTCGCTCGCGAAAGGTGATCAACAGAAACAGCACGAGGATCGCAGCGGGAAGCACCACGCCGACAGGGCCTTTAGCGAGGACCGCAAACCCAATCGCCACAAAGAAGGGAGTCGCCAGCCTCCAGTTCATGGGGAGTGGCCGCGGTTCGACACGTGAACCGGGGGACTGCACATCCGTCGTATTCGCCAGGGTCGATCCTTCCCCCGCCTGCTGCTGAGGTTCGCAATCCTGTTCGCCGCCACTAAAGTTCCCGTTCCGTTGCCAGGCCACGACCCAAACGTAACACGTGAAGGCAAGCGTGATAAAAAAGATCAGCGTCGCATCCGGGGTCGATGCGCGGCCCACTGCCGAAAACAGCAGTGAAGTACATAAAATCAGGCTGGCGAAAAATCCAATTTCTGCGGAATACAACTTGCGGCCGAGATGATAGGTCAGCAGCGTAGTTCCCACGGACAGTAGCGATGAGGCAAATCGGGCCGAGAATTCAGAGACGCCGAACACCGTGTACGAGACCAGCATCAACCAATAGACGAGAATTGGCTTATCAGTTCGCAACGATTCGTTGAAGGTCGGCACCAGCCAGTCCCCTCGCCGAAACATTTCCGCACCACAGGTCGCATTTTTGGGTTCATCTTCATTGAAAAGCGCATAACCGCCCAGATTCGTCATGAATATCAAGACTGCAACCAGCACCAAACAGGCCTGATGCCGCAATAACAAACGCATACTTCCAATCCTCAAAAATCGCTTGCAGACCAGACCCCGTCATCTGTGGTAAAGTGTAGAGAATCTTTGCCAATGTGAAGAGAGCGTTATCGAATTCGTCATCGAATTTCGACTCTTGTTCATTGGACTCCCATTCGAGGGGGTGGAAATTCTGGCATTTTCCCCCGTCGTGACAAAGGTCAAGTGAAAGTGCCGCTGCATCAGCAGGGAATGGCTGGCTCTGCCCCTTTCAACGGTGTACATTCAAATCAAGATTGGTGAATACCATCTCGCTATCCCCTGACTCTCGCAAACGTGAAACCGTTCACGAACGGAGGTTCGCTTGCCCTTACCACTTCGATGCCACGCGATGTTTGTATTGTTCGTGATTTCCCTTGTCACAACTGCCGCAGCCGATCCGTTGCCGGATCGTGTGCAATTTAACCGTGATATTCGTCCTATCCTTTCGGACGCATGCTTTTCTTGTCATGGCCCGGATCACGCTCAGCGGAAAGCCGACCTCCGATTCGACACCGAATCAGGTGCCTTCTCACCCCTGGCCGATGGACAGTACGCCATTGTGGCTGGCAAACCGGAAATGAGTGAATTGATTCGTCGAATTACTTCCCACGACGGGGATCTCGTCATGCCACCACCCGAATTCGAGCGGCGGCTCACCGATCATCAGATCGCGTTGCTTCAGCGTTGGATCGAACAAGGTGCTCAATGGGAAAAACATTGGTCGTTTGTCAAGCCCGTCCGGGCCACCTTGCCAACCGTCACAGATCGGGATTGGCCGCTCACTCCCATTGACGCCTTTGCCTTAGCAAAGCTGGAACGGGAAGGCTTAGCGGGTGCCCTCGAAGCCGATAAGTCGACCCTCTTGCGGCGAATCACCCTCGATTTGACCGGATTACCTCCGACACCCGACGAGATCAGCGAGTTTCTGGCAGAGAAATCACCAGATGCTTATGAACGCGTCGTAGATCGATTGCTCGCTTCAGGACGCTATGGAGAACGGATGGCAGTCCGCTGGTTGAATGGAGCTCGTTATGCGGACACGAGTGGCTATCAAAGCGACGGTGAACGGATTATGTGGCGGTGGCGCGATTGGGTCATTGATGCGTTTAATCACAACCTGCCGTTTGACCAATTTACCATCGAGCAGCTGGCAGGAGATCTCTTGCCGGATCCGACACTTGAACAGCGCGTGGCCACCGGTTTTAACCGGAATCACCGAGGAAATTCCGAGGGAGGTATCATCCCTGATGAGTTTGCGGTCGAGTACGTTGTAGACCGGGTGGAAACCACAGCCACGGTTTGGCTCGGACTGACGGTGATGTGCGCCCGGTGTCACGATCATAAGTATGATCCACTGACTCAACAGGAATTCTACCAACTGTATGCGTACTTCAATCAACTTCCCGAAAAAGGGAGGGCCTTGAAATATGGGAACTCACCACCGTTCCTGGTTTCACCGACACGGGATCAGCAGCAGCAATGGCAAGCCTTCAATCGTCGTGCCGCCGCGATGGAAGCGGCTTGCCAGCAGGTTGAATCCGAGGTCGCCCGCGCGCAGGCCATTTGGGAACAATCCTCTCTGCCGAATCCCCCTGCGTCCGATGCCATCGGCCACCGATTGATTCTGCATTTTCCACTCGAAGAAAACGCCGTTCCCCGGATTTCGCTCCCCGCGATCCCGTTGCATCCTGCAGGATATCTCGGACAGGTACAATTACTGAGCCCCCCCGCCACAGGGACACCGAGTGGCCCCGTAGAATCCGGAAACCCTCGATTTGGCCCCGGTCGATTTGGGCAGGGACTGGAGTGTGATGGTGTCCATTATGCGGCGGTTGGCAATGTGGCCAATTTCGGTTTTTTTGACAAGTTCACGATTGCAGTCTGGATTCAACCCCAGGAAGGTCGCGGAGGTACAATTCTCTCCCGGATGACCGATATCGCGCAGGGTGATGGCTGGGGTCTCGTGCTCGAACAAGGGAAAGTGCAGGTCCATCTGACCAAACGCTGGCTCGACGATGCCTGCCGTGTGGAAACCGCTGCAGCAATCAATCCCCAAGACTGGAGTCAGATCACGGTCTCCTACGATGGAAGTCGTGAAGCGGCGGGAATCCGGATTTATGTAAACGGTCTTCCGCAACAAACAGTGACCCTGCTGGACGAACTCTATCAGTCGTTTGAAAACAATAAAGGCCCGTTGCGAATCGGCGGGGGGAATGGTCCCGCAGGACGATTTTCCGGGAAGATCGATGATGTCCGCCTATTTGACCGCGTCGTCTCGGCAGACGAGGCTCAGGTCCTTGCCCTGCCGGATCGATTGACCATGATCGCGGCCACGCCGGTTGATCAACGGACTGCCGCTCAGCGTCTGGCGTTGCGGGAATTCTTCGTTCAATTTGCCGCAGACGACTCGATTCGTCAGCTCTGGCAACTGCGTCAGGCCTGCGAGGACGAGCGTCAACGCTTCATTGAGGGACTGCCGACGACGATGGTGATGGAAGAGATTCCCGGCTTACGCCAGACTTTTGTGCTGCTACGAGGCGAATACGATAAACGGGGCGATCCGGTTTCATCAGATGTCCCCGCCAGCCTGCCACCGTTGCCACCGGCAGCGACTCGTGATCGGCTGGGACTTGGGAAGTGGCTTGTTGATGCCGAAAATCCTCTGACCGCACGGGTAGCGGTGAATCGATTCTGGCAGATGCTGTTCGGTATCGGCTTGGTCAAAACAGTTGATGATTTCGGTCAGCAGGGAGAATGGCCTAGTCATCCCGAACTGCTCGACTGGCTGGCGGTCGAATTTCAGGAAGGAGGACCCGCGGGGAATTCACGCGGCAATTCCGCGAAATCGCCGCCACAAACAGGTCCCTCTCCATTCACCTGGGACCTGAAACGGTTGATCCGGCAGGTGGTCACCAGCGCCGTCTATCGGCAATCCTCGAAAATGTCAGCAGAACTTCAGCAACGTGACCCCGAGAATCGTTTGCTCGCCCGTGGACCCCGCTTTCGTTTATCCGCCGAAATGATTCGGGATCGTGCGCTCGCTGCCAGTGGGTTGCTGGTCGAGCAGGTCGGGGGACCCAGTGTTAAGCCCTATCAACCCGATGGGCTGTGGCTGGATCTTGCCGGACTGAACTATGACCAGGACCATGGTGCGGGTCTCTATCGACGAAGTCTTTATACCTACTGGAAACGGACAATCGCTCCCCCCGCCATGGTCACGTTCGACGCGGCGGGTCGAGAAACCTGTATCGTTAAAGAATTTCGCACCAACACGCCGCTGCAGGCACTGAATTTGATGAACGATGTTACCTATAGCGAGGCGGCTCGTTTATTGGGCGAGCGGATGATGATCGAGGGGGGCGCCTTGCCAGCCAATCGGCTGCAGCGAGCATTCCTGCTAGTCCTCGGTCGTCAACCTAACGAGTCGGAACAGAGAGTATTGATGGCCGGATATCAACGACATCTGGCCTTTTATCAAGACCATCAGGACGACGCCGAATCGCTGACAAAACAAGGGGAATCACCACGCCAACCAGACCTGAATGTGGTGGAACTCGCAGCCTGTACCACGATGGCAGGATTGATTTTGAATCTCGACGAATCGGTTACGCGCGAATAAAGATCGAGTCCTGATCCCCTCGCACAGGGAAATGGCCCGCAAAGGGAAATCACCCCAGTCGAATATCCCCATGATTTTCTCTCGACAGAAACGAGACTTGAAATGAGCCAGAATTCCTTGCCGCCGACCGATGAATCCGTGATTTCGACACTGCACCGACGTCGGTTTCTGGGTACGTCAGCAGGGTTGGGATCGCTGGGACTCGCTTCGTTGCTCGACCCCGTTGCATTCAGAGAATCGGTCGCGTTTGGAGAATCGGCAACGGCCCCGACGACGGGTGATGCTCCCCTGCCATCTCGCACGCATTTTCCCCCGAAAGCCAAGCGGATTATCTACCTGTTTCAGTCAGGTGCACCGTCACAAATGGATCTCTTCGACTGGAAACCGAATCTGGCAAATCTGCGGTCGACCGAATTGCCCGAGTCTATCCGTCGTGGCCAACGATTAACCGGAATGACCTCGCGTCAGACGAGTTTTCCCATTGCTCCGACCAAGTTTTCTTTCGCTCAACACGGTGACTCGGGGGCTTGGGTCAGCGAGCTATTACCACATACGGCGAAGATTGCAGACCGGTTGACGTTTGTGAAATCGATGCAGACTGACGCGATCAATCATGACCCCGCGGTCACGTTTTTTCAGACGGGAAATCAACTCGCCGGGCGTCCCAGCATGGGGGCGTGGGCCTCGTACGGACTCGGCTCGGAAGGGACAGACCTTCCTGCATTCGTCGCCATGGTCTCGAACGGGACCGGGAACCCCAACGATCAACCGCTGTACGACCGGCTATGGGGAGCTGGGTTTCTTCCTTCCAAGTATCAAGGAGTCAAGTTTCGCTCGGTCGGTGACCCGGTCTTGTATCTCTCGAATCCCGACGGGATGAATCCCGAAACCCGCAGACGGATGCTGGATGACTTGGCCCAGTTAAACGGGATCAAACGGGATGAATATCATGATCCTGAGATCACCACCCGCATGGCGCAATACGAACTCGCCTTCCGCATGCAGACCTCGGTCCCAGAATTGACGAATCTGGCCAGCGAGCCCGAGCATATCTTCGAAATGTATGGCCCTGATTCCCGCAAACCGGGGACCTATGCCTACAACTGTCTGCTGGCACGAAGACTGGCCGAGCGGGGAGTGCGATTCATTCAACTGTTTCACCGAGGCTGGGATCAGCACGCCAACCTGCCGAAAGGAATCGCTGGCCAATGTCGTGATACGGACCAGCCTTCGGCCGCCTTAATCGCTGACCTGCAGCAGCGTGGAATGCTCGACGAAACCCTGGTCGTCTGGGGGGGCGAATTTGGGCGCACTGTCTATTGCCAAGGGACGCTGACGCCCGAGGATTATGGCCGTGATCATCATCCCCGCTGTTTCTCGATCTGGCTGGCGGGTGGTGGAATCAAGCCCGGAGTGAGCTGGGGTGAGACCGATGATTTCAGTTACAACATTGTGCGCGACCCGGTCCAGGTGCATGACCTGCATGCCACGCTATTGCATTGCCTCGGCCTCGATCATACTCGACTGACCTTTAAGTTTCAGGGGCGTCACTACCGATTGACTGATGTTCATGGCAAAGTGGTAAGCGGAATCGTCGGCTAGTCGGAACGCCGCAGCGAGGATCATCCGTGCAAGCCGTGCAAGCCGTGCAAGCCGTGCAAGCCGTGAAAAA
>CAMBQP010000224.1 GCA_945869955.1 Schlesneria paludicola DSM 18645
CGGGGACCATTTGCCGTCTTCAGATACCCCGGCTCGAAGCCATTTCTTCAGCAGCCGAAGGAGTCGTCGGTCGGCGATCCGATGTTCCAGAAACTTCAGCAACCAGTCATGATGTTCAGATCAATGACCCGCGTTTCAAAATCTTCGGCGTACGCGGACCATGTCTCGCCATCAATGCCTGGGGCGGCGTTCTTCTTGAGGTCGAAGAAACTTGCCTGTAGCAATTCCGTCGTGACATGGTTCAGCAGATTGTTGAACCTTGCCTTCTTATCTTTCCGTGCCGTTTCTCGTACGCCCAGCAGCCCACGTGATTTGGTTACCCGGCTCTATGTCTGGACCAATAGCGGGCCCGGACCAATAGCGGGCCCGGACCAATAGCGGCTGCGAGGCGTTCTCCTTGGTCAGTCTCCTTTCCTCCACAGACTCCGCAGCAGTTTGAGGTCCCGCTTTGTTCGCCTGCTTCTCAGGTACTACGAGACTGTCTGACTTCCCAGTGACGCGCTTATCGGGATGATGGCATCGCCCCTTCCCCGACCGATCCCTCTCCAATGAGAGGGATGTCGCTGGGATCTCCCACTTTCCGCGAGGAAAGTTTTCGTAAGTCCGTGCGTGTGGTCTGGGGCTTCTTGGGGCTGACATCGGACTCGCCATTGACGTTCGACATCAGTGTTGCCTTCCCGGTAACAGGACATGGTCGGCCACCTCAAAGAACTGATTTCGGAGCTCAATACACAGCCCGGACTTTCCCCTGTGAACGCTTCGACTGGATGGTTGCCTATACAGACGCATCACTCGGGGTCAAGGCGATTGGCTAAATCTTACCTCGTACGAAACTTCCATTCGCTCCCTTCCTCCGGCTTTCACTGGCGCACCCAGTCCCCGTTTTTCAACAGACTGCGATCAGAGGGGGTTTATCTGAGGTTACTCGATGGACCGCCCGGCCGGTGGCTCCCGGCAAGCGACGAACTACTCCGCCTTCAACGCCGCCCCTTTTCCAGCGATTAAGCGGCAAACTTCCCACTGCCACCGCTTGGGTCGAGTTGGTCCGGGATTTCGGCAAATTAGTCGCCACCGTCGCTGGTCACCCCCAAACGATCCGTGCGATACGGAGTCGAATTTCCGGCTTTCCACACCGCATGCGTCCCCGCGTCCGCGAGTTGTTGCCCACTTCTGAATAGCAACATTTGAGAAAATCGGACGGACGCAATCGAACGAACCCCTCGCTGGTCAAAAAATCAACGAGGCAAGGGTTCTCGTCGGCTTCGCGGCGACTTGATCGCGTTCTCTCGTATTTTCCGCCAGCAAGAGCACAAAAAACGTGTTCTTTACTGTCCCTTGAGAGGCTTTTGACCCTTCCCGCTCCACCGTCATTCGCATGATTGACTCGGCAAACTGAAATTATTTAAGTGTCCGCAGGGTTCTCTGCGAGTGAGTCGAATCAATAAACAGTCTGATCAATTGACGGCCGCCAGAAGGGGCAATCTTTCGCGTGAAGAAACCACCACTCCACCCGGTTTTTCGATCGTGATTGCAAACAGATAGGCTTCCCGAACTCGCAGCTTCGCCTGAATGGGAATGATGACTTCCTGATCTGAATCAATGTCAAAAACGCCTCCGTCAATTGGCGTTTGTTCACTCTGGTTTTTGTCAAAGATCCACAGTTGATACTGTTCCACTGTGGGCGTATTCATCGTAAGCCCGCGAAAACGCATGAACCCCTGCTGCTGTGATGGGCTCCAGACCACATCGCCCCCCGCGCCTGAGATCGGTGTTGGTCCATCGGCCCACATCACTTGTACGAGGTCTTTGGCAGCCGAGATCAATTCCGCTCGCAACTGGGCAGCGTCGCGTGAAACTTGTTTAACTGGCTCGATCGATCTGGTTGAGACGAGAGTCAGCACCGTGAGCGCCATGCAGACCACAGCGACAACCCAAGGCAGCTTGCCCGATCGAACGGCAGAAACGCTGACCAAAGTCGGTTTGTCAACGGGTTGCAACACTTTCGTCGTTAGTTCTTCTAATGCCCGCGAGCGAATTGCGTTTCGAAGATGTTCTGGCAGTGGCATTGATGTTGGATCCGACCAGGCCACATCAAGTGATGCAACCACATGTTCGAAGAGTTCCGCTTGTTCGGCTGGCATCTTCCGTGCGAATTCGTCAAACTCGGCTTGTTCTTCCAAAGAAAGTCCGAACAACAATCTCGCAATTTGCAGTTCTTCCCAGCGGTTCGCATCTGATTTCCCGGAAATACTCATAGTTGAACACCTCCTTCGGCATGCAATCGGCTGCCGACCTGCATGCAGTTGCGGAGTTGTGTCAATGCACGACGGATGAGCGTCTTCACCGTGCCTAAAGGAACGCCCGTTTGCTCCGCGATTCGGGTTTGAGTTAATCCATGATAGATCGAAAGTTCAAGCAGCTCCCGTTCATTCTGCCTCAGTTTTTCCAAACACGCCGTCGCGCGAATGCCGTCCTCAGCCAACTCCATTCGAGATCTCGATTGCGGAGCCGCGAGGTTGCCGTCGGTTTCATCGATTGATTGAGGTTCCGGATTGCGACGAAGTTTTCTCTGACGGTCGATCAAACGTCGACGCGCGAGAGTCGATACGAATGTCACTTCCGCACCAAGGTCTTCCCGAAAGCGGCCCGCGTTTCGCCATAAATCGACAAAGATTTCCTGGACGGCATCTTCGGCGTCTGAGGTCGTAGGAGATAGCCGACAGGCGAGCGACCAGACAAGTCCGCCGTACTGATCGAGGCATTCATCAATTGCGTTTGTTTCACCCCGTGCGACACGGGGAAGTATGGATACCTGCAATTCAGTCTCCCTCAATGGACAATAATGTTCGTGAGGCCGGAATTGCTACCGACCTCACGAACATCCAGTCATCCAGTCATCCAGTCATCCAGTCAAAATCGCGAACTATTTCGGGAGAATGACCGTGTCAATAACGTGGATCACCCCGTTGCTCGTTTCAATATCCGTTTTGGTGACGTTCGCTCCGTCAACAGTCACCTTACCATCTTTCACAACAATCTTCACGGACGAGCCTTGAACCGTCTTTGCTTCAGTCAACTTTACCACGTCCTTGGCGAGTACCTTCCCCGAGACGACATGGTAGGTGAGGATACCAGCCAGCTTTTTCTTGTTTTCCGGCTTGAGCAGGGTCTCGAGTGTTCCCTTCGGAAGTTTCTCAAAAGCTGCGTCAGTCGGTGCGAAGACGGTGAATGGCCCCTTGCCCTTTAACGTGTCAACTAAATCAGCGGCCTTCAGAGCCGCTGCTAAAGTCTTGAAACTGCCTGCGGCAACCGCAGTGTCAACGATGTCCTTCGCCTTGTCTTCAGCACGGACAAGTGAACTGACCCCTAAAACCAACGCGAGCGTGAGAACTGAAAACGATTTCATTAAGTGACTTTCTTTCGAGTTTTTAAAATATTTCTGGATTGAAACACTGTGTCGCGACATTCTTTCGTGAGCGGCTCCATTACGAGTTCGCTCGCGTTCCCGGAACGGATTCAAAAAAAACGTCAAAAACACCAGAATCTTGAATTTTGAGCAAAGAATCTCCAGCAGCGGGTCTCAAAGCGTTCCATGACAGCAACTTCTGCTACATCGGTCTTTTTTCGGGCTGTGATTTCGTGAGGCCGCTCCGCAAGCGACCCGATTGGTGTCGTCCCATACCGGATCGGGATAGATCGTGGGGAAGCGATGCCCGGCGTGCTTCATGTAATCTTCAACCAGCAGGACGGTAGAGATCATGGCAATCAGCCATTGTTCAGCCTTCAGCGTACTTGAACCAACCCAACGCACCACGCTGACAATCACGATCAACACGAATCCAATGATTCGTCGCCAGTTCTTGGTGAAGAGCATCATGAAACCATTCTCCGCACTTTCTTAAACAGATACCCTGCGAACCGTTTTCCTCACGCCCGCCCCTTCAACGTTGTTGTTTACGTTGACTCCGCGTCGACAGGAACTCGCCCAGCACCTGGTGATATGGCTTTTCGGTCGTCAGGGAAACCAAATCGATCCCTGCTGCGCCACACTGCCGGATCAACACCTCGCGAAACTCCTGAAACCGTTCCAGATACCGTTTTCGCAGGCGATGGGGATCCGCCACTACATCGTGCCCTGCCCGTTCGAGATCGCGAAACTGCGTCGGCTGCCGATATGGAAACGTTTCTTCTTCCGGAGCCGTAATCTGAAACAACACCACATCATGCTGTGCCATCCGCAGTTGCTTTAAAGACGTTGTCAGCCTTTCCAGTTCATCGAATGCGTCCGTGAACAGAAAGACCAGCGAACGACGTTTCAGTGAGGGGAGAATTTGGCTGAGTATTCCCCCAAGTTGCCCTTCTTTCCCCGGAGTTCGTCCCTCGAGCAACTTGACGATTTGTCCAAAGGTGTCACGATTGGTTGAGGGTTCGCGACGATCCGCCACCTGCGTATCAAACGTAATCAAACCACAGCTGTCACGTTGACTCAACAACAGATACGCCATCGCTGCCGCCAGTTGCCGGGCGTAATCAAATTTACTGATGGTCTTGCCACGAAAAGCCATGCTCCCCGAGCAATCGACCAGCAGGTAGGAGCGCAGATTGGTCTCTTCCTCGAATTCCTTAACGTAGTAATGGCCCGTTTTTCCATAGGCCCGCCAGTCAATATGGCGAATCTCGTCACCAGGGTAGTACTGCCGGTGCTCGACAAACTCGACACTCGAACCCTTGAACGGACTTTTATGCTGTCCGATCATATATCCTTCCACGATCAACTTCGCCACGACTTCCAACCCGCCAAAGCGGGCCAGAGCCGTTGGATCTTCTGTCGTGGTGGTGTGTTGCAAAGCTGCCATGAGAGCCGACCGTGATGGCGCGACAGATCGACTTACAGGAATCGGACCCGATGTTCCGGACGAGCCTGCCAGAATTCCAGGATGGCATCCACGAATGATGTGCGAGATTTCGCCGGAGTGACCAACGCCCCTTCGGCTTTCTTCTCGCCCTCTTTCTTGTCCACTTCGACGGCCTTCTCGACAGGCTGCTCGACGATTGGCTTCCCGTCAGCCAATTGCTGTTTGATCCCTTGAATCGCCCCATTGAGCTGCTTATCCACGAAATCGGATTTAGGGGCCGCACCGTCGGCATGGATCATTTCACGGTCACGGCGTGCGATGTCCAGATCTCGCAATTCTTCGAACGACATCTTCAAGTCATATCCGGTATCGGGCATCACACCCCAGACATCGTTGTCCGTCGCTTTGGGAAAGCGATGAATGTTCTTGCCACTGGGACGATGATAGCTCGCCGTCGTCAATTTCAGGGCACTCTTGCCACCTTCGAGCGGGACGACGTTCTGTACGCTTCCCTTGCCCCAAGTTCGCTCGCCAACAACGATCGCACGCTTATAGTCTTGCAGACAGGCACTGACGATCTCACTGGCCGACGCGCTGTAGCGGTTGACCAGCACCGCCATCGGGAATCCGCTGAATGTCCCCTGCTTCTTGGCTTTTACGAACTGTTCTTCCGTATTTCGACCTTTGGTACTGACAATCACACCATTAGAAATGAAGAAATCGGCGATCGCGGTGGCGGCGGTGAGCAATCCACCCGGATTGAATCGCAGGTCCAGAATCAGGGCTCGCATCCCTTCTTTCTGCAATTTGAGCAGCGCGTCATGAACTTCTTCGGCACTGTTCCGACCGAAGCTGGTTAAGCGGATATATCCAATCTTTTCTTTTTCATCCAACCAGAACGACCATTCCCCTTTGGCGTCATAGTGATCGCCGTAAACGGTCGGCGTCTTGATCGTGGCCCGGACGATTTCAATCGTCTGCGGGGTATCAGACCCTTCGTGCTGGATTTTGATTTTGACAGAAGCTCCCGCTTTCCCCCGCATCAGCGAAATCGCGGAATCCATTTCCCGCCCTTCCTGAAAATCGGCGGTCACCTTGTCATCAATTTCGAGAATCCGATCACCCGCCAGCACTCCCGCCCGATAGGCAGGGGTCCCTGGCAGGGGTGTCATCACCATCAGTTGTCGGGTACGGGGCTCGACCGTCACCTGAATGCCGATGCCGCCAAATTCCTGATCAACCTGCTCGTTGAAACCCCGCAGTTCGGTTTTGTCGATGTAGGACGAGTAGGGGTCGAGCTTCAGCAGCATTCCCCGCATGGCCGCTTCCACCAGTTCGCGGCGATCAACCTGCGTCACATAGTTGCGATCGATCTCTTCGAAGGAATCCACGAAGACCTTCATTAACTCGTAGTATTCGTCCTCGTTCGCGGCCGAGGCCATTTTCCCGAACGAACTCGCACAGACCAAAGTCAGCAGAACTGCTATCCCAAATCGCTGCCACTGCAACATCTCGTCCCCTTCACACAAGTCGACCTGACGCTCCTTCGTGCTGTAAACATCCGGCCTCACCGGACTTCAGCCCCTTCGACTCCCCTAGAATACGTCGTTCCCCGCCGACCGACAAGACACGCGCGGGAACATCCCCCTCTTTCAGGAATCCAATCCGACATATTTTTGTATCTCAATCGTAGTCCATTCGACCACCGCTTCCAGGCAACCCTCGGCCAGGACCGACACTTCTTCCTGATACAACCCCAGTCCGTAATTGTCTTTCGTCGGCAGATACCAGGACTTCGAACCGTTGGCCAGCGTCCCAATAATCAGCGTGAATTGCGGAAAACGTGCTCGTAACACCTGCTGCAGCCAGTTGTAATGCTCACCATCCAGCGCAATCCAGATCGCATCCCCCATCCGCCAGAGCAGAATCGTGTACGGATAAAAATCCCCCGCAGGCAACGGGGCGATGCGGATCATCCGCCGGGTGGTTCGCTCGATCATCGCCCGGGCATCGCGAGCCCGCTCGGAATCCCCCTGCTCGATTGCCGCCTGCTCTTCGGCACGAAACTGCAATTCCTCCTGCTGCAGTTCGGCTTTGGTGGGTAGGTCACTCCGATAAGCGAGCGAAATCGTTTTGCTGTGTGTGATCCATTTCGCGGCCTGAGCGATTCGGGCCTCGGATTCCGGAGCGTAGCCCCAAGTCCCAATCGTGGCTCCAGAAACGACCGGCCCCAGGTAGACAAACTCGTTTCCCACCGGGGGGAGCGCCTCGAACGCCGCCAAAGCGGCATAGCCCAGCTGACGCCCATTCCGGTCAGCCACCTCGACATCCCCGACAAATCCCTCACGCGGGCCGACATCACCCGAAGCCCCCTGAATGAACAGACAGGGAACGTGTGTCACCGCTTCCACCACTTCACGCATCGCCCCCGGATAGTCCGGACTGATCAGGGTATTGTCCCAGGCGAGTGTCGTCGGATGGCAGGCATAATTGACCAGGGTTGCAAGTAGCTCACCCGACTCTGCGGTAATTCGGCCCACCACCACCGTGGTGTCAACCTCACCCGACGGGTTGTAACCACAAACGTAGTAGCCACGATCGAGATCATAGAAATCTCGATGCGTCGCCAGGGAGCATAATCCCCGACCATAAACAATATTGGCCACGACTGGCTGACGCTGAGCCTCGTTCACCAGTTCCGCAATTTTTATGGCGAGTTCTGCGAGATACGGTTCGATCAGTTCGCCCCCCGGCAAATCTTTTCGCTCCAGTCCCATCAGCCCGGCCGCGTGCGTATGAGAAAAGAAAACCACCAGCGAATCACGACCCAGCCCGGTCGCCTGACTGACCGAATCGAGCAACTGATTCATTTCGGTGGGCCACAACAAACAGTGATCCACCGCAATCATCACCTGTGCCGGTGGGCCATCCTCGTTCAGACTCTTTAAATACAGGGCCGTCGCGGTCAAGGGCCGATGAACACCCGTCGATCGGTCGTGAACGGCCGCTCCCCACATCCGATGATAAATCCCTACCGGTGGAGTAATCTCACCACGAGCGACTCCCGCTCGGCATCGACTTTGATGTGTGGCAATGGGTTTCATGATTCAGAATTTCCTCAAAGGATTGTCCGCCAAATTGGAATCAGATCCGCTCTGGTTTACCGGAAGAACCAGCACATTCCCAGCGTACAGACCACCAGCAGCGCTGCCCACAGCCGGTCATCGAACCACCAGGCTCGCTTTAGGTCGGCAGCGGTTTTTGGTTCTGGCTGAAAACGCCCCCAGGTAAATTGTTCCCGTTCGGCATCCCGTTCACGCTGCGTGACGGCGCTGACCATCAGCACCACCACACCGCAGGCGAGTGTCACCAGTCCCGCCCGATGAAACGCCTGCAGGTCATGCCCGAATCCGAATTGTGCCACACGATCAAACAGAATGGAAAAGAGGGGACCTGCGAGAATGCAAAGGAATGCCGCCGTTCGCGTCACATACGGCAGCAGCATCCCGGCCATATACGCGACAATCACACCGGGAACCAGATATGCATTGTAATCCGCCATCCGATTAAAGATCCCCCCTTTGGTTTGACCAAAGTACAGGGACAACCAGATGGCCACACTCACCATCAACATCATCGCCGCACGACCGACCCAAATCAGCCGCTTTTCCGCAGCATTGGGCTGAATGTATTTCTTGTAGATATCAAAGGTGAACAGCGTCGCGGTCGAGTTCATCATCGAATCGATCGTCGAAAGAATCCCGGCGACCAGTCCCGCCATGACCAGTCCCACTAACCCATATCCCGCCGGCAACAGGGCCCGCGTCAGGCCAGCAAATGCAGTGTCACTTTCCGTTGCGGGATCAATCGCCAGAATATAGCCCGCAGCCATCCCCGGCACGATACAGAGAAACGGAATCAACAATTTGAAAAAACCGGCGGCAACGGTCCCCATGCGTGCGTCCCAATCGCTGCGTGCCCCCAGCGTTCGTTGCACGATAAACTGGTTCGTTCCCCAGTAGTACAGGTGCAGCACCATCAGTCCACTGAGCACGCCACTCCAGGGGAGTTCGGGGTGACTCGCCTCGAAAAAGACGTGAAACTTTTCCGGCTGTTTTTCGAGTAGTCCCGACAATCCCCCAACGTTGGGATGCCAGATGGCCAGCACTGCCAGCAATCCGCTCCCAATCAGCAGCAGTACGCTTTGCACGACATCATTAAAAATATCCGCTTTCAGCCCGCCATAGAACGTGTACGCGGCCGAGACGGCCGCCAGCAGACAAATCGCCATTTCATAGCTGACGGCATAAGGGGAATCGGCGGTCAGGGTCGCGATGGTGAGCGCCCCCAGGATCATGGTGCCGACCATCTGAATCAAGAGGAACGCCATATTGGTGATCGAATAGACCAGGCGGCTGCGGTCATCGAATCGGCGACCGAGATACTCGGAGAGTGTGTACAGTCCCATTCGCCGATAGAACGGCAGAAAGAAGTAGCAGAGCATGAGCAGGCCAAAGATCGCTCCAAACTCGTAATTGGCTTGGGCGAATCCCTCTTTCAGCCCGGCCCCCATCATCCCCACCATGTGATGCGAGCTGATATTCGTGCCAAAGATGGAACCCGCCACCGCCCACCAGGCGACGGTTTTTCCCGCCAGATAATAGTCGGTGGTGTCCTCCTCCTTGCGTCCAATCCACATTCCAAAGCCGGTCACACCGACAATGCTGACGACGAGAATCAGCACATCCAACCACTGAAGTGGCACACTGGAAGATTGAGCGAGCAGGATCATGAATGACTTTGCGCAAAGTAAGCATGGTTCGAGGAGAGAATCGTGCCCCGGATTCTGCCGGTTTACGCCACAGACCACAACTTCCACGGCAACTTCGTTTGTCGCAAATTCAAAAATGCTCGTTTCGAGGAACTACCACGAGCAACCGACCGCAGTGTTGGAATCGCCTTGCGGAATGTGAGCGGAAAGCCTGTGGCACGGATCAAACTCGAGT
>CAMBQP010000225.1 GCA_945869955.1 Schlesneria paludicola DSM 18645
CGACAAGGCGTTCCCCCCAATCGCTGCACACTGCACACTGCACACTGCACACTGCACACTGCACACTGCACACTGCACACTGCACACTGCACACTGCACACTGCACACTGAAAACTGAAAACTGAAACTTCATCAAGTACAAACATTTCCGCTCGAGTCAACCTTGCCAGCATTTATCTGCAACGCCACGCACAACTTGGTGTTGACGTTCAGCAGTTGATTTGGCAGCATTCACGGTGATCATGACACGCCGCCATGAGGGGAACCATCAATGCCTCAGACTGTTGAATTGCCCGACGATCTTGCCAATGCCTTAAGCGACGAAGCGTCTCGGTTGGGATTGTCGTTACCCGATTATACTGCAAGGATGCTCATATCCGCTCGACCGGTCGCGGCGTCGATTCATGACGGCGCGGAACTTGTCGCCTTCTGGCAGGCCGAGGGTGTGATTGGTAGCCGCAATGAACTTGCCGATAGCCAATCCGAGGCTCGCCAACTCCGCGACCAGGCCCAGCACCGCTTTGAGTAATCTCTATGCTCGTTCTTGATACTGATGTGCTGATTGACGTACAGCGGGGACATGCGGCGGCTCTTGGCTGGTTCGCGACTCTTACTGTTCTGCCATCCGTTCCTGGATTCGTCGTCATGGAGTTGATCCAGGGGGCCAAAAATATCCGGCAGGTGCGTGAGGTATTGCGAATGACGGCCCCACTGCCGATGATCTGGCCGACATCGACCGACTGTCAGCGAGCACTGATGGACTTTACCACATTTCACCTATCAGACGGATTGGGACTGCTGGATGCCGTGATAGCGGCCGTTGCCGTCGGTCTATCAGCAGAACTTTGTATATTTAACGAGAAGCACTACGGAGTTGTGCCAGGCTTGGTCACACTGAGGCCCTACAAGCGGTAAACGGACCGAATGACTACCATGCGAAGCCTTTTTTTGGAGGCGGAATCGACAGTTGAGTCATCCCCCACCTCGGTAAGCAACCTGACGGGCGCGTGACTGTAGGGGACACTGAGCTGGTTTGAAAATATATTGCGATTTTCATCAAACCGTTCTCGTCCCTGGCTTTGATCTGCTTTGATTTGGAGCGGAATGATGGCGAGGATGGCTCGGGCAGAAGTGTTTGCGCCGGATGAAGTTGAGGTTGTGCATGTGATGAATCGCGTGGTTCGTCGCTGTTATCTGCTGGGTGACGACCCGGTGAGTGGCAAGAATTATGATCATCGCAAGGTCATGATTGAAAATCAGTTACAGCGATTGGCCGGCGCGTTCGGGATCGACCTGCTGGGATTTGCCCTCATGTCGAATCATTTCCACTTGATTCTAGTGTCCCCTAGGTTCCTCCTCTGTTTCTTGACGTTGATCAGCCACTTTCTCTTTTTCTTCCTCTACTTGAACTAAGGACCTCAAAATCTTCTTTGCGAGTAGCTCGTTTACCTCGCGATGTCTTGGCACGGGTTCTGATCGTCCGTCACTGGATTGTGATAAATATCGTGTTTAGCCCCTTTCGTAATAGAACACACCCGGCACGTTCGAGTTCAGCGACTAAATCACGAAGTTTCATACAATCTCGAGCTCTTCGACTTTTCTGATACCAGGAATGTCCTCAGCGGAGAACATTTGATAGAGGTCGCGCAGGTGCTCTTTGAGGTCGTCTAAATTATCACCTTGTGTCCAGTGATCGGGGTGCGAATTCAAATAGCCTAAATACCTACCGTCTGATTCTTTCCAAAACGTAAACTTGATTTTCATGGGTTACGAACCTTAAACGCTCATGTTCAGGAAACTGGGCGCAGGTTCCTTTGCATTTGTTTTTCTCGATCGAATGCGCAATAACGTCGAAGGTCCCCTTTTGGGTTTTTTGACCTTCACCCTGCAGTTTCAAACAGTGGTTTTCGAAAAAAATTGCTTAATTACACCTTTACCAATCGTTTACGAAACGTTCCACCAAAATTTCCTCTTTTTCTGCAAAATATCGCGGTCCGAGAATAGTAGGCTGCGGCACACAACTGCGGCACACAACTGCGGCAATCACAAAGATCGATCAAGAGAATCTCTCATGGCCGTAGAGTGCCTCAAGGAATTTTGGCGATCGGGGTTATCTCAACGCCTTCAGGGCACTCAGTCTCATCGCATTGAGCGATGGGATCAGGCCGCCGAAGAATCCCATGAACAGGGCCAGCAGCATGCCCACTGCAATGGTACTCGCGTCAACAGTCAGTCGCAGGACAACGAATTTTCCGCCTCCCCCTGGGCCGCCGGTCACAATACTGTTTGCTGTGAATCCATCGCAAAGCGAGCCCAAGGCACAGCCAATCGCCCCACCAATCAGCGACAGGACGATCGATTCGAGCAGGAATGAGACTAGGATCTGCCAGCGTTTGAAGCCGAGCAGACGAAGCACACCAATGTCTTTGGTGCGCTGGCTGATCGCCGCGAACATGGTGTTCATGATCCCGAACAGTCCCCCCAGCGACATGATGAGGGCGACCAGGATGGCCATTCCCAGAAATTGCACATTGGTGGCTGAAAGGTTCGCAAAATAGGCTTGTTCAACTTGTGGGCTGACGGCGGCCTGTTTGTATTCCGTGGCAAAAAAGTGTTGCAGCAGTTCCGCTCCCCACTCTTGCTCGGTGTACTCGGTTCGGACCGACTGCCGTTTGGGGGTCGGCGCCGTTTTGTCAGCCTGTTTGAGTTTGACTCCCTCTTGATAGGCCTCTTCGGCGGATTTTTTACGTTCTGCAATCAGTGCGGTCCGTTGATCTTTACGAAAACCGGGCTTAGCTCGGACGCAAAACGTGGTGTAGGTGGATTTGCCGAACAAGGGGCCGACCTGAGACTGCCTAGTCCAGATTTCCGAGTCGTATACTGTCCCAGACGATTCAAACACCCCAGTGACATACCAGACTCGGTCGCCAATCTGAAAGGTGTCCCCGACATCCAGGCGGTCGGTCCGTTTTGCCTTGGCGAGATCTTCGTCGGACCGATCGTTGCCTAATTCTCGGGCAATCGCGGCACCGAGCATCGCCTCGATGGCGGTGTCCCCCGCCGCGTTAATTTCCCGGACACCCGAATCCGAGAACCAGTCGCCCCCCGCATCCAGCTTTAACCCATGGACTTTGGCAGACATCGCCGGGCCATCGACGCCCCGGACCTGCAGGAATCGACGTTTACTCAGCCCCGTTTTCCGGTCGGTCAACTGCTGCGAGATTCCCAGGTAAGTTTCACGACTGACCATGGGCAGTCCTGCTTCGTCGCGTTCGACCCCTTCCTGAGTTTCGATTTCGGTTGCATCGGCAAAACCGAGATTACTGAAGGCTTCGTCCGTGGACCCTTCGGACATGATCATCACATTTCCGGGTTGCCCACTCGATTCGGTCATGGAATACATCCCGTTGACGAAGGCGAGTAATCCAATCTGGACGCCGATCACCAGCATGAATGAGCCGACCATGAACAGGGTGGTGAGCCAGCGTGTTTTCAGGTTCATGAGGTTGTAGCTGAGCGGCACTTTGCCGATGAACAGCAGGACCAACAGCAAAAAACCGGTCCCGGCAAAGATCCCTTGCAAAATGGGTGACGAGCCACCAAAGACCTGCCAGGGGGCCGCCGCAAACAGAATACGCTCAGAAATAGGAAACATCGTGATTCTCGTATGATCAACAGGTCAGGCAACCTTGGCGAAGACATCCGAAACGCGAACACCGCGTGCAGACCAGGCGGGAATAAAACTTCCGGCAAACGCCGTCACGGCTCCCATTGCAGCCCCCCACCAGAGACAGTTAATGGGGACGGCAAACTTGGGAAAGAAGGCGATCGGGAAGGGAAGCCCACCCCAGACCCCATTGATTACCCCATACGCGAGCGCGGCACTCAGCAGGCCCGACAGCGTCCCGATCAAGAGGGCTTCGCCAAGGACGAGGGTCAGGATTTGCCAGGGTAAAAAGCCGAGCACCTTGAGTACGGCAAACTCGGTTCTTCGCTCGCGCACCGAGATGCTGATCGCATTCGAGATCACCAAAGCCAGGACGGCCATGCAGGCGGGGGCGAGCAACCAGCGGACACCCCAGATGATGTCACGATACGCATCGAGAAACGAGGAAATTCCGGTCGACGAGGTCTCGCACTTGACGGCGGGATTCGAAAATGAGGGGGCGGTCAAAATCTGCTCGGTCATTTTGTTGAACGAGATTCGGTCGGGAACTCGTAACCAGACGAGGCTGAGGGTTTTATCGGCCAGCGGGTGGGGCTTGTTGTTGTGAGCCGCCTTATAGGTGTCGAGTTCGGCTTCAAAAAAGTCCCGGTTGATGACGGCGCTGTCGGTGTACTGCGTTGTTTCTTTGGGAAACGTTCCCACGATTTCCAGTTCCAGATTGACATCACGATAATTACGACCATAGACCGTAATGCGGTCTCCGATCCGTTTTTTCAGCTTGTTCAACCGGCCCTCGCCGACGATCACCCCATTCCGAAACTCTTTCATTTTTTTGATCGCTTCGATGAGTGGCCGTGCCTGCTCATCGGGTAAAGAGTCGATGTTATCGAGCATCGTTCTGGCTTTTTCAGCTTCCATGATGAAGGAAAAAAAGAGGTTTTCGTAACCTCGTTTTGCCGGATTCGATTCGGTGGAACCGACAAAAAATCCCCAAGTCATCGAGTCTTGCGGGTGAATCGCGTTCGGGTCATTCGGATCGGCCGCGCCGTCGCTGAGTCCTGCCGCGTAGGAGTAGGGCATCAAGCTGGGGTTTTGCCATTTTTCCGTGACGATTGCCTTGATATTCGCACTTTTTTCGGTGGTGACTTTATCGAGGGTGGTCAGTACGGTGAAGACAAGGGTCACCACCAGCACCAGCATCATCGTCCCGAGCGAAGTCAGAATCGTGCGGACAGGATTACGCGCAATGTTTTCGAAAACGAGGATGAGAAACTTCATATTGCCATTCCAGTGAGAATGCCGGTGATCGGGGAGAAAACGGGCTATTGGGTCGCCAGACGCCCTTTTTCGAGATGAACCAGCCGATCCGCTCGCTCTGCAGCGCGCGGATCGTGGGTCACCATGACGATCGTTTTGTCGAGCGAATTTTTGAGTTCCACCAGCAGATTCAAAATCTCGTCCGCCGATTTGGCATCCAGATCACCTGTCGGTTCGTCGGCGACGATCAGGGCGGGATCGGTCACGATGGCGCGGGCGATCCCAACTCGCTGTTGTTGTCCGCCCGAAAGCTGTCCGGGCCGATGCCACATTCGATCGCTGAGGCCAACAATGTCGAGCGCGTTTCGGACCTGCTCGCGCCGCTGGGAACCCGAGAGGGGTAACAGCAGCAGCGGCAATTCCACATTCCGAAATGCGGACAACACGGGTAGCAAGTGATAGAACTGAAAGACGAAGCCCAGGCTGCGTGTTCGCCAGCTTGCGAGTTGCCCTTCCGACATCGACGAGATTTCTTCACCGCGTACACGGATCGAGCCAGTCGTCGGTCGGTCGAGCCCTGCGATCAGGTTCAGCAGCGTGGTTTTCCCCGATCCAGAGGGGCCCATCAGGGCGACGAACTCCCCTTGATTGACGGTCAGGTTCAGTCCATTCAAGACATCCAGGACTTCGCTGCCGCGTTTAAACGACTTATGAACATCGTGGACTTCCACGCAGGCTTCGAGGGAGGGCATCTACAATTCCTCAAGAGGGATCTGTCGAGCGATTCAACAAGATGAGGTCAATTTACGGGGTAACTTCTTCGGTTGCGGTGGAATCGTTTTCGTTGTTGTTTTCGTTGTTGTTTTCGTTGTCTGAGTCGGGCGGATTCCCTTCCGAGACAAGTGGAATTTCGTTTTGCTGAGCCGATGTCGGGAGGTCGGACGCTGGGAGACCAGATTTCGGGAGACTGTCATGATCCGCGAACTTGTTGAGGGCAGGAGGGATCTCTTCGTCGACAAGATCTGCATAAAATTTCACAATGGCCCCCATTTCGGGTCGCAGGTACATCCCTTCTTCGTCGGCAGGAACTTTCAAGCGGACGCGAACGGGAACGGCCCCTTTGGCCCGGTCGGCGATGGGCATGAGTCGCGAGACAACCCCATCATAATAACGGTCCATGTAGGCTTCGGGTTGTACGCGACAACGCTGTCCTTTTTTGACTTTCGAGATTTCTCGTTCTTGAATCGACAGTTCCACTTCGAGTTTGGAAAGGTCCGCCATGTCACAGAGGCTGAAGGAACCGTTAAAGGCGATGGGATTCACCAGGTTTCCGAGTTCCGCATTCTTTTTCAGGACCGTTCCGGAAATCGGCGCGACAATGATGCAATTGTCGAGTCGCCATTTGGCGCGACGTAATTCAGCTTGGGCCTGACGGACCTGGGCTTCTGCTCCCCGTTTCCGCTCGGCCCGGGGACCATCCACGGTCAATTGAGCGGTGGCCGACAGCCGATCGACTCGTTTTTTCAACACGAGAAACTGGGATTCCGCGGTTTCCACATCCTGCTTATTCCCGAATCCATTTTTCCAGAGATCATTGGTGCGCTTGTAATCGCGTTCTGCTTGTTCGAGCGTGGTTTGCGTTTCTGCCAGATCCGCTTTGGCCTGCTTGATTTCGTCGGGTCGTGATCCCTCACGCAACTCGGCCAGATTTTCTCGGGCTGCTTCCAGTTGTCCTGTGATCCGTTCAAATTCGGCCAGATATTCGGTGCTATCCAAGACCGCCAGGACAAAACCCTGTTCGATCCGCTGCCCCGCTTCAAAGTTCAATTCGATGACACGGCCACTCACTTGGGGGCTGACGAGAATCTGTTGCTCGGGAATAATATAGCCTTTCGATTCGACCACCGGCCCGGCGGGCGCTTCAGGATCGGCTGTTTTTTTTGTGCTGACGGGATCGGGTTGTTTTTCCACCGCGTCCGTGGGTGTTGATGACGTGAGCGAGGGATTTGCCGCCACAGACAGCAGGTACAGCACCACGCAAGTTAGGGTTCCGACAAGGAACCATGGCAATTTTGATCCGCCGCCGGCGGATTGACGGGGTGGGGGCAATCGGAGCGATTGCACGCGTGATTTGAGCGAAGCTCCAGTGGAAGTGGAATCAGACATTGACCCGGAATTCCCAACGTGAGGGTGAACGTGTTCTTTCGAGGCGAGTTGATGATCCTCACCCGTGATTTGCGGTGGACCAACCAGGCCCGATAAAAAGAGTGCACCAGTCGCAGTGATCCCTCAACAACGGTAACAAACGATTGTCGGGGATGATCCGTGAATGGCTTCAGCCAAATTCTCCTCATGATCTTAACATGATTACAAGCTGATGGAAAATTGCCAATCCACCCTTGATCGCGGAAGCAGGGAAAAAGAGGGAGGCAGGGAAAAGAGGGACAAGAGAGACCGAGGCCGGATCCATGGGTGGCCGCTGCGGGGAAAAACGATTTCCGTGTCGAGAATCGATGAGATCTCTTCGCTTTTTCCTGGTGTCGAGATTCAAAGTTGCTGGTCAAGGGCATAGAATCAGCGGAACGGAAGCGACTTCCCCCAAGGGGGTATTTTCCGTGGTGATTGGTGACCCATCCTGCGGGGTTCGTGGCAGAATTCTGGGTGAAACGGGAAATCTGCTGTACGACGCGGCGACGAATGGTCACCATTTTACGGTTCGGATAGCGGTGTTGGCGGTTTTTGAAAGCCTGATTTTACGGCAGCGAGATACACTTCATGAATTTTGACCAGCGACTGGAACGGGCGATTGAACGGGGTCAGCGACAACGGGACGCCGAAAGTCGTGATCGGGCGCTACGAGCGATGACCGACGAGGAATACCGTAACGTTCACTCCAAGTCGCGACTGGAGCTTTCCGAACACGTCGAAGTGGGCCTGAGAAAACTCGCAGACTACTTTCCTGGCTTTGAGTACGAAACACTGATGTCGGCGGATGGCTGGGGAGCGTGTATTCGCCGGGATGATCTGGCCCCTGGACCACCGGGAACCAGGGGCATGGTTCACGGTTACAGTCACCTGGAAATGCTGGTTCGTCCCTATTCCGCCGCTCGGATCGTGGAATTGGTGGCTCGCGGGGCGATTCGGAATAAAGAAGTCCTCAGTCGTTCTCATTTTCAGCAGTTGATTCAGGGCGACATGGACTCGTTTTGCGAGGTTGTTGATCAATGGGTGCTGGAATATGCGGAAAAATTCTCGGCACGCAATTAATCCATGAACACGCGATGGGTCACGAAAAACAGTCCGTTGATCGCGTTTTGTTTCACCACGATTTCAGTTTCACTTTCACCACGATTTCAACTCGAATCATCCACAACCCTCGTCCCCTCCCCAAAAGGTTCCCTTTGCATCATGAGTCGTCACGAAGATTTGCAGCGAGTTTTAGACACAGGGATTGTTGCCATCATTCGAGCCTCATCAGGGGATCAGTTGGTTCGTGTCGCACGGGCATTGTTTGAAGGAGGGATCGATATCATTGAAGTCACCTTTACGACTCCCGGGGTTGTGGAAGTGATTTCGGCTGTGCGAAAAGAGTTGGGAAACAAGATTTTGCTCGGTGCGGGAACGGTCCTGGACCCTGAAACCGCTCGAATTGCGATTCTTGCCGGGGCCGAGTTTCTGGTCTCTCCCTGCGTAAATCTGGACATCATTAAGCTGGGGTTACGGTATGACAAAATGGTCATGCCGGGGGCGTACACACCGACCGAGATTGTCACCGCTTGGGAGGCGGGGGCAGACGTGGTGAAGCTGTTCCCTGCAGATATTGGGGGAGCCCCGTATCTTAAGGCGCTCAAAGGTCCTCTGCCGCAAATCCGTGTGATGCCGACCGGGGGTGTTAACCGCGAGACTTTGCGTGATTTTGTCAAAGCGGGAGCCTGTGCCGTGGGACTGGGGGGGCAGTTGGTCGAGAAGGAAGCCCTGGAGAAGGGGGATTTCGGCCGGATTCAGCAATTAGCAGCGGAATATGTGGAACTGATGCACAAAGCCCGCGCGTAACCTCGAATGATTTCGTGAAGCAGATTTCGCGAGGATGATGCGATGCATCGCAGCCGGGGCCATTTGGCAACAACGTGGTTTTTTGGCAACAAAATCGGGTACAAAACCACAGATTTGCAGGGTTTTCAGCGGTTTGCTGACAAATGACAATGTGCGGACTTTGCGGACTGTAGACCGCAAATCGAGATGTTTCTGCAGGTTTCCGAGATTTCAAAGATTTGGTTAAAGCCTCTGGTTGTTCTGTGCTTTATCATGAGCGGCAGAAGTTGAGCAAATTGCCATACGTCATCGCGGGACTGGGATCCCGAGAGGCGCGGCTGGAATCCAGTTTTTTGAGGGGACCAATGATGAAAAATGCGATGCTCGGTGCCTTGGCGGCGCTGGTGATCGCGGTGGGCGCGTCACCGGGAAGCGTTTTTGCCGGGAGTTACTGCGGAGCCGCGAGCTACCGATGTTGTCCGCCAGCGGCTTGCCAACAAACTTGTTGCTATACGACGCAGCGGGTCGAGCGACAGATGTGCCAGCGGACTGTCTATCAGACCATTCAAGAACCGCAAACCTATACGGTGAGCCGGACGGTTTACGAGACCGCCTACGACGACGTGGTCGAGACTTGCCATCGCACGGTGAACGAGGTGGCCTATCGTGAACAACAGTATCAGGTTGCCCGACAGGTTTACGAAACGGCCGATCGTGAAGAACGCTACACAGTGATGAGGCCTGTGAACGAGACGCTGTATCGCGAACAGACCTACACCACTCAACGACAGGTTTGGGACGAATCAACACGCGAAGTCCGTCGCTGTGTTCAGCGTCCTGTCACGGAAACGCTCGAACGAGAATGTCGCCAGACGGTC
>CAMBQP010000226.1 GCA_945869955.1 Schlesneria paludicola DSM 18645
TAGATTGTCGTTTTTTCATCCTCGACAATGACTGCCGTGAAGCTGAAGAGTTCAGTGAGTCATGGAAAGGGGCGAGTCTGGCTTGGCATCGAGGGGAGCCATTGCAGAACGGCCTGATGTCGTTATCTGTCAACAACCTGTAGCAATGCGGCCACAGCGGTGATGGCGGAGATCGGCGGATCTCTGTAGAAATCGTCAGAAAATTTGTGATGAACGTCGGCAGACTTTGCCGCGACGACGGCAAATTGACTTGGTTTACGTTCCTGGTCAACCGGGGAATAAAAACTGGTGAGGGATGACGTGACTGGCCCAAAGGCATGTTGCCAAAAGTCGATCGGATCGGTTTTATTCCCGGACCTGTTTCACCAGTTTTTGGACCGCTGTCGAGATTCGCTCTTCGACATCCCCTGCCCAGCGCAGGGCGGGGCGGCCGTATTCGTAGAGATTGGCTCCCCCTTCATAGCCCCCTTCCTCCCAGACGCGACGCGAGGGGATGTAGGCGATCATGTCATCGACATAACCACAAACCCAGGTCCCAGGTCCAAACTCATGTTTATGGCGAATTGCGTAATCGACAACGGTTTCGGCCCCTTGTCCAATCACCAGCATTTGTTGGCCGAGTTGCCAGGCATGGACTGGATACGGGTACGATGCGGGGAACGTGGCACCCGCATCCAGTTCGTTGAGCAGACGCGTAGCCCAGCGAGCACGGATGGCGTTGCTGTCGCGGGCGAAGACTTGCAGTTCGTCCCGAGTCACCGTCTTGAGATAGGGCAAGTCAATCAGTTCAAAGGTGGTTCGCAGTCGCGAAGAAATGGGGGTAAGTGGCTGCGAGAGGGCTTCGTCAACGGCGGTGGCGAGTTGTTTTCCGTAGTCTTGGCACAATGCGACCGTTCGTCTGGGGAGTGGATTCTGGTCCCCTCCACAGGTATTCACGAACATCGCCGTTGCTCCAGGATGCTGCTGCTCAAGTTGCTGTTGGGCAAAGCCTGGATAGTCACCACACCAGGTGAAGAAGCTGAGCGTGGTGGGATGGCAGGCATACCCAAACAAGATCGCATCCAGTCGGCCATCGGGTCGTGTCACGGTCATCACGGGAACCGCGTGGTCGACGGGGCCGACCAGGGGAATCCCCTGGGCTCGCAGGTTGGGGACATCCGGCTCGCGATTATTTCGGCGGTTGACGGCAAACGTGGCACGGCCTTCCCCCTGATTGAGGATCGCGGGAGCGAGTTTGGACAGGGATTCACCGACCAGATCGACAACTTTTTCGATCATTTGCCGGGTATAGTCTGCCACCAGTTCCACCTGTTCGGCATCGACGGGATAGTAGTCGACGAGATCATTTCCGAGGCGGGGGCCACAGTGATTATGAGAAAAGGTGAACATCAGCTGATGACGTTCCAGACCAAACTTCTGCTGAATCCTGGCGAACGCCACGTCGCTCATTTCTTTGGGAACGCCCTGAAAATCGCTGGTGATCAGGACTGCCCGATGGCCGTCGCGGTCTTCCAGGGCCAGTGCTTTCATCCAGAGATCATGCAGCTTGCCGTCGGGGGCCCGCTTGGATCCGTATCCCGCGAGCCAGACCCCTTTCTCGGGCGTGATCACCCGCTTGGCAACTCCTGCCTTCCATGTGCGGGCAGGATCAATCGGTTTGGTGAGGGCCGGTTCGGCGCAATGAGCGTCCGTCAGCAGACCAAATTGAAATAGGGAAAACTGAAATAGACTCAACAGTACAGCGGGTCCGAGAACGGAACGACGACTCGGTCGGACAGAGCCATCAGCCCCTGTTCGGACAGAGCCATCAGCCCCTGTTCGCAGAAAACTCAACCTTCGGAGCAATACCAATATGAAAGTCCACCACATCAGGAATCACTCCTTGCTGCTTATTCCGCGTCATCATCTGAATCGATCTCGGCTTCGGCTTTGACCACTTTCTTCCGCGTGGCGCGCTTGAGCGGTACGGGTTTTGGTTTTTCGACCGCTTCGGCCCGTGCGGCGAAAATTCGCCGCACCGATTCCAACAAGACTTCCATCGGAAAGGGCTTACGCAGGTAGTCAGCGACACCCAACATTTCGGCGTAGGCCTTATGGCGGCCCCCTTCATTCGCGGTGATCATGATGACTGCTGGGGGGGCAGCCAGCGTCTTTAAGAATTCCAGCACTGGGAATCCGCCCATCCTCGGCATCATCATGTCGGTGATCACGAGATCCGGCTTTTGGGTTTCAATCTGTCGTTGACCCTCAATGCCGTTTGGTGCCAGAAACACGCGATAGCCGTTTCCGGTCAGGACGCTATGTAGCATCGAGGCAATTTCCCGGTCATCGTCAATAATCAGGATCGTTTTATCAGTCGATTCAGCAGACATAGTGTCAACCTTGGCGTGACAGGATCTTTGGCGGGAATTCCACGCTCATCGTACACCGTCATCGTATGAGCCCCCCTCGTAAGAGACAAGCCGCGAATCTCTCGTCGGTCTGTGAGTATACCGAATTTGTGAATCCGCGACGAACGATCAGGGGGAGTCGATTTCTGAGCGTTGCGTCAGAACGGCCGTTTCTGCCGATCCGCGATGCAAGGCCCCTTACTTTTTACGGACTTTCGCCGAAAATCGGCCCGATCCCCTAAGCCAACCTGAATTTGGTGCCGCACCAGCCAGTTTGTGGTCAAGTCACTGTTAAGCCTTGCCGATTAAGTTGACTATTCGGATTACGCTCGGTTTACCCTCAGATTGAAGAAGATTCATGACGCTCCACGACTCCGATTCGAAATTGAACGGTCGCGCGGATTCCTCGACGCGAATCCCCGATTCGTCGATTCGTCAATTCTCGAAGGGACTGATGCTGGCGTCGGGGTTATCCCTGATCACCTTTTGCTCGGGGGTGAATCCCGACGCATTCGGTATCCGGATCGCATCCGCTGCCAACAAGCCCAAGTCGGGTACGAACGAGTCCTCTGGCGAAACCGCCAAGGGAACGCTCAAGTTGAATTACTATTCGGCCTCATGGTCGCGGGTCTTGCAGGACTTGGCCGCCTCGGGGGACATGGAGGTGATTGCCGATCACCTGCCCCGTGGCCGGTATTCCCGTATTGATCGGACCGAATACAGTCGCAAGGATGCGATGCGGATTCTCAATAAAGAGATCGAGCCGCAAGGGTTGCGGTTGATTGAAAAAGGGAATTTTCTGATTGTGATCGAAACGACGGTTTCGCGTCCGCAATATCCCCCTGCCGTCTTGCCGAAACCGAATGCCGCGACACCTGCGGCGAAGAGTACCGATGGCGAGCAGGAGGTGGTGGCGAAACCGGCTGGATTTCGCGCCGAGTCGATGACGCCCCCTCGCGAGGATCGTGGCACGGTCGTGAATGCCAACGACGAGATCATCGCAAAGAAATCGATTCGTTACTCGGCAAGGAATCTTCGTCCCGATGCATCTGATTCGGATATCGCCGCAGAGACTCCGGTGGTTCGACAAAAACCTGCCGCGGGACGCATGGTGAAGCAGACGGCTCATCAAGAAGAGTACTTTGAAGAGCCCGAAGCGACGGCCCCACGCAAGGTTCATCCCCTGGACGCGAAAGTGACCGCAGCAGCACCTGCAAAGGGGGCGGTCGCGGCCAAAGCGGTGGTCTATCAGACGAGAAACCTGTCGGCGGTCGATCTTTCGAAACGGGTGTATACCGCCCTGAAGTCATCCGCTCAACTCTTGGAATCGGGTCGCAACGGTTTGCCTGGTTTCCGCGTTGCGACGAAGGGAACTAAGGGGGGAGATGGGGCTAACGCGAATCAGCCCACTCTGGCTCCGGTCGAGTTTACGATTTCGATCGACGAGGCGCGTGATGAGTTGTTGATTGACGGCAACGCCAAGAATGTCGAAGCGGTGCTGAAGCTGCTCCAACTGCTGGATCAGGCTGACGATGGCCAGACGCGAACGCACATCAAGGCGAGCACCCAGTATGTCTGTCAGATCGCGGACCAGCTTCCGGCGGAAATCGATCGTCTGCGAGCAGCCCGAGGGACCGATGTCAAATCCCGACTGGCTCAGGCGGATCGCAACAACCGACAAACAGCTGACGACGAGGAGGACCCTGCAGGGGCCGATGCGGCGATCGGCAGCGCCTTGGGAAGTTTTAAAGGAGAAGTCAATATTCAGGTGATCGAAGACCTGAATGTGATGGTCATTATTGGTAATGAACAGGATGTGGCTCAGGTCGAGCAGGTCATCAAGCAGATCGAGACACTGGCGGTGGCCACGGCTCCTCGCGTCGAGTTATTGCATTTGAAAAATGTCGATTCGGAATCACTCGCCGAATTACTTACCTCGGTTTACGAAAAACTGACCAAGTTTCCCGGCAAGGGGACACAGCCACGTCAAAGTGTTGCGATTATCGCGGTGACCAAGCCAAACTCGCTGATGATCATCGCCCCGGGGGCTGACATGGAGAATATTCTGGGGCTGGCGGAAGAATTGGATCAGCCTGTCGATCCAGAGACCGAATTTCAGGTTTTCGGATTGAAGTCGGCGATCGCGGCGGATGTCGAAACCATCCTGACCGAGTTTTACAAAGATCGCAAATCTTTGGGTGCGAAAGTGTTGGTCATCGCGGATCCACGCTCGAACTCGCTGATTATCCGTGCCCGAGCTCGTGACCTCGATGAAATCCAGGCTCTGATCAAAAAACTGGATCGAGAAGGATCCGATTCGATCAGCTCTGTGCGGATTTTCCCGTTGAAAAATGCGGTCGCTGCGGAAATGGCGGCAGTGATCAATGCGGCGATTCAGTCGGTCCTCTCGCCGCCGACCTCCTCTGGTGGCGGACAGGGTGGTGGGCAGGGGGGACAAACGGGATTGGGTGGCGGTCAGGTTGAAGAACAATTTAAGAGCGTCAAATCGGCGGTGCTACAGTTTCTCTCGATCGATAAAGGGGTGACTCGACAGTTGCAGTCGGGGATCCTGTCGGACATTCGGGTGACTCCCGATGCGCATGCGAACTCGCTGATCGTGACCGCTTCGGAAAAGAGCATGGATTTGATCGAGGCCCTGATTCAGAATCTGGATCGGCCCACGAATACTGTCTCGGAAATCAAGGTGTTCACCTTGGAACATGCCGACGCCAGTCAGATGGTGCAGCAGTTGAATGCGCTATTCAACAGTCAGCAGCAGGGTGGTGGAAATCAGGGACAACAGCGTCAATTGTTAGGGATGATTCTGGCGAATGCCGATGATGCCAGCAGCAGCCTGGTTCCGCTGAAGTTTTCGGTCGACACGCGGACGAATAGTGTGATCGCCGTCGGTAGTGGTGATGCCCTACGGGTGGTTGAAGCGATCATGTTGCGGTTGGACGAAAGCGACTTGCGGGCGCGGAAGAACATGGTGGTCCGTCTGAATAACAGCCCTGCAACGCAGATCGCTCAGGCGGTGACACTGTTCTTTCAACAACAGCGCGACCTGACGCTGACAGCAGACCCCAATTTGACCAGTAACGTCGAGCAACTGGAACGGGAAGTAATTGTGATCCCGGATACGATCTCGAACAGCCTGCTGGTCAGTTCGACCCCCCGGTATTTTCCCGACATCCTGGCGATGATTAAGAAGCTCGATTCGGTTCCGAAGCAGGTGGTGATTCAGGCTTTAATCGTGGAAGTACAGTTGAATAATACCGACGAGTTCGGGATTGAACTGGGATTGCAGTCGCCGGTTCTTTTCCAGCGAAGCGTATTGGATGCCCCAACGATTTTAACGACGACCACCACTTCGGTCACGGGGCTGCAAACAACCAGTCAGTCGATCTTGTCACAAACCGGTTCTCCTGGCTTCAACTTCAATAACCCCGGTATTCCCCTGGGTAATAACATTTCGTCGAGTCCTGGTCTGGTGGGTGGGCAGAGTCTGAGTAACTTTTCGCTGGGACGAACCAATTCCCAGCTCGGTTACGGCGGGCTGGTGCTGTCGGCAGGCTCGGAAGCGGTGAATGTGCTACTCAGGGCCTTGGCCGCCAATCGTAAGCTCTCGATTCTGAGCCGTCCGCAGATTCGGGCTCTGGACAGTCAACTGGCTGAAGTCTTTGTCGGCCAGACGATCCCCACGGTGACATCCTTCAACACGAATGCCACGACCGGTGTCCTGTCACCGATCTTGACGCAACGGGAAACGGGGATTGGCATGCAAGTGACCCCGCGCATCAACGACGATGGGAACATCGTGATCCAGTTGTATGCCTATCGGAGTCAACTGAGTCAGGAAACCGTGACTGTGACCACGGATTCCCGCGGTGTGGCGGTTGGTCAACGGATTACCGACCTGAGCAACGTCCGTTCGACGGTGCTGGTTCCCTCGAACAGCACGATTGTGATTGGGGGTATGATCAGTTCACGCGATGAATCGTTTACTCGTAAAGCCCCGCTGTTGGGGGACCTCCCCGTGGTGGGAAGTCTGTTCCGCTATGATTCGCGCTCCTCGATTCGGACCGAACTGCTGATTTTCCTGACCCCGCGGATTATCAATGGTCCGGAAGAAGAAGAATGTCTGAAAGAGATTGAAATGGGCCGAATCCACTTTATTGAAAGTGAAGCGGAAGAAGCACATGGTCCGCTGCGTGCGATCCCGGCGGAAGGGGATGTCTTTGAGGAAGAACACTTGCCCTGGGTTCAACCGGGAGCGGTGCTGACCCCGAATCCTTCCATGCCACCGACATACCCATCATCCCCTTCCATTGCGATTCCCCCCGCCCCCCAGGAATTGCCCGATACGCCCCCGGCCCCCGGCCAACCCGGAATTCCTCCGGTACCACCCCAACCCGATCCGAATTTGACTCGGATCAGTGCTTCGCGGTTGCAAGCGACCGAAGGGAACGATGCCGCAGGGGGTATTTCGACAGCCAACTGGACCACACCGGCCAAAGCGAAAAAGCGAGGCCTGTTCACCAAACGAACGACCGAGCCCACCCGTTGAAACCATTCCGCTTGTTTTTGCCGATTTTTTGGACGGAGTTTGTCGTCATGATGCGTCGATCACAACGGGTTTCGCCATGGGTTTCGCCACTGACATGTGCGCTGCTGATCATGGGATTGGCGGGTTGTGCCACGTTTCATTCTCCGTTTGCCAAGAAGATCCCGAAAGCGACGGCTTCGGACCCGGCGGTGCAGATTCTTTGTCTCTGGCAACAGGCAGAAGGTCGTGATCCTGACGGCTATCCCTGTAAGGGCTTTGCGGGACAGATCTTGTTTCTGTCGAACCGTGCTGCAACCCCGGTCCAGATCGAAGGGGATGTCCGGATCTATATTTTCGACGATCAGGGGACCGAGGAAGAGCAGGCCAAGCCACTGCGTCAATTTGATTTTGATTCGGGTTCTTGGGGAGTTCATCTCGCGGAAACCTCACTCGGACCGACCTACAGTATCTTTGTCCCTTATTGTCGACGCGGGGTCAAAGATGCGAACTGTGCGCTGCGGGTTCGGCTGACGCCGAAGCAGGGGCCGGTGATTTTCTCGGATTTGTCGAACATGCCGCTGAACGGAAACAAAAAGCCGGTCATGGGTGAAGATGCGAAACCGATTTCCAGCGACGAAGCGGATCGGATGGCGGCGGATGCGCTGGCGGCGAAACTGCATCGGACCACGACCATTTCGATGGGAGCGAATCCCAAAGTGACCGATTCCCTGCAGAAGACCAAGAAGGAACTCAATGCGGGTCAGGTGACATTGGCCTCGCACGAGGTCCCCAGTCCCGCCCCGAAAGCGACAGAGGACTCGGATCGCATTCGGCAGTTAGAGGCGATGGTCCAGCAATTGATCGAGCAAAAATCGAATCCTGCTGTGAATTCCGCAGTGAATCCAGCACACATCAACCCGGCCATTGTGAATCCGGCACCGGTGGCACCCTCAACAGGCCGTCGGAATCATCCGCTGGGTGGTGAGGCGATGACGCCCGGCGAGTTGCCGCGAGTCAACCGTCTGAAGCGATTGGGGCCAGCGTCGCGTTCCGCAATGACAGAAGCGATCAGTGATGACGTCGGGCACCCCGTCATGAACGAGGTCGAGGATGAGGTTGTGGACGAGTACGAGGAGCAACCGGCACCGATGACGAGAAACGTTCGCAAGCACCCGCTCGATGACTAGCGTTTGGCGACGAATCTCGGATGGAAAACACGAGGCATCACATTCGTGTCTGCCGAGCAGATCTGTGAAAGCTTAGAGAACGACGGCACATCGCGCATGCATCGCGACCGTATTCGGTGATGGGTTTTCTATGCAACAACCCTTCACGGCACGCCTCATCGAGTCGGGAATCAATTTTGGGACACCGCTTTGACTCGGTTTGTCACGACTGAGGTCACACACGACTGAGGTCACACACTATGGGGGTGACAAGACCGGATTGTCGTTGAGCCATTTCAAATAGTCTGGCGACGACCGGAAGGCTTCATAGGCGGGGCCGGGGCCGACAAACTCGATCATCGCACCGGGAATTTGGCCGTTGGCGGCGCGAATCACCTCGCCCCGCTGGCGAAAGTCTTCGGGACGCAGCGCGGGTGGGGGATCTTCATGGAACAGAGGATTGTTGGCGAGGAAGTCAAAGTGGGCGGCGAGTGTCATGGAATCGGTTTCCCGATCATTCCACAGGCGTTGCCACTCATTGACGGTCTTCGGCCCCCATTGCGGACTGATCCACGCCCCCTTTCCGACGAGATGCAGCTTGACGAATTGGGGGTTGCCGGAATAGGCATTCCGATGTCCATTCCAGTGCAAGACCTGAAACAACCATTGTGATCTCGCTCGAGAATTACCGCCGCCAGGGCCTGTCGGAGGGGGCGGGTTGACGACACCAAGTACCGATTGGAACAGGTGGAACAGATTGTTGTCGGCGAAGACACGCCATGCCAGGGGACTCGGAATCACTTTGCTCTCTGTCGGTTGCTGTAAAGGAAGGTGCGGGACCAGCAGATGGCCGGCGACGACGGTATTCCCCCGAAGTTCCAGCCGGGGCTCTCGCAACGGGCCTTCGGACGGTTGAAGCGTGATGCCCCCCTGTGAATGGAGGATGCAATTTTGAATGAAGAACTTCTGTTCGGGATGGGGGAGGCAAGAGATTGCAAATCCGGCAGGGTGAGTGAATTGGCAATTTCGCAGCGAGACTCGGGAAACCCTTTCCGTGACCAGGCCATCGGCATTTGGCGACGTTGAGAATCGGCAATTCGCTGCTCGAAATTGGGTCCCCACGGTTCGGATCAGAGGTTGTGACGTGGGCGAGCCCTTCGATGAATCCGCTCCGCGACGTATGAGCGTGTAACGCTCAACTTGAATCCCTTCCAGTACGAGATCCGAGTCGGTATCGATGAGCGGAGAATCGTCTGGGGCAGACGGATCCCCCTGCAAGAGGGGATGTTGGTGGGGGGCGGCATGAATCCGCAGCGATTTTCCTCGAATGACCAAGGGGGGGATTACCAGCGGAATCTGGCCACTGATTTCGATTGTGTCACCCCCTTCGCGTGTTGCCGACACCGCTTCCGCCAAGGTGGCATACCGTCGCCGTTGGTTCGGAAGGAGGAACGGCAACAGCGAAGATTCTGCAAGGTTCAGGCCCGGTACGAATCCCTGCGGTGGTCCCGGATTTCGGTTCGGTACCAGCGGCGGCAATGTCGGCGGTGTCCCGGTTTCTGCCACTATTGCTGCCATCGGAACGAAGCCCGCTAGAGGCTCCTTTTTTTCCGGGGGATTCCGGTTGGTCAGAACAGACAGGGTTCCCATGATCAGAACGATTCCCACAATGGCAGTGCAGGCGATCCCCAGACGGCGGCGTTGAGGGGCCGCTAT
>CAMBQP010000227.1 GCA_945869955.1 Schlesneria paludicola DSM 18645
CTAGCGGTCCGCAGGTTGTATCGCGGCTCGTTGATCGATTCGATTCAATCGATCAAGAACCTGCGATCGCACCGAAATCATGAGTACCGAATCAAAAGCATCGGATTCAAAAACGGTATTCCTGCAGATCCCGGTTAGGGCTGCAGGAATACCGAACTGATCTTCGTCGCATGGACTACTTGGTTACGCCAGCATCTTTGCGTGCCTTGGCTTCCTGCTGCTGTGAGACTTCAGGATTGGGCGTGGCATCCCCTTCTTCCTGAGCCAACACCCATTTCACTCCCCCTGTGACATGTTCCAGGAAACGCTTGTCAACCCAAGTCGATTCGTTATGTCCCAGATTGGTCACAAAGACCCGTCCTTCGCCGTAATTCTTGACCCACGAAACAGGAACGTGTCGGGCGACGGTCACTTCGACTTCCTTGTCCCCCTCTTTGACCTTGGACTTGCTCCCCTTGGTCGGGCATTTTTCAATGTTCAGGCTCATCAGCACGTGAACTTTTTCGGGCTGCCAGTTCTTGTACCAGTAGATCTCGTCCTTAATCTGGAATTCACCACCAAACGGCTTCATCGCCGGATGCTTGGTGTCATGAACCGTCACCGTGACCAGTTCACCCGCATTCCATGGGTGGCCGTCAAAAGTGCCGCCGATCATGTCCCAGTACGGCTTGTAGTTGTGATACGTATCCAGAGCCGAATGGAATCCAATGAACGCATGCCCCTTTTTCTTCAGCCACTCGTTGAAAAAATAGTCTTTGTCGGCGTCCGAGATCGGGAGATCGCCTGTGGTGTAGAACATGACGATATCGAACTTCTGCAGATTCTCCTTCGTAAAGTCGGCTGCTGCGTTCTGAGTGCAGGTGACCTCGAACAGGCCCGTCTGCTGGCCCAGTTGTGTCATCGCAATTTCTGCCGCAGCCAGACCCTGCTTGGACTGATCACGGTTGACCGAACCATGCTTAAAGCCCTGGCTCTGCGTTAACATCAATACTTTGGCCTTGTCGGCGGCCGAGGCCGTATCAACGGCCCACAGGCCGGCAATCGCGGCCAGTAACAAAACAGAAAACCTCTTCATCGCGGGTGACTCCTGTGTGTGCGGATCGGGGTGTGCAGAGCTGATCATCAAACCGTTTCGATGATAACCGTACGGCGCGTACGTTTCATCCGCAGACGCCCCTTTTTCAGTGTTGCCAGGAATGATCCTGAACAACATTCTCACTCGAAGTCCCTTTCGTTGGGCTCAGACGTCGGGATATGGTATTCTAGAACTTGCCCAAATTTTTTGACGGTTTCGATTGATTAGATTGAGGCGGCACCATGTCTGGCGGTGGATATTCTCCTGAAGAGCAGCGTAAGCGAAAACTGGCTTCCGATTGTCTGAAGCGGGCCACCGAGGCCATGGCGAAACAGAATTGGGACTACGCTGTAGAAATGTTTGCGACGGCGGTCAAAATGGTTCCTGACAATCTGATGTATCGTCAGTCATTACGCGGGAGTGAACGGAAAAAGTACAAAGACAATAAGTCCGGTGCCAGCATGGCGTTCCTGAAGCTGTCAGGAATCCGGTCTCGGATCAAGAAGGCTCGCGGGGCCAAAAATTGGGCCGATCTGGATCTGGCCGCCGAAGAAGGACTCGCAGTCAATCCCTGGGACGCCCATTTCAACGCCGATCTGGGCGAAGCAGCCCGCGAACGGGGCTTTCTGGAAATCGCCGCCTTTGCCTACGAACAGGCGACCAGCCCCGACGGTTCGCCGGACAACAAAGACTATCTGACCGCACTGGCTGAAATTTACGAGCTGCGAAAAAACTTTACGGCGGCGATCGCGGTGCTCGATAAAGTCATGGAGCTCGATCCGCTGAATGGCGCGGTCCGCTCCAAAATTCAGGCCCTGGGGGCCAACATGACGATTCACAAGGCAGGCTACGACGACGCCCAGTCGACGCAGGAAGTCCGTGAAACCAAACCCAAACAAGGATACGAAGAATCGGTCAAGGGGGATGTCAAAACCAATAAAGAAGTGTTGGCACCCGGCGAATCGGTCGAAGCGGATCTGCAGCGGATGATTCGTAAAGAGCCCGCAAATGTCGCGCATTACCTCAAACTCGGCGATTTTTTTCGCCGCGAAGGGAAGCTGGAAGAGGCCGCCAAAACTTATAAACTGGCTCTGGATGTCAGCGGTGATCCGAATATCCGCGAGCAGATGGAAGATGTCGAACTGGATATGGTCCGGCGGAACGTCAGCTTTGCCAAAGAGGCCTCGGCCCGTGACCCCAAAGACGAGCAATCACGAGCCATCGTGGTCGAGCTTGCCACCGAACTGTTATCACAAGAGATCGAAATCTTTAGCCGCCGAGTCGATCGTTACCCGAATGACCTGAGGCTCAAGCATGAATTGGCCCGCAGGTTCATGCGCTGCAAGAAATACGACAAAGCGATCCCCCTGCTGCAAGCCGCCTCGAAAGATATCCGGCTCGAATCCCAAGTGCTGGCCAGCTTGGGTTCCTGTTTCCTGGCAAAAAAACAAAACAACCTGGCCAAACGTCAGTTCGAGAAGGCATTGGAAAAGCTGAACGCCACCGATCATCCGATTCCCTTCAAGGAATGCTGTTACTACCTGGCACGACTCGCCGAAGAAGCCAAAGATCGAGCGACTGCCGAAAAGTACTATTCCGAAATTCTCGCCAGCGACTATGAGTACAAAGATGTCGCCAAACGCCTCGGCGAAATTCAAGGGGGAGATGATGAATCGAATCAGATCGACATGGAACATGGTGACGAAACGTGATGAACGAAACGCGATGAACGAAACGCGATGAACGAAACGTGGCCAATCTGTCCCGAGTCGAATCGGCACAGGCAACTCCCACGCTCGGGTTCAAGATTCCACATTCCCCCTGAAAAAAGTCCGATTACGACGGAAACGTGAGGATGCTCATGGCTGCCGAAACCCGCGGGAAGTCGCTGCCACCACTGGCTGGTCTCTGTTCGTTCGCGGAAGCCCAGCGCACAGGGCTTTCCGTTGCGGATTGCGTCGCCTGGATCAAACGACACCATTACCTGCTGGTCCGGCTCCATGAAATCTTCACGGCACGAATCACGGCCGAACCCGTGTATGAACTGAAGACCGCCTTCAGCTTGCATGCCTACCTCTGTGCCGAGCAGGCGACCCAGTTTCGACAACGGGTCAGTGAGCTCCGCGAACCCCCACTCGGGCTCGAGGCCGTCCCTCATCCTGCCTGGAAACTGCTTTGCGACGAAGTTCTCGCCGCCCCAACACACGTAGAATTGACACTGGGGCTCTACGAAGTCATCGTTCCCGCACTGATCGAGTCGCTACAGGCGTATCTCGCCACCACCAATCCACTCGCCGATGCCCCCACCGTCCGCATCACCCGCTGCTGCTTGTTCGAGTTGAATGATTTGGCCAATTTTGGCCGTCAGGCGGTCGAATGTCTGGTCGATCCCCCGGCGCGTGAACGGCGAATTCTCTGGTTACAGTTGCTGAAGAATTGTGTGCTGCAAGCATTCACAGCCAGTTTCGCAGGAGGCCCACTCCCGGCAAGCAGCAATCCGGAGGCTGCCGTCGCGACGGTAACCGAATCAACGGTAACCGAATCAGAATTGCTGCAGCCACAGTTCTCGGCGACGCCGTTTCAGTACGACCCGGTTCCGCAGCGAGATTCTCGCTTTCAAGATTCGTTCAATGCCGGGGTCAACCCCGAAGCCTTTTTGTATGACAAGCGATTTTCTGCGCGCGATAAGACTGTGATGCTGTTTTATAAGCGGCTGAGGGAAATCGATGTCCCTGAAATGATGGCGAGTATCCTGCATCAGACACGCGGTAAGCCCTGGAAGTATTACCGGGACATGTCACGGCAACTCTGGGACGAGGCTCGACATGCGATGCTGGGTGAAGTCGGATTCATCAGTCTCGGGCTGGATTGGTCAAAGATTCCGATCAATTTCACCTGGTCCCGGAATTTGAACGCGCAGTTCGAACCGTGGGAACGCCATGCGGTGCTGTTCTTCATCGAACAGGGATTAATGCCCCGCACCGGAAAACGCTACGAATGGGAAGTGGGACTCGATTCCGGTGTGACACTCGCCGGACTGTTCCAGGATTTCGACTGGGCGGACGAAGTATTGCACGCGCAGATTGGCCGCGAGTGGTACGTCAAGGAGTTCGGTGATTTGAATGCTGCGATGGCATACGGTGACCGCTGCTGGTCCCAGGTATTAAGCCGTTGGCGTACTGACCGAGATGAAGGCCTGACCGAACATCGCAACTGGTGGCCAGAAATTTATCGTGCCGCCTGCGAACATTGGGGTGTCAGCCCCGATCCGCAAGCACTCGCTTTTCACACCACCTACGAAGCGGTCCGTGCGGATTTGAAAGAGATCTAGCCCTCGTATCGGCACGGCTGTTCGGTCGCCGGAGATGGTTCTTTGCCACAGTGACGTGTCGTTTGACCCGTAGCCAGCGGCGCAGGCGGGTCGGTGTTCAGCCGACCTCTTCGCACGTCGCGCGACAGCAATGCCCGTTTCGGGTTTGACAACATGAGTCCGTTCCGACCGGAATACAACGAATCACGCAGTGGACAATGATCCAACGCGAAAATCCTGGCAGACACTTCGAAGACTCAGGGACAACGACACTCGGGGACACTGAGCCTACTTACTCCGGTGGATAGGCGAGGACAAACGGACGCGGAAAATCTTGAGTGAATCCCCCCCCCTTGATGCTCTTTCCCTCTCTGCTCACAACCGAGTTCTGGGCTCATCCCTGTCAGCCCGCATAAGCGGTTTGTGTCGGGGCATCGCGGCGGGGGGCGCGATCATTTCGCCGGGTGAGGGCGATCACCGCTTCGGCGAGCATCGCGAGTGCCAGAATCAAAAGCAGCGACGAGATTCCCAGCAGAATCATCGTGATCTGCTGCGGTGCCGCCGATCCTTTAAGCTGCTGGGTGTACTGGAAGATCATCCGACCTAAAGCCCAAGTGCTCATGGTATACATGAAAACCGTCGGTAAGCCGACGACGAACAGCACCCAGATCTCGCCTCGTGTTCGCCACAACCAAACGGTGACTCCCAGCAGCGTTAATGCCGCCAACAGCTGGTTGCTGGCCCCGAACAAGGCCCAGAAAATTCGCCAGAGCGGTGCCGGCTTGCCATCCATCCCATGAATCGTCTGCATCACGAAGAAGGCGGGAACACCCGCCGTCAGCAGTGTCCCTAACCAGCGACCACGGGCATCGTGCCATCCCGTTAATTCCTGGATAATGTAACGACCTAACCGAGTGCAAACATCGAGCGTATCATACACGAATGTCGTAAATGCCATCAAAGCGAACGAGACTGTTAACTGGCTCGAAAGCTGAAAGCTCGTCCAGCCACAGCGGCGAACGAATTCCGAAAATTGCTCAAGCAGTGATCCGATCCCTTGAGCGTAAATCAGATTCGGCTGGGGATTTTTCAGCAGTGTGGCATCCTTGGTCAGAATCATGACACAACTCAGCGAAACAATCGCCACCATCGCTTCCAGCAGCATCGCACCATACCCAATCAGCTTGGCATCGGTCTCGTATCGCAATTGCTTCGAGGTCGTTCCCGAAGCGATCAGCGAATGAAAGCCCGAACAGGCACCGCAGGCAATGGTAATGAACAGCACGGGGAACAACGTCTCGCCCGTCGGTGTGGTCCAACCCTTGAAAGCCGGATATTCGATTTGCGCACCACCAAATAACAAACCAATCGAACCCGCCGCCAGCGCCACGTACAGAAAATAGCCACCAAGATGACCACGCGGTTGCAGCAACAGCCACATCGGTACCACCGAGGCAATACAACAGTAGGCCAGCAACAAGATGTCCCAGGTTTTATGGGCCAATTGATCATTGGCCGTCGGGATCACCGTTTTCAAGATCGCGGTCATATCGACGGGGAGGTATTGCCCCGCCCAGATCGACACGCCAATCAAGGGGAGAAAGACCAAGGTCGCCCACCCGATTGAGAGCCGGGTGTATTTCAGCAGCACTCCCATGATCAGTGGCAGGATCAGGTACATCAGCGATGAGGACGCAATCCCGGCCCCCGTGACCGCTTCGCCATTTTCCAACGTCTGCCGACCAATGAAGGAAGCCGCAGTGATATCGGTAAAGGCGACGATGATGTAAACCAATGCCAGCCAGACGAAACTGAGAAACAGCATGAATGCCCGGCGACTCATGTGATCACGAACCACCTCGGCAATCGATCTCGCTTTATGTCGAATCGATGCGACCAATGACGTGAAGTCATGAACGCCACCAATCAGAATCGAGCCGACCAGAATCCAGATCAGTGCCGGTAACCAGCCAAACATCACCCCTGCCAAAATCGGACCGACAATCGGTCCCGCAGCCGCGATCGCCGAAAAATGCTGGCTCAGCAATTCATTCGGAGCGAGTGGCGCATAATCCAGGTCATCCCGCAGTTCGAAGGCTGGGGTCTGTACCTTCGGATCCAGTCGCAGCAAACGGACCAGTATCGGCCCATAAGTCCAATAGGCAATCGTTAAGATCGAGGCGGATGCCAGCACAATCACAAGCATACTCATATCACTTCTCCAAGATTCCCAGGGAAGACTCGAACAGCAAACCCCAGGTTGGCAATCATCGGTGAATTCCGTGGTCGACGTAGAATCGTTTCCGATCCCCCATCATTCACAAGCCGATAGGTTAGCAATAGTTGATCCCCCTGACACGGGATTTTTGCCTGGAATAGATCAAAACCCGATAATCACCTGAATTGGGTCACGAGAAAATCTCAGCGATCCGGTAGAATCTCGACCGGAAAGATCGCTCGCTTTCGCTTTTGATACGGCAGTTTTTCAAAATCATGAGTATGAATGGCCTGGGTATCGACATTGAAAATCGATCCCGCAAACCGTTCAAAGCTGGCCCGAAAATGGGCCGCTGACTTCACCGCAATGTACTTCATCACCGCACAGTCGATTCCCAGCGTTTTGGCGAAGGCCGGCCCGAGTGGTTGTTCCGTGGCGGTCACCACCACCACCGAGACCCCGTCCTGCCTCAACCAGGCGGAACATCCCATGTTTCCCGTCAATCCTGCGTACATCGGCCCATCGTAAGTAAAATCCCCCTGAGAAATCGCCATCACTTCGGCATCCATCCGGACCGAAGGCCCCTGCAAAGGATCAGACTTTCCCCCCACATCGACGCGAATCCGCCCTCCAACGCCAGCGGCATGCGCCTGTCGCGCAACCTCAGGATCGACCATGTAGAGAATCAGCGAGTCGGTCAGTTTCTGTTCGAGAAACGTTTGCAAAATTTCCGTTCCATCTCCGGGAGATCCCCCCCCCGTATTATCTGCATGGTCTGCCAGCACAATCGGAAATCGCCCTGCATCCTGTCCCAGTTGAATGGCGTCTTGCACCGAGCGGGGAGGGCAATACCACCGCTGTCGGTTTTCCCAGACCCACGCCCCCAATTCCTCGGCCGTTTCCTGGGCGAGGTCCCGATTCTGGTTCGCAACCACAATGATGCTGACGCCAACGTCAGGGACATCCGACCAGGGAAATCCCGTGGCCAGTGTCACGGCGAGGATCCCAGGACGCTGTTCCAACTGATGGATTCGCTGCATCACTTCATTCATCGGCGGAATCGCCGTCACTTGAGTCGGCGTGTTCCAGAATAAGGGCAACTGACAGAGACTCATTACCGGCTGAATTTCTTTGCGGATTGTTCGAACAATCAGGTCTGCCGCTTCTCGTCCCCGCTCGGCCATATCCACATGCGGAAACGTATCAAATCCGACAATCGCCGTCGCGGCGGCAACTCGCCGCTCGGTATGGTTTCCATGCAAGTCAAACGTCACGACAATCGGACGATCAGGCCCCAGGAAGGTGCGGACCGCTTCGATGAAATCCCCATCGCCATCATCGATTCCCTCGACGACCATCGCTCCGTGCAGATCCAGTAATACCCCATCAATCGGACCACGCTCGGTCTCGGCCTGCTGCAGCCGTTCCAGAAACTCGCGTTTGAGGGCTTCATAATCGTCTCGTACAATCAAACCGCTGGGATAGGCAAACCCCCACAGCAGCGGTTCCACCTCGAATTGATGTTTCAGGGCCCCCTCCAAAAAACCACCTGTGCAAATATTGGTGTTGGTGAAACGCTCAAGTACCTGCGGACCTCGATACAAACCAAATCCCGCTTCAAAGTCCTGTAACCGTGTCGGTACACGAGAAAACGAGCTGGTTTCATGAGAGATTCCGCCGATCGCAATTCGCATTGTCAGTCTCGTTTTTTGGGGGGGATCACCAGGCAATCAGATTCAAAACCTCTGTGAGGATAGCGTCCTGATCGAGTTCGTAAAACCAAACAGAAACCAAGGCCCTGCGACGACGGAGCGTTCCACTCAATCGCTGGAAAAGAGGCGGCATCAACGGCAAAGTCTTCCCTCGCTTACCAGAAACCCTCTGCAACGCGGTCCAATCGAGTTACTCCAGTGAGCCCCCTGCAGAATGAGACTGCTGAATCAGGGAAGACAGAATTCACCGCAGTGCACAAAACTGTTTCTTTTCTGGAAAAAAACTGCACGCTGTTTTTGACGCGGTGAATGATCTCGTTGACCTGTTTCAGGTTACGGCCGATTCGGTGGGCGATTTCGACTCCAGTGAAGCCATCTCGGGCTTGCATCACAACGATTTCCCGTTGAAGTGCGGTGCAGCACGGGAAGGAATGCCTCCTCGAGAGGAATTGGAGGATCGATTGGCCTTGTTCCTGCGGGTTCCTGGTGCGGCTTTTCGCTGCTGCTTTGTTCCGGAACCGAGGTCATGATGATCCCCCACGGCAAATGCTGCGGAAAGCGGCTTTCGCAGACTCGAATTTTCCTCGATTCCGCTCGGGATGCAGGCAAGATCACTGTTGTAATTCATGGCGATATTTCACCATGCGACCATTTTTCCGCCACGAATATTGCTCGGACGTCTGTAATCCGTTGTTTTTTGGGCATCCTGCCGTTCGGCACTGTTTTTGCATTCGCAGAGACCAACCTGACTTCGCGAGACAGATGCCAAGTCCTTTTCACACTCGAGATGCCTGGCAAAGATTCGGTTCACAGCTTGGTGGGGTCGGCTCATTTTTTATCGGAAACGTGAGTTTTCACCAAGTCGCCTTGAGTGTGCGCGGTCGCAGGTCGTTGAGGAATTGCATCTGCGCACCGCTCTTTCCCGAGAAAGAATGCCGCCAAAAGTTTGACTCGAAAATTTGACACATGGGGATCAGATCCAAGCGATCAGGGGTGCGTGCCGCCCCTGACCTCCTGGATCTGGTCATGGATTTCCGTTTAAAGTGAAAACTTACAATACTTAAAAAAGCGAGCGACATGAATTATTCCACCGTGAACGTGAACTCGATGATTCGCAAGATTCTACACCATTTGCCGCTCTATTTTTACGACGACTCCCCAGCACGAATGATAAGCACGAATGATAAGATCCACCCGGCCCCGCAAATCGCACTTCAGCCAACCCGCACTCGAAGCGTTGGAATCCCGAATGCTATTGTCGGCGATTACGGTCATGAACGACCTGGATGCCGGGGCGGGGAGCCTACGCGATGCTGTTGATCTGGCCAACACGAACCCAGGTCCCGATAGTATCTCGTTTGATCCCCTATTCTTTTCGACACACGGGACCATTACTCTCACTTCCGGCTCGCTGTTACTTAAGGATGTCGCGGAAACATCATTCCTTGCCCCGACCCTACCGCTGACAATCAGCGGTAATCACACAACGAGTC
>CAMBQP010000228.1 GCA_945869955.1 Schlesneria paludicola DSM 18645
GGATCAATCCTGACTTGCACCCGATGGTCGTCACTGGCATCAGGTTTGTTCCGGTACCCCCGCATGCGGCCAAGTACCGTAGCATGCGGTGAACAGTTCCTGACAAATCACGCTGTTGATGAACTCCTGCGATGGAAAGACGAGATTCCCATGCGACTGATTGCTGCTCTGAGTTTAACCCTGATGGTCGCCTCATCCGCCTGGGCCGGAAACTGGGGAAACTGGCGAGGTCCGAATTCTCACGGTGTTGCCGAAGGGGTCGGTTACCCGACTCGCTGGAGCGACAGCGAGAACGTGGCCTGGAAGCAAGAACTGCCCGGACGTGGTTCATCAACTCCGATTGTCTGGGGGGACCAGATCTTCCTGACCTGCGGCATCGGTGGCAAAAATACACTCGTCTCTTACGGGCTTAACGGAAAACTGCAGTGGCAGGCAACTATCGGTGCGGAAACCCCCGGCAAAAACAAGAAGGCCTCGGGTTGCAATTCCTCGTGCGTCACCGATGGATCGTCGGTTTTTGCTTACTTCAAAAGTGGTGATCTGGCCAGCCTCGATCTCGCCGGCAAGTCCCTCTGGTCAATCAACCTGCAGGAAAAATTCGGTAAGGATACCCTCTGGTGGGATCTGGGAACCTCCCCCGTCCTCACCAAAGAATTTTGTATCATCGCCGTCATGCAAACCGGCGGATCCTATCTGGTCGCTTTCAAAAAGGGGACCGGAGAGGTTGCCTGGAAGGTCGACCGTAATCTCGATGCCCCCGAAGAAGCCTCGCAAAGCTACACCACCCCCGTTGTGATCGATGACAAAGGTCGCGAGACACTCATCGTTCTCGGTGCAGATCATGTCTCGGCTCATCGGACCGACAACGGTGCCGAAATCTGGCATGTCGGGGGATTGAACCCGACCCGCAATGGCTATTTCCGCTCGATTGCCTCACCCGCAGTCATTGACGGCGTCGTGGTCGCCCCCTATGCCCGTGGTGAAACCGTAACTGCCGTAAAACTGGGGGGAGTCGGTGATGTCACAAAGACCCACGTCGCCTGGCAAAAGCAAGGGGATGGTTCGGATGTTCCGACCCCCGCTGTCGCCAACGGGAAAGCCTATATCCTGAGCGATAAAGGAGTCCTCTCGTGCTTAGAAGTTGCCACTGGTAAGAAACTCTGGTCCGGTCAGACGGAAAAAAACCGCCACGGATTCACCTCGTCCCCTGTTCTCGCAGACGGCAAGATCTATCTCACCCGCGAAGATGGCAAGACCTTTGTGCTGGCGCAGGGTAATGAATTCAAGATCCTCGCCGAAAACGAACTGGATGGGACGCAGACCGTGGCCTCGCCGGTCCTCGTCAACGGGCATGTACTGCTGCGGACAGATACGCATCTCTACGCGATTGGCAGTAAATAGAGCTTCTCATGAGGTACGCCATAGAGACAGCGGGACACACAGTGACGGCGCGACACAAACCGCGAGGAACAGTCCTTAAGTTCAATCCGGATCCGTCGTTGATCACATTATGTATGTCCCTTTTGCAGACGAATCGGAACGTGGATGAATCTGGATCCCTATTTCGAACGAATCGGTTATCAAGGCCCTCGCACACCAACCCTGGAAGTCCTGCGCGACATCATGCTCGCCCACGCCTGCACCATTCCATTCGAGAACCTCGATGTGCTGCTTGGCCGGGGAATCTCGCTCACTGATGAGGATATCGATCGTAAACTCATCACCGATCGGCGAGGGGGCTATTGTTTCGAACAGAATTCGTTGTTGGCACGCGTGCTGACTACCCTTGGCTTTTCTCTTCAGCGACTCTCGGCTCGTGTTCGCCTGAACCTGCCCCGTGAGGTGACACCTCCCAGGGTGCATCTGTTCCTGCGAGTCAACATCTCGAATGTCCCCTGGCTGGTCGATGTCGGTATTGGCGGGCTTTCCCCCACGGGACCATTCCGGTTGGATCTGCTGGATGTCGAGCAACCCACGCCCCACGAACCGCGGCGGATTCTTTGGGAAGAAAATCCACCGCTGCGGCGCTATTTCCATCAGGCAAAACTGCTCGATCAATGGGTCGATATTGATGAATTTACCCAGGAAGAGATGCCGCAAATCGATTGTGAAGTCGGAAACTGCTGGACCAGTACCCATCCGAAATCCAAGTTTCGCCTCAACCTGATTGTGGGACTCGCCCGCCCTGATGGGACCCGTCTTTCCCTCTGGAACCGCGAGTTCACTCATCGGCATGGAGCCAGAATACTCGAGCGGTTCGACATCACCGATCCCGAAGAACTGCGTGTCTTGCTAGGCGAACGGTTCGGATTACGATTTCCTGTCGGCACCCGGTTTGGTCCGCCCGATCAGGACTGGCCTACCTGAGGTGTCCCCCTCGCAGGAGAGATCACTTTGGCAATGAAGCAAGTCTCAGCCAATCCGAATCGATTTCGATGAGGCCTCGGCCACACTTAGGGTTGGTGTCCCCGCCAGATCGCTGGCCAACTGAAACAGCGTCACTTCCGGCCGAACATTGAATCGGACTCGCATCGACTGTCCGAGCGCTCGGTTGACATACACGCGACGCCCATCCGCCAGGGGAATTTCACCCGCGATATAGCGTTTATTGTGTACCGGAACGATCGGTGGTCGTAAAAACGGGGCCTTGCACTGACCTCCATGGGTATGTCCGGAAAGGATCCAGCCGTCGTATCCGTTCCAGATCGGGAAATCGAGCGCATCCGGGTTGTGGCAAAGCACGAGTGTTGGCTGATGAAGATCGGTATTTTTCAGCACTTGCGGACCACCAAAATTGGGACCCAGCAAATCATCAAATCCGACGATCTGTAATCCGTTTACCTGACAACTTTGATTGCGAATCATCTTCAGTCCAGCATCTTCCGCGAGCTTAACCACGGTCGTCGCCACGCGATCCTCCTTCCATCGGATTCCATAATCGTGATTTCCCAGAATGCCGATGGTTGCCAGTTTTCCCTGAGGAAAATGGCGAAGAACTACTTTCATCTGGTCGATCGGAGGGCGACCATCACCCTGCAGCGTCAAAAAATCACCCGTGAAAACGACAATGTCCGGTTGCTCAGCCGCAATCCGCTTAAAGCTGCGGATCAAATAAGAATCCGCGACATCCGGCCCGATATGAATGTCGCTGATTTGTACTAGCGAACACCCTGCCAGTAACTTTGGTAGCCCTCGAATCACCAGCGGACGGCGTACGAACTCGACCCACTCAGGTTCGATTTGCCAGGCATAAAACCCGGCCCCGCTTCCCGCTGCGAAAAGGCCTCCCATGGTCCGTTTTAACCAGGTCCGTCGTGGCACCGCTGCTTCACGACCAACGCCACCGTTTTTCACCGTCTTGGCCAAGTCCGCGCTGTCGTCTTTCATCGTCGTGGCCCCCCTCGACTCCCTGCAGAACCGATCCATGCTGACCGCAGATTTGTCCCGTTACGCCAAAGCAATCCGTGCGGCTACTCCAGAGCGATCCGTGCCGCCATTGGCATCCGTCGACCACTCCCAAATGCCCGTGCAGAAAGCTTGACCCCTGGCGGCATCTGACGACGTTTGTACTCGTTCCGATCCAATTTCTGAGCTACCCAGCGCACCATTTCCGGTGGATACGTCTTACTGAGCGTCGCAATCGACTCTTCCCGCTCAATCAACCCCTCCAGAATGCCATCGAGAATCGGATAGGGTGGCAGCGAATCTTGATCGAACTGGTTCGGAGCCAACTCGGCGCTCGGAGCTTTCACCAGCACGTTCTGCGGAATCACCTCGCGGCGTTCTCGCACGTCGTTGATGTAATGACAAATGGCATAAACATCTTTTTTGTACAGATCGGCCAACACCGCAAACCCACCCGCCATGTCACCGTACAGCGTGCAATAACCGACCGCTAATTCACTTTTATTGCCAGTCGCCAGCGGCAGCCAACCATGCTGATTGCTGCGAATCATCACGATCGCACCCCGAATCCGTGCCTGCAGATTCTGGTCCGCCAGTCCCGCCGGGACAGCCGCCAAGTCATCCCCCGCAATCGGCAATGATTCATACGCACGATGGACCGAGTCGATCGGAACAACCTGCGCATCAATCCCCAATCGGCTGGCCAAAGCCTCGGCATCGTCCACACTATGACCAGTACTATAGCGACTCGGCATCAGAATCCCGTGGACGTTTTCCGCGCCGCAGGCCTCGGCCGCGATATACGCGGCCAGGGTACTGTCGATTCCCCCGGATAGCCCAAGCACACACCCGGAAAATCCCGATTTGATCATGTAATCCTTGAGCCCCAAAATCAGCGCGTCCAGCATCTGGGCTGGGGGAGAATCCAGGTGTTTTGGCAGTGGTTGCGGAAGATTCTTGAGGTCCACGATTTGTAGATCGGGCGCGAAACCCTTGAGCTGCAGCACCTTTTCACCCGCCGCATTGGTGACCAGACTGTTTCCATCAAAAACCAGATCGTCATTACCACCCACTTCATTGACGAAAATAAAGGGAGAATGATGACGCATACAATGTCGCTTCAAAATGGCCTCGCGACGAGCCGTTTTATTCACCGCAAAGGGACTCGCCGAAACATTGATGAACACCTTGACTCCCAGCAACGCCAGTTCCGTCACCGGGTCAGCAAAGCAGAGCGGATCCGTATGATGAAAGGTATCAGGCTCGCCCCACCAGGCATCTTCACAGATGTGAAGCCCCAGCCTCAGTCCACCAAATGAAATGGGCAGAATCTGTTCGTTAGGACGAAAATAACGCCGCTCATCAAACACATCGTAATTGGGTAATAGCGACTTATGAACGGTCGCCAGAATCGACCCCCCTGCCAATAAACTGGCTGCGTTGGCGATCCGATTCGACGGAATATTCACGCGTGTAGGATGCCCCAGAATCAAACCAATCCCTGCGGGAATCGCGGCCGCCAGCTTTTTGACTGCCTGATCACAAGCCTCAACAAACCCTTCCCGCAGCAACAGATCCTTGGGGGGATACCCCGAGACAACAAGCTCTGAACAGACGACCAGATCCGCCCCCATGGCGACCGCGCGCTCGGTTGCTTGCAGCACAAGTTGGCAGTTGCCCACCAGATCCCCCACCGTCGGGTTCAGTTGAGCGAGAGCGATTTTCATGAAAGAGACTTTCGAGGGAAGGATCCGCGCCACAAATCAGGTGGTGTTTGTTACAGAATTCCGCACGGCAAGTCGAGTGCGGCGGGACTTAAGCCGAGCTTTTCTGCCGTTTTCCGGAATCCGCAGCCACGCGCGATGCCTGCGGGATTCCGCACCCAATTGACTTGGAACCCAGTGACTTGAAGCCCAGTGATGTGGACCCCAGTGATGTGGACCCCAGTGATTTGGAATCGGCGAACAAAACAAACAGCCCGAGACGTTTCCGACTCGGGCTGCTGAAAACCTAGGCAATCAAGGGCTTGGCTGCAAACAAGACCCCTGATCACAGTGGAACCGACGATCACTGCAAAACAGAGATCGCTTTGCAACAGAAGTTCGCCATCTTGCCACGACAGCAGACCTCCCGCAGCACTTACTTAATGAAGAGCATTTCCTGATAGGTTGGCAGTGGCCAATGATCGTCAGCAACGATCGTTTCCAGTTCATCCACCACCGCACGAACCGCTTGCATGGCCGGTTTGACCTGCTTGGCACAACGCTCAGAAGCCTTCTTGGGATTGGCGACACCGTGTCCCCCGCCACCCGCATCGTCATTCAGTTTTTCCAGGATCGCAATTTTCTCATTCAGCGTCTTGATCAGACTGCTGAGCTTGCTCAGCAGCGAGAAATCAAATTCGACCCCCGCAGCTTTACAATTCGCTGCGGCTGCGGCCAGTTCCCCCTGATAACGAACGGCTGCCGGATAGATGATCGTCTTGGCGATTTCGTGAGTCAGCCGCGCTTCCAGATTGATCGTGAGCACGTACTGTTCGAAATAGATCTCTTCCCGGCTTTCGACTTCGCGTGGGGTCAGAACCTTGTACTTTTCCATCATCGAAATCACCGCAGGATCGGTGATCGCCGGCAGTGCATCAATCGTCTGCTTATTGTTCGGCAATCCTCGTTTCGCAGCTTCGGCATGCCATTCTTCCGAATAGCCGTCGCCATTAAACACAACGGCACCATGATCGTTGATGATCGATTTCAACAGCACCTGAACCGCACCAGCCAGCTTGGCCTGATCTCCGCCGGTTGCCTTCTCCAATTCGGTCGCGATGTAATCCAGCGATTCCGTCATGATGGTGTTGAGGGCCACCAGTGGTCCGGATAGAGACTGGCTGGAACCGACCGCACGGAATTCGAACTTGTTGCCCGTAAACGCAAAAGGACTGGTCCGGTTACGATCTCCGGCGTCCTTGGGAAGTGGCGGCAACGTATCGACCCCAACCGTCATAAAGCCAGCCTGCTTGCTCGAAGCCGCTGTACCACTCTTCTTGATCTGATCAAAAACGTCACCAAGCTGTTCACCCAGGAAAATCGAAATGATCGCGGGTGGGGCTTCGTTGGCCCCCAACCGATGATCATTCCCTGCATGAGCCACCACCGCACGCAGTAACGTGCTGTGCTTATGGACAGCACGAATCACCGCCGCACAGAAGACCAGGAACTGCATATTCTCATGAGGAGTCTTGCCCGGTTCGAGCAGGTTCCCCTGAACGGCATTTCCGAGCGACCAGTTGAGGTGCTTACCAGATCCATTCACACCGGCAAACGGCTTCTCATGCAGCAGACACTCCATCCCATACTTGCCTGCCACTTTCTTCAGCATCAACATCAGCAATTGCTGGTGGTCCGCTGCAACGTTCGCGTTTTCATAGATCGGAGCAATCTCGTACTGACTGGGAGCCACTTCGTTGTGCCGAGTCTTGACCGGAACCCCCAGCTTGAAGAGCTCACGCTCAGTATCCATCATGCAGGCCAGAACGCGGTCGGGAATCGCACCAAAATACTGATCGCAGAACTCTTGCCCCTTCGGTGGCATCGCACCAAACAAGGTCCGGCCAGCACTGATCAGGTCCGGCCGAGCAAAAAAGAAGTTGCGGTCAATCAGGAAATACTCCTGCTCGGGCCCGGCCGAAGCGGTCACCAGCGGAATATTCTTGTGCCCAAACAACTTCAGCACTCGCTGCGCCTGAATGTTCAACGCCTTCATCGATCGGAGCAGAGGAGTCTTCTTGTCGAGGGCTTCACCCGTCCACGAAAAGAATGCCGTCGGAATCACCAGGGTGGTCCCGTTCGGATTTTCCAGAATGTACGCAGGGCTGGTCACATCCCAAGCGGTGTAACCACGCGCTTCAAACGTGGCACGAATACCCCCCGAAGGGAAACTGGAAGCGTCAGGTTCACCCTGGCTGAGTGCCGAGCCGCTGAACTCGTTGACCGCCCCACCCACACCGTCCGGAGCCAAAAAGCTATCGTGCTTTTCTGCTGTGAGACCGGTTAACGGGTAAAAGACGTGAGCGTAATGCGTCGCACCCTTCTCAATCGCCCAATCCTTCATCGCCGCCGCAACCGTGTCGGCAATATCGGCACCGAGTGGCTCACCCGACTCGATCGTCTTCATGACCGACTTAAAAATATTCTTCGGGAGACGATCCTTCATCACCTTCATGTTGAAAACATTGGTTCCGAAAAGCTCACTCCCAGGGGTCTCCGAAAAATTCAGCGGAGCCGAAATGGGAGTGTAATTCGTAACTGCCTGGATCGCCTGGAATCGAGCTGTGCTACCACTCATGAGATGTACTTTCAGTCAAAAAACAAAGGATAAGCGCCGAGAGGCCTCTGCTATGTCAAATTTGTCAGCAATCAGAATGCCAATCGGTTAAACCGCAGCCGAAATACAATGTGAACGGAAATTTACCACGATCAGTCAGGAAGTTCACCCCTACCGCCAACACCAACAAGCTCAAAAAGCATGCATCAAAGCGCGAAAACCGCGCAGTTTAATTTCAATTTCGGAATTTCGCAGGGAGATTATTCCTCCATCACGGCGAGCCGAATCCAATGCATGGCAGCGTTTTCTCTGCAACGGGGAACAAGTTGTCCACATCTTCCGCGACGATAAGCAGCTTGCATGCCTTTTCCGAAACCTCGGCCAACTTTCGCCTGCCTGTTCGCAAAATCATTCCCGTCGTTGCCGACCCCTCTCGTCACTGCTACAACAGTGTGTCGCGAAGAGTGCGTCGCGATCGAACGAGCGTGAATCGGTGAATTCTTCAGACGAATCCTGAAAATACAGAGACTGGAAGCGGTTATGTCGACGGAAGCGGAAGTACTGCAGCGTGTTCGCAGCGTGAAAGATCCTGAGATTGGCCGGTCGCTGGGCGATCTGGATATGACTCGGGGCGTCGCAATTGTTGGCGATACCGCGACAGTCAAGATTGAACTGCCGACCCCCGCGTATCCTCGTCGTGAACGGATCTCGGATTCCATCAGATCTGCGATCGTGTCCGCCCATCCCGACATCAAGTCGGTGAATGTGGAATTTACGGCGGTTGTTCGAGGAAAGATGACCGGAGGAGCGATTGGTTTACGAGCCAAGAATGTGATCGCTGTGGGGAGCGGCAAAGGGGGTGTGGGCAAAAGCACCGTCGCCGCATCGCTCGCCTTCGGCCTGAAGTCGCTGGGCTGCCAAGTGGGCCTCATGGATGCCGACGTTTATGGCCCCAGCATTCCGCACATGATCGGCTCGATCGACCGCCCTGCCGCGATGAAAGTGACAACGGCAGCGGGAGAAGAAATCGAGCGGATCCAGCCGGTTTCCATCGATGGCTTGAAAGTGATCTCGATGGGCTACTTTCTGAAGCCCGATCAGGCGGTAATCTGGCGTGGTCCGTTATTGCACCGGGCAATCACCCAGTTCTTGAAGGACACCGACTGGGGTGACCTCGACTATCTGATCATCGACCTCCCCCCCGGAACAGGCGATGTCTCATTAACGCTGTCACAGTTGCTCGGACTCGCCGGTGCGGTGGTGGTCTGTACGCCTCAACAGGTGGCATTGCTGGATGCCGTCAAGGCGATCAGCATGTTCAATCAGGTCAAGATCCCGCTGCTGGGGATCGTGGAAAATATGACCGGTGAAATTTTTGGACGAGGGGGAGCCAAGGCCAAAGCGGAAGAATTGGGACTCCCATTCCTGGGCGAGTTGCCAATCGATGCGGGGATTCGCATCCGCGGAGATGCAGGCCGGATCGCCAGCCTGTTTTCCGAGAGCAACCCGTCTCGCGATGCGTTGATTCATATTTGCGAACAGGTTGCCATTGAAATTGCCAAGCAATTGCTGATCGCCCCCAAGATGCCGTCGCTCGAGATTCTGTAAAGTAATGGAATTGGGACGGAGCAATCAAAAGACGTCCGGAACCACAGTGAGCCCCATGCGAGTGAATCCCTGTGTCGAAGAAAAGGGGATAAGTCCAAATAATCTTTGACAAGGGGCGTTTTCTTGAGATCCTCTCGTTGGCATGCCAAGAACAGCACGCCAAGCGTTGGGGGGAATGATTTTTCACGTACTCAACCGGGGAAATGCCCATGATCGGATTCTCGCTGATGACGCTGACTATGCCGCGTTCGAAAAAGCCTGGGCAGAAACTCAAACCAAAGTTTTTGTGCGTATGCTGAGCTTGTCCCTCATGCCGAATCACTGGCAGCTGGTCCTGTGGCCGCTGCAGGATGGCGACCTGGGGCGTTTGCT
>CAMBQP010000229.1 GCA_945869955.1 Schlesneria paludicola DSM 18645
CTTTTGACGACCGAGAGGGCAAGTTCGTCCTGACTCTTGATCCGCCCTAGGCCACGGACCAGGTATTCCATCGATCCCTGTTCGAGATATCCCCCCGTCGCATTCTGATTCGCCTCGCCGATGGCGAGCTCAACCTCATTCAGGGTGACATCATGAGCGGCCAGTCGAATGGGATCGACCAGGACCTGAAACTGTTTGCGTCCGCCCCCCATCGGAATCACCTGCGAGACCCCCGGGATGGTTAACAGACGGGGACGCACAATCCATTCAGCAATCGTACGGACTTGCATGGGCGAGGTTGTGCCGTCGCGGCTGTATAAACCGACCATCATGATCTGTCCCATGATCGAACTGATCGGTGCCAGCTCGGGCTTGACCCCGGTTGGCATTCGTCCCAGTACGGTTGCGATCCGTTCATTGACGATCTGTCGGGCGAGATAGACATCCGAGCTCCAGCCAAACTCGACGTAAATCACGGACAGTCCGATCCCGGACGAGCTCCGAACGGTTTGGACTCCCGTCGATCCGTTCAACGCGGTTTCCAGCGGCAACGTGACCAGCGTCTCGACCTCTTCAGGAGCGAGACCCGGACATTCCGTCATCACCACCACGCGGGGACGGGTCAGGCTGGGAAAAATATCGATGGGAAGTCCCGCCATCGTGATTGATCCCAGGACCAGCGTGATCAGCGAGAGACAGACGACAAGCAATCGATGCTGCAGGGCAAACCGGATAAGTGCATTCATGGAGATGATTCTCGGGATTCCACAGCCACGCAGGTGGGGGAGTGGGGAGGGCTCGTTAGGTTTCCGTCCAGCACACAATCGGCATCATGAGCAACAGGGTTGGTCAATGTTGATGTCCTTCATGGCTGTGTCCCCCTCCTCCACCGCCGGTCTCTGCCTGCTTCAATGCCAGATTCAACTGGTATGCCTGATTCAGAGCCACCAGATCACCGGGAAAAAGAACGCCATCGCTGGCGAGGACGACCTCGCGGGAATCGAGCGATTCGATTCGTACCGCAACCCGTTCTAACTTTTTCCCGTTGGCGCGAAACACAAAGGCCTCACCCCCCTCTTTGACGACCCCCTCAGCTGGCAGGACGACTCGTTTCGAGAGATGATTGACGGGAACCTGCAGGCGACCTTTTTGGCCGGGCTTGAATCGCCAGGCCCTGTAGGCCAGGCCATTTGCCCCGATGCTGTCCCGCACGATTTCATTTGCCAGCGGAACATAGAACCGCAAGGTGCTCGAATCGGTATCGATGACGCTGTCACTATAAAGAATCGAAAGCCCTTCGCGAATCAAGGGAGCGTCGTGGGCGGTTTCGAAGATCACCTTCACCGGCCACTCGTTCTCTTGAGCCCGTGCAATCAGGTGACTTTCCCGCTCGAACGCACGACCGGCAATCAGCAGGTGCGAGTGACGCGAGAGTCGGCAGAGTTCATTTCCGGGTTGGACCAACTGCCCCAGATGGGTGTTCAGGGCTTCGACCGAATAGACCGAACCATGTTCATGATTTCCCGCGATTCGCTGCGGGACACGTGCGTTTTGGTCATCAGTGACGATATCCCCCGTCAAACGGATGGTTGCATCCTCGTCATCTCCCGGCAGCACCCCCGCAGGAACCCGGACGGTGAATTGCCGGATCAAGGATTTGGTTTTCACAATTTCGTCGATTTGGGCAGGAATCAAACCCCGCACCAGCAGTTCTTGCGTCTGAACCAGTCGCTGTGATTGCAACCGCGTCAGTTCGTACTCTTTTTCGATTTTCCGCACGACAGGGGTGGCCCCGGATTCGACCGAGGGGGCCATGCGCTGGATTTGTAATTCGACCAGTTCCATCTCTTGCAGTGTTTTGAGTAGCGACGATTCCGCGTTGGCCAGCAGTTCGGAGGTGGGCTGAATATCGACTAACGGATCACCAGCCCGGACCGTCTGACCGGGAAAGGCATGAATCCTGAGCACGATCCCCTGCACTGCCGACGAGACTCCCTGTTCACTGTGACCCGGTTCTTCGATCATTTCGGCGGGGATGGAAATCGACTGCCACCAATCCTGAAGTGCCACCTTCCCCATTTTCAGACCCAGGTTCTGACGAGCCCGGTCGGACAAAGCCAGTCCTTTGCCTGGGCTTGTCCCATGATCATGGCCTGCATGGGGGTCTGCGACTGCAAGGTTGGAAGAGGAAGAGGGTGCGACCAGTCCGGCAACTGCCTGAGTCAGTCGCGGCAGCCAGAGATCACGCACGGAGTAGGCAACAGCCCCGATCCCTGCAAGGAACAGTCCCAACCCGAGCACTCGATATCGATTCATCCCTCGCCGTGTCGTCATCCGTTCCTTCCCGGTGAATTCAGTTTCTTGACCCTGTGTCATCATAACCGGAACGGTGGCAACGCGGAACGGTGGCAACGAGGAACGGTGGCAACGAGGTCGCGTTGAACACCGGGTTTCCACGGTTTGACCTAGTCTTCCGCCAGGACGAGCAAGCAAAACATCCGCGCCGGTGATTCGGAATGGCTTTCGAGATGATGTTGATCACCCGGTTCAAGAACAATCACGTCACCGACCGAGACTTGATGGCTGACTCCGTTGACCACGAATGTGGCCGAACCTTCGAGCAGGTAAAATGTCTCGACGGCATCCCGATGGGAATGAGGTGTGATCTGTTTTCCGGGAAGCAATGTGAATTCGCTGATTTGGAGAAAGGGCTTTACGACACCCTTTGCCAGCAGCACGCGTTTCCGCTGATCGGGATCATGTGATACGGGGAGTTCGGCGGCATCCTGTTTTCGTAACCGTTTCATTGAGTCCTCTGAAATTCCTGCTCGAACAAAATCGAAGTCACGGTCGTGGATTTCTGAGCAGAATCATGCGCGCTCTGCCCCACCGGTTCAACGCTGCAAAACCAGCGGGATTCAAGGGAAGATCGTTTCTTCGATGGCGTTTCACTCGTCGGGCAACAAAAAAGAGAACAAAAAAGGGAACAAAAAAGGGAACAAAAAAGGGAACAAAAAAGGGCGCAGCCAACACGGTTTGGCACGCCAATTCTTACGCCGATTTCGATTTGTATTTTGGCTATTCCAGGAAAAAAGTTATAAAAAACTTATATTTTTTTATTAAAAATTTAATTTTTTCGCTCGGTAAGAAATCCGCTTGCGGTTCCCCCAACGTAGCCATCATCGCTCCGCGTGATGAGGCTCCGTCGTGAACCATACAATCGTTCAAAACCGACGAATTTTGGTTCACCCATAAAATGAGTGGGCGAGGTACAAATCCCGTACTCTGCAGCAATCATGACGACTTCGGCCCCTGATTTGTCCCGTTTGGCGGCCATGACGATCGAATTGTTTGGTCTTGACCGGTTTCGTGGTCCCCCTCTTTCAGTAGCGTTCGGGCAAATCCCTGAGATACCGCGTTCGATTCGTGAATCATACTTTGTTCAGAAAATGCGAAGAGTTCAGAAAATGCGAAGAGTTCAGAAAATGCGAAGAGTTCAGAAAATGCGAAGATTGTGAACCACGAATCAAACGAATGACACGAATAGGAGGGGAAGAAATCCTGAAAACTGAAAACTGAATTTTCACAGCCGCGCACTTGGTTTGTCGTTGAACGAAAAAAGACCGGCCGAGCGCGACACGCTCAACCGGGCTCTTAGTTTGTATTTGCGATTCGTCACTCGATTACAAATTCGAGCTCTGCGTTTGCGGTGACATCGATCTGCCGATCAAGATCAGCCGCTCGGTACTCCGCCGGTATCGCCTCGAAAGCTTTTAAATTCTTTCCATCTTTGGTTTCGTCAATGAACCACGCATATCGCCCGGGAGACGCTGTGGTTTGGAATTTGCCATCCTTGATCGGGATGACGACCGGAAGCGTTCCCGCCCCGGTTGGCTGAAAGATCAGGATCACGTCCGAGACCGGATTGTCTCCTTGAGTGACTGTCCCAGAGATCTCGACCGGCTCGAAAGTCTTACCGGTATTCACACCGCAGCCACCGACGACCAATACCAACGCCAGCATACGAGCCCACATCATGCAACCTCAATTTGGAATGAAAAAACTGACCGGGATTTGTGTTAATTCACCCCGGTCAGCGAGCTGACATAGAAAAATTACAGCAGAAATTAGAAATCGCCGAGTGTACGACCGTCCTGTGCACCGGCCAACCACTTCAGTGTGAGTGTGTCCATATTTTCACTGAGGAATCGAACCGACCCATCGGCCATTAAAGCATGGCAACCGCCAACATGGAAGCTGAACGGCTCATCGTTCGGTCCACAATTGTTCACCGTCCACCTGCATTCAGCGGGACCACCCATAGGGGTTTTGTTCTGATTAATTGCTGCCAACCGCGAAGCAGGAGCAATTGCGTTACTCGGACCGGACAAACCGTTGGTCCCCGCGTCTGGATCACCCCATGCGTACATCCGGCGTCCGCCTGACGCTCCACCCGACCAGGGAATGGTCTCATTCGGCGTCACGACCATCGAACCCCGGGTGGACAACGCGGCGAAAGCACCGCCGGATGGATGAGCTCGGCCGGCGTCCTCGATGCACAGAAGTGTGTTCGAAGTTCCATCGGTGACCCCACTGAACCCCCATCCTTTCTCACAGGAAAGACAAGGCTGAACTGCCATGGCCGCTCGTCGGGCTGATGAAAGGGGACGTGTACCGACTGGCGAGTCGGCACCAGGGATTGAGCCATCTTCGATGTCGGACGTAGCAATGAACATGTAGTCCCACACGCCGTAGCCGTCAGGAGCTCGTTGTCCAGCTGAGACAGGTGTCGAAGGACAAATGAATGCCGGAATTTGCACCTTGAAGGCATCGATATGATCCTGAGTGGCACCATTGGCAATGGTGTCGTTGTACGGACGGCCCACGGAGTTCGGATGAAGCTGGGAGAGCAGGTAAACACCCGATCCGGCCGCCTGCATCTGACTGTAGGTGAGTCGATGATCCATGCGGTTGTAGGTATTTGCTTGATCGAGGTAGGGCAAAAGCTGCGTCGGCGTTGACACCGCGTTGTAGGTGGTGGTGTTTGTACCCGTGCTGTCGCACTGACCAGGTGTTGGCAGCAAACGATAGGTCCCTTCGAAGTTGTGAACCGCGAGGCCCAATTGCTTCAAGTTGTTCTTGCACTGAGTTCGGCGAGCCGCTTCCCGCGCTTGCTGGACTGCAGGCAACAAGAGGGCAATCAAAACAGCGATGATCGCAATGACAACCAAAAGCTCAATCAGCGTGAAACCTCGCCGGTCGCTTTGCTGATTCGGACGCGCCGTAAGGCGCCGAAAGTGGGGATGCTTCGACATACTGAACCCTTCTTAAAAACTTAAAAACAGAACACTGACTCGCTGGATGCCGCGCATCCAGACATAAATCACAAAACATGAATCACAAAACCGATTCTACAGATCGGAAATGACAACTCGTGCTTTTGCTTCGATATGCAATCATCATCAATTCATCAGCGAGACAGGACACAGCAGCATCCGTAAACACGAACGCTTCGTCACTGCAGTTGTGGATCGGTAAAGCCTTGCCACCTCAAGCAGACCAGCCTGCTTGACAAACATGAAGAATTCGTGAAGATATTGTAAATCAAATATGAATTCCGGCCCCGCTCATCCTGCTGACGTCGATTCATCGTATTCTTTATCCACGAGAATTTCGGTGAGCCCATGAACGTAACGAGATTAAAACATCTCCCTCAAGTGTAACCGTCGAATACGAATAATCTGTGAAGATCCGGTAAGTAAAGTGTGAAATCCAGTTGCGTTGAAACCGCTTTCGTTGATTCATCGTACGCTTTACCCGCGAGGTTTTGACTGCTCTCCTCGAGGGTCACCATTTCAAACGCGTGTGCACTTTTTAACCATCGAATATGAAGAATGCGTGAAGCTATTGTAAATCCATTGTGAAATCCGGTTGCGTGATTACCACTGACATCGATTCATCGTATTCTTGAACCGCAAGGATTTGGCTGCCCCCTGAACGCGGCGAAATTGTAATCGTCCTCCCGAGCATAACTATTTTAAAAAAATATAATTTCTTTCGTTTTTTCAATGGATGTTTTCGCCATGGAATCGTTGAACCTGAGTCATTTGTACTATTTCTGGACCGTGGTCAACGAGGGGACGATCGCGCGGGCGGCCGAGATATTACTGCTCACACCCCCCACGATCAGCACTCAAATTCGGCACCTGGAACGCTCGCTCGGAGCGAAGTTGTTCAGTAAATCTGGCCGATTGCTCAAGCTCACGGACACCGGCCGAACTGTATATCAGTATGCTGATGAAATCTTCGTGATTGGGCGGGAATTGATGGATGCCGTGAAAGGGCGCTCGGTCACGGGCGTTAAACGGATCGTTGTTGGCGTGGTCAATGCGTTGCCCAAACTGATCACCTATCGGTTGCTCGAACCGGCCCTCAAACTTCCTGAGAAAGTCAAATTGATCATTCGTCATGACACCTTTGAAGTACTGTTGCGCGAGTTGGCCGTTCATGCGATTGACGTCATCTTGTCAGACACTCCCCTGACGTCCGTCTCGAAAATGCGCGCCTTCAACCATCTTCTCGGGGAATCTCCGTTGTCGATCATGGGGACTCAAACGCTGGCCAAAGCCTATCGCCCGCAGTTCCCCGCATCTTTAGAAGGTGCCCCGTTTCTGTTACCGTCACGGCAGAATTCTGCCCGACGCGAACTGGATCGCTGGCTCGAATCCCACGGACTGCGCCCCGAGATTCGCGGAGAAATTGATGACAGCGCGCTGCTCAAAGTATTTGGACAGTCGGGTGAAGGTCTATTCGCCGTTCCTACGGTGATCGAGCAGGATGTCTGTCGACAGTATGACGTCGAAACCGTCGGGCGGATTGAGGGAATACGAGAGCAGTTCTTTGCCATCGCGGGGGATCGAAAGCTGAAGAACCCCGCTGTCGTTGCGATTTCAAACGCGGCCAGGCATCAATTATTTGATCTGTCGAAGCCTGAATTCAGCGAGGGGTAATCGGGACCATAGGGACACCGGTTTAGCTTGAAAAGAGACTGTGAATTCGCTCAAGTGATCCGAATCCTCAGTTTTGATCACGTTTGATTTGAAGCGGACTAATGACGAGGATGGATCAAGCGGAAGTGTTTGTGCCTGCAGAAGTTGTGGTTGGGGTTGTGCGTGTGATGAATCGCGGCAGTTTTCCGTTTTCAGCGAAATCACAAAAAGCGTCTCATTTCCAACTGCTTAAGATGCTATCGCCCCCTCCCGCTCCGCCGCCAAGAGCCGTGCGGTGTCGCCCAACCGCGAGAATTCGAGTCTTTTCGAGGCTTGGTGTGTAGTGCCTCCTGTAGCTGTTTCCTGAGCGAGGATCAGCGAAGTGGCGGTCGGTCATGTCGTTCGTAGTTCGGACAGCGAAGTCCCCAACGTAGCCATCATCGCTCCGCGTGATGAGGCTTGCTCACGAGACTCTGATCGTTTCGAGCTCGCATCCAACAGATTCGGATCCTGATTCTTCCACCAATTCTGACAAAAAATCCATCAGAAAATCCGGCATGATCAGAGCATAAAAATCTCAGAATTCGCTGGGTGACGCCCGTTGACTCACACGGATTGATGCCAAATTCGTCGGTTTGGAGCGGTTGTTTGGTTCTCGACGGAGCCACATCACGGCAGAGCGATCGAATCACGAATCATGGTTTCACCGTATGAATTTCATGACCTGCGTCCCCGTTGAATTTCTCCCCAAATCACGATCCAGATCCTGACATCCGACATCCGACAACTGACAACTGACAACCGACAACTTTTCCGAGGGGGAAACTGCGGGGAGGGGTGCCAAGGCACTTTACCGAGGCGGGGCCAGGCGACCCGTTCTGCCTGACTGGAGTCTCTTCCATGTCTACAACGTTGACGATGTCTGTGAACGATGGCACCGAACCAATCAACCCCTCGTACCTGTCGGAATCGAAAAACTGGCCCGAATTCACGACAACGCCCGGCGAACAAGCGACGCGGCTGGCGGACGAGAATGACCGCGAACTCGTCCGTATCGCCAGCACGCAGCATGATCTGCTCAATCGCAACTTTCTCAAGCAGACGCGGGCGAACGTCGGGACCGCCGAAGGGCTGATTTCGATCCTCTGCAGTGGGACGCTGAACTTCAACGGAGCGGTGGTCCGGGACGTGATCGCTCCCCGGATTGCGGCGGCCTGTGCTGCGGGTGAACCGGTCCGCATTGTCATGCCCGTTTTCTGCAAGATCGGCAACCGCGCGAAGCTGATGTTCAATCAGCGACCGTCGGCAGCCGAGGAGGTGTCGTTGCGGTCTCTGACCCATGTCGCTCGGCAGCTCTCGCAATGGTATTCACCGGGGGTCCTCTTTTCGCTGGTGACGGATGCTCGGCTCTACGGATCGTGGTTACGAAACCCGGCTCCCACCATCACGGCCTACAACAATTCCCTCCGCCAACTGCGCGACGAAATCTCGACGAATGGCGAAGTCGAATTGATCGAATACGACGAGTTGCTGAGCGAGTTTTCCAGGGAATTCGAGCAGGGGATCCATGCCGGGATGCAGCGCGTCGTGTTGAACGACCCCGAGTTGTATGCCGCCCTGAGCACGAATGAAATCTACGAAAGCGTCCGGGCGAGCATCAACACCAGCACGCTCGGCATGACCTACAAGGACCTTAAAGAGTGTTTCGGACCTCAGCAAAACCCGGATAACCCGTTTTTGGCGGTGTTGGCGAAGCAGGCCCTGGAATCGACGGCGTCGATGTTGGCCGGGCGACACGCGTGTCGAAGCCTGGAACCGCGTCTCTTCACCCGGCGGTTCGGTCCGAATTATGTGCGGGCGACGATTCATCGAGCGGTTGCAACACCGGTTTTAGGTCTGCGGATCTACCCCGACTACAAGCGGTCGAGTCAACAGCTGCCGTATCACGGTGTCCCCCTCTTCTATCGCGACGGGGATTGTCGCGGTAGTGATTCTCGCAACGGTGATCCTCGCGGGAGGGGTCGAGTAAAGATGCTCGTTGCCCCGGAAACGCGGTTCTACGGTGACCCAACCTTGGAGCGAGTCACGCACAACGACGGCGAGACGTATTTCTATCAATCGGTGAAGTAAAACGGACATTTCGGGGACTGGCTCATTTTTCCCGCGACAAAGAAAAGATCCGAAAATCATCCAAACCATTAACCCCTCATTTCGCCGGGAAAATTGTGCCTGTCCCCCTCGCTTGGCTATGAGCGTCGCCTGCGGGGGCTGGACATGTCGGGGACTGGCTCATTTTTCCCGCGACAAAGAGAAGATCCGAAAATCGCGCAAACCATGGACCCATAATTTCGCCGGGAAAATTGTGCCTGTCCCCCTCGCTTGGCTATGAACGTTGCCTAGTATCTTGAAAATCCGAGCAATAATGTGATGATGGAACAGTTTCCGTAAGCGTCAATCGATCGCGACAAGATGCCTGGTTGCGATCATCGGCTTGTAGATCGTCATGCCTGGGAACTTCGAGT
>CAMBQP010000230.1 GCA_945869955.1 Schlesneria paludicola DSM 18645
CCCCGAGCGATTCGAAAAGGTGGCCGAAAATCAAATCGGATCCGATTCGTTCCCCAGTCCGGCGATCTGTGGTGGGCAAATCTTTCTGCGTGTCGGCAAAGGGACTGGCAAGGAACGCCAAGAGTGGTTGTATTGCTTCGGTAATCAACCCTGATATTTTTCTTGAGGGGACGTTTCTGAGGGGACCTGCCTGAGTCGCTGCGGGTTACGTGGTCCATCAATTCGGTTCGTCGCGACAGTTTGTCACCGCAGTCCATCTCCAGAGTTCGACGCCATACTTCGTCACCCGAGTCCGTCTCAGTCTCGACCCCCACGCGGAATCCGGGTACGCTGATACGTAAACTGATTCGTCAGGCGAAACGCTTCTCGATGATCTTGAGCTGCAACGGGGTGCAACCGATGAAATCCATGAATTCAGGCAACAAGATTCCGCTGGGGCGGCGTGATTTTCTGTTCGATGCCGCTGCCGGTCTGGGATCGCTGGCACTCACTTCGATGCTGGCCCATGACGGGTTGATCGGGGCGAGTGACGAATCGCTGGTTCCGATCCGTCCGCAAATCAATCCCGAAGCACCGCTGGCACAGCGCGCATCGCACTTCACTCCCCGTGCGTCGCGAGTCCTCATGATTTTCTGTTCGGGGGCAATGAGTCACGTCGACTCGTTCGATTACAAGCCCGAACTGATCAAACGAAATGGCCAGCCACTTCCAGGAGCCGACAAGCTGGTGACGTTTCAGGGTGAGCAGGGGAATCTGGTGGCACCGCAGTGGGAATTCAAGCCCCGCGGGGAATCGGGCAAGATGATCTCGGACCTGCTACCGAACTTGGCGGGGATGGCGGATGAGATGTGCTTCATCCATTCGATGACCGCCAAAAGCAATACGCACGGTCCCGCCGAAAATCAGATGAGTACCGGCTATACGCTAGACGGTTTCCCCAGCGTCGGGGCGTGGGTCAGCTACGCACTGGGAAGCGAATCCGCAGACCTCCCCAGCTTTGTGGCGATTCCGGATCCACGGGGAGTTCCCCAGGCCGCTTCCAACAACTGGAACAGTGCCTTTCTGCCGGCGGTCTTCCAAGGGACACCCTTTAATGCGGATAAGCCGATTGCGAACTTGTCGCGGCCACCGGAAATCTCGGCGGCGACGGAAGCCGCCACACTGAACTATCTCAAGAAGCTCAACCGGCGACATCTCGAACACCACGCACGTGACTCGAATCTGGCCGCTCGGATTGCCAGTTATGAACTGGCCGCTCGGCTGCAATTGCGGGCGGCCGAGGTTTCGAACTTGTCTGGGGAAAGCCAGGAAACCCAATCGCTCTATGGGATGCTCGACACCAATCCGATCAAGGCGGGGTTTGCACGAAACTGCCTGCTGGCACGGCGACTGTTGGAACGAGGGGTCCGTTTTGTCCAGCTGTTCAATGGGTCTTATGCGATGGGCGAGGGGGTCGGAAACTGGGATGGTCACAAGACATTGAAGTCACAATACGAAGTCCATGCCCCGATTCTCGATCAACCTGCCGCGGCACTCTTGAAAGACTTGAAACGGACCGGGTTACTCGATGATACGTTGGTGGTGTGGGTGACCGAGTTTGGCCGAATGCCCACGTTTCAGAAAGGGGCCAGCGGTCGCGATCACAATCCGAAAGGGTTTACCAGTTGGATGGCGGGTGCCGGTGTGAAACGGGGGTACAGTTACGGAGCGACCGATGATTTCGGGCACACGGCCGTCGACCGTCCGGCAACGATCTATGATCTGCATGCCACGATTCTGCATCTGCTGGGATTGGATCACGAACGACTATCAGTCTATCACAACGGAATTGAACGCCGCTTGACCGATGTGCATGGCAGCGTCCTGCGTGAGATCCTGTCGTAAGCTCGAACCAGTGCGGCGTCGAAATTTTGGAAAACGATTTTCCCCGAAATGGCGGCTAGGCCTTCCAGAATCCCTCGGGACCGCGAAAGTCGGCAAGCCCTGAATCGACACCCATGCCGGCTCCCGCCCCGATCAGCAGCGCATCCGCAGTGCGAATGGCGACCGCAGCGGCCGCTAAATTCCTCTCCAGGTCGTCCGATAAAGTCATGGTATCCCCCCACCGATTGGATTTTGTCGGTTTGATCAAAACCCTCAAAACGCATCGATCGCTTCCCTATTTCCCTCAGTCATCAGCGATTTTTGCAGATTGGCATCCGTTGAATCCGCAAGGAATGGTACATGCCCATTTGCGAACAGCAAATGGGATCCCCCCGTATGAGAACTGGAAAACTGCCGTTTCCGCTCACACGAGCTTGCGCAGGTTGTCACGGGTGGATTGATTCCCGGTTTGGCACACGCCGAAGAATATTTCCACCAGCGGAGAACGGCCCGAATCAAACAAATCACGTGAGAATCACGCGAGAATCACGCCACGAGAATCACACGAACAGTAACGAAAAGAAACTCCAAGATCCCGGATTCTGAAAACGGAGGCTTCGCGATTACGACCATAAAATTGACACTTCACATCTCCTTCTGAAAAAACGTGGCGAGCGTTGCTTGCAGAGGGACCTCGCGCGGTGTTCCAATAGGTGTCGGAACAGAGATTGCAGTCAGAAACGATTGCGGTCAGATGGGTTCCGTTGACCTACCGATGATGATCGCCATCCGCGAAGTCCCCACTTCGACCTGGCTCAAACCTCCGACCGGAACATGCCGATGCAGTCCGACATCCTTAATTCCCTCGAAAATCCCCTCGAAATCGCTCCAGCAACCACCGAAGTTGGTAGCTATTTCATCTCAAATTATCCCCCCTTTTCCCTCTGGAACCGGGACGCCGTCACCGAAATTCGCTCGGCTTTCACCGCCGAACCGGACCGATCGGTCCCCATGGGTCTCTACCTGCATATTCCGTTTTGTCGCAAACGGTGCAAATTCTGCTACTTTCGCGTCTATACCAATCAGAACGCCAATGCCATCTCCCGTTATGTCGAAGCCCTCGCCAAAGAGGTCGAGTTGCTCGGGCGGGAACCGGCTGTTCCTGGCCGTGACCTGAAATTTGTCTACTTCGGTGGCGGAACTCCCTCGTACCTCAGCTCACGACAGCTTCGCTTCCTGCGGGATGAACTGAGTCGATCGGTGTCGTGGGATCATGCCGAAGAAGTGACGTTTGAATGCGAACCCGGAACGCTCAGTCTCGAAAAACTGCAGACACTCAAAGACATCGGGATCACCCGCATTTCCCTCGGTGTCGAAAATTTTAATGACACCATCCTGGAAGAAAATGGCCGGGCTCATCTTTCCCCCGAAGTTTTTCGGGCCTATGACTGGATCCAGCAAGTCGGGTTTCCCCAGGTCAACATCGACCTGATTGCCGGAATGGTGGGCGAGACTGACGAAAATTGGGCAAAATGTATCGAGCAGGCTCGCCAATTGAAGCCCGATAACCTGACCGTCTACCAAATGGAACTTCCGTTCAATACGCTGATTTCGAAAGAGATGAAAGAACTCGGCGTCGCCTCACCTGTCGCCAATTGGACCACCAAAAGGCGCTGGGTTGATGAGGCGATGACCTCGTTCGAGGCAGACGGATATCATGTTTCGAGCGGCAACGAAATGGTGAAAAATCCCGCGACCGACCACTTTGTTTATCGTGATAACGTCTGGCGTGGCTGTGACCTGCTGGCGGCAGGGGTTTCATCATTCGGTCATTTTCAAGGGGTCCATTATCAGAACCTGGATCAACTGGAAGAATACCTGACCACCGTCGAATCAGGAGTCTTGCCCATCAATCGGGCCCTACGCCCCACGCCCCATCAGCGATTGATTCGCGAGATGATCCTGCAAATGAAAGAGGGACATCTTTCAGCCGTTCCATTCCGGACCAAGTTTGGGGTCGACATCCTGCAAGAATTCTCGCAGCCATTTGCCGCTCAACAGGCGAAAGGATATCTCACGATCAACGGTGACGAGATCACCCTGACTCGTAAAGGAATCCTGCAGGCGGATACCTTATTGCCCGAGTACTTCGAAGAGCAGCATCGGGAAGTGCGTTATACCTGAGGCGATTAAACCCCTCGGTCGCCGTTCACTGAATCAGACCTTCGTCCCCTTAATTTGTCACTCTCGTCCCCTTTGGCAGCGAGTTCCAGGCGGTGACTAATCCACCCACCGCAAACAGCACAAAGCTGGCCAAAGACAAGTTCCCAGGGAGAACGCAAAATCCGAGTAAGCCCATCAACGCCACGACGATAGGGAACAAATACAATAAACGACGCACCCCTGATGCCTGATTGAGGATGAACAGGACTGAGGCGGCCACCAGCAGCCAGACTGCAGACCAAGCGAGGCTCAAACCCCGCCGGATCGACTCTTGCGGACGAATGGCCAGAGTCAGTTTTGGATCGCCACCCGACTTGGAAAAGACCAGCTTGCGGCCTGAAGTCGGTAACGTAATCCCAATCGATAATCCGCTCGGTCGCCGCCGTTCTGCCGCAGCATTCCCAGCCTGCCGGCCATTTTCGACCAATCGACCCCCTTCACCCCCTGCAGCGACAAACTGATTGCGTCCATCCACTTGGCCACCAGGGGAATCGGTTGGATTCACCCCAAAATAGACCGACGACGGATTCGAGAACTGCTCGCCAGACTGAGGCCCCCCCGGTCCGTTTGACGGCATCATTCCAGACACATCATCCTTGAACGCCCCCCCGTTGGGACGGTTTCCAAATCCAGAACCCCTCCCGTAGAGCGAGGGTGCCGGGCCCATACCACCACCACCCATACCACCACCCATCATACCGCCAGCTTCACGAGCAAGTCCTTGGGTGACCAACTGCGGCATATTCAGGTCGCTAAAATCATTTACCGGAACTTGTGCATTCCAAAGCGAACCATTATTCGTAAACGTGTTCCCAGCAATCCCATTTCCGTTCTGCATGAACCCTGCCGAATTATTCGCCGACTGCCCCGGGCTTTGCTGAATCCCCTGCTGCTGTTGCAGAGTATTATTAAAACGAGTGGTGTTATTATTCGTCACCTCGGTATTGAGGTTATCGATATTCAACCCGTTCGAGACCCGAAGTTGCGATCGACTATTATTCGGATTGTTATTACTGGGATTATTCGGTTCGCCAGCAGTCTTTGGTTTTTTCGATGCAGCCTTTGATTGGATTTTTTCACTGTGGGCCTTTTCTGAAGTCGCTTGGCTTTCAGAGTCCTGAATTCCCAGGCTGAAATTGAAATTGCTGTCGATCGGTACCTCACCCATCGAAAGATTAATCCCTGACCCACTATTCGCTTGAAACACCGCTTTTTGCTGTCCTTCGGCAATCGTCGCCCCCTCGGTCACCCCTTCCACCTGAAAGGAATTCATTCCCCAAGTGCGTTGAGATTGCGAGGAAAATGACGCCGCCCCCTTCTGTTGCTCTTGCCGAGCCTGTTGATCCACTGTCGAGAGTCGACGCAGCGTCTCGGACGAATTCCTCGCAAACTCGCGGTCACCCGACTGATTTTGATAGGACCCCAACTCGTTTTGCAGTCGCTTTAAATTGCTTGCTGCCAACCCGATTTGTTTCAAATTGTTGACCGACTGAACACGCTTGTTGCTCTCGACCATCTGCTCAAAATAACCGAGTAATTCACTCGCCTCTTGTAACGCCGCATTCCCATAAAGATCGTTCGCATGATCCGCGAGTGACAGATTGTGCTTGACGGTCGAACGAACCCCCTGGGCATCCAGGTCATCCGGCAGATACACCGTCCATTGGGTTCTCGCCACCGGAATCCCATAGTCGGCATCCTGCTGCTGGCTGAGAATCTGCGGAGCGGGAATCGAAAACTCTTCGCGACTGAATCTTGCCGACTTCGGCAATGGACCCGATAGACGACCTCGCCAGATGATCTTCACCGGAAACGAGAGACTCGCCGCACTGGTTTTCGGCAGTGCAATCAATTGCGCCGTCCCGCCATTTAAGGACGGCAATTCGGTCGTCACGGCACGCGCGGGTTGATCCGCGACGTAGACCGAGAGCAGTTCGGTCCCTTCCGGCATCTGCAGTGCCAAAAACTGCCGGGATCGATTCTTGATCGTATACAGCCCCTGTCCCCGATAGGTTCCATCACGACTGATGATGGTCGTCAAGTCGGCAACATTCACGGAGGCCGGGGCACTCGCCTGTTGAGCAAACTTATGCAGCGACCAACTGGGGGCCGTCAGCAGCGTTTTCACCCGGACCAACTCGGTCGCCTGATCAATAAACTCTTGACCAATCACCACAGGGACATCCTCACGCTGGACAGACTCGACCAGCGACGTATCGACCGCCGAAAGTTGACCAAGCGACGAATTAATCAACAACACATACTGCCGCTGTCGTTCCAGCGGTTTCTGGTCGTGTTCAAATACCAGCGCTGGGGCCACCACAGGAACTGCGACATCAGCGGTCGGCGGTGGCAACGTGGCGGTCGCGGTCGCGAAGTACTTGCCGCTCACCGGTGTTCGCAGATGAATGGTCCAGCGGGTTCGGTTCCCCCCCGCACTGACGTGGGTTGCATCGCGAATCCCCTGTCCCTGGAAGTCCAGTTTCCCAGCCAGCCAGTCGGGTGTGGTCAACGTCAAGGTGTCTGTCTTGGCCGCATCAATCTGCCACTGCAGCGCCAGCATCTCGATCACCGCCACATCCGTCACCGTCACCATCGCTAACCCGTTTGCCGAGATCTGCGGAGTCGCCTGGGTCAGGTTCAGAGTGATCGCTTCCGGCGTCAAATTGGGCGAGGAAAAGGCAAACTGAACCGTCTGCTGCGGACGGATCGACCGGAGCTCACCACCGATCTGCGTCGCGTCATCGGACCGCCAGCCATCGAATGTTTCCAGTGTCCCGGCAAACCCTTCCTCCAGCCAGACCGCTGCGGTCGAATCGAGTCGTGTGGCATCAAGTGGTTGAGGGAATCGAATCGTGGATTCAGCATTCTCACGCGGCGTAAATCCCCCCAGTACCACCTCCATCAAACCCAGATGCGGCGCATTGAGCTCAATCGTCAGGGTCGCTTCTTCCTCTTGCCGGGCGATGTAATAATCCCGCAAACCAGTCGCCTGCACATCCAGCAGCACGAATTTTTCCGGCAGGGAAATCGAGACCGACGAACGGGGAGCCCCCGTCAAGTTGTAACGCAAACGTGTGGTGAGCTGTTGCTTGCGTAGTGAAATCAAGGCCCCCTGTTGTGCGGTGACATGCGCCTGTGAGGCTTGCCGAGTCGCCAGCAGATTCAGGCTGAACGGTCGCTTGGAAAAACGGTAGGCCAGTTGCGGTGCCACTGGCGGTCGGCTGACCGGAATGGGTGTTGCAAACCGCGCTCCGTCCAGTTGGGAGAGTCCCTGGACCTGTTCGGCGCGAATCGAAAATTGATTCCCGGCAAAGACCGCCACCTGACCAATCTCGTTGGTCACCTCTTGAGGTGCCAGTTGCGGGACATTGATTGTTGTCGACTCGGTATCCACCTTCACATCGAGAAACGTTTCGATCGTCAGTTGCGTCTGGTCGGCGACATTCCGCCGGAAGATCACCCGCAGCTTGCGGTCCGCTCCGTTCCCCTGCAATTCCCAGCCCCCAACATCCGCTCCGGTGACCGCTCGCAGTCGCAGCGTCTCGGGAAGCGTGAACGAGGTATCCGCAATTCCCCCTTGGCGAATCTTGTAAGCAAATCCATGACTCACCGAGGTTCCGGCGTCGGTCAGCGTAATCGCTTCCACCGAATCGACATGAATCACGGCGGCAGCAGCCCCCTGCGCCTGTTTGGGCTGCCACGAAACGATCACATCCCCTCCCTTATCAATCGGGAATTCCAGCGACTGCAAATCGTCCTGTGTCACCCGACGAAAGATCGTGGTCGAGCCATTTACGCGAACGGACAAATCCTGAGCAGGAAGTTCAAAGACCAGTTTTCCTGTCGGCACCGCGAGCAGCGGCAGCGTAAACGCCCCGGTGGTCCCCGAAAGTTTTGCCGGTACGGAAAAACGAAAGTCAATCACATGCAGACCCGGTTGCTGCACTGCAATCGTGAAGCCACCCGCATTCGCAATCAAAGCGGCGGTTTGCCCGTTCAGTTTCGCTTCTCGCACAGCCACCTGGCCGACGGGGATTTGTACCAGTAACTGCCCCTCCACAAAACTTTTCACGGCATACCGCGCCGTCACCTCGATCGTCGACTCGTCCGGTCGAGTCGCATTCGTCTCGAGCTTCGCAGCATACAGTGCTTCATAGACTCCCCCCGCCTGGGGTGCTGGCTGCTTCGAAGCCTTTTCAGGATTCGCCAGCCGATAAAGCTGTTTGAATTGTTCTTGCGAAAGGAAAACCCGTTCTGAGGCGAGTGGTTCCGTCCCCGCATCGAAGGGAACAATCAGCGTTGTCCCCGCTGACGGGGGGGTCGCCGCAGGCTCTTGACCGGCGGCATTCACAGTTTGTGACAGGACCAAAAACAGCGTGAGCAGGGTTGTCACGGTACGGGGATCCCGTTTCAACAGTCGTGAGCAACAGCCGCAACAATAACGACCACAACACTGTACACAGCCCCGCAATAACCACAGGCCAATGGCGACCGGTGTCCCCAGAAACAGTCCGTCAAGGACCGGTTGCCAATTCAGCGGGGCCAATGGTAACAAGGCCAGCGGAATGGTCAGGCCGAGTGTCGCCAGGGCGATCCGGATCGAAATCGAGCTACGGCAGCAGAACCAGCCAATCATCGCAACCAGGGCCACGACAAAGGTTCGCAGGGCTCCACCCGAATGATGGTCGACATAATCAACCTCCAACGGAATTCCTCGCTGGGATGTGTCAGCACCAAGGTAACGGAACTGCTTTTCACGACTCCCTGCCGGGGGAGCAAAATCGATTGCCAGCGAAAGCAAGGCGAGTTTTTTAAAATCGTCGACATCATCATCCAAATTTTGAGTTTGGCGAGAATCCAGATTGAGAGGATCTTTAAATGGAGCATCCTGTGGCCGCGCCTCGTCCATCGGTGGGTCCCCGTCTATCCCGTCAAACCCGAGACTCCTTTCGGATTTCGCGACATCGGGAGCTGTCGACAGGTGTTTCTGCACTCCGTCCGTGCCACCTTGTACCTCTATGCCACCCATGCGACGCTTCGCACCCATGGGCATGCCACCCATGCCACCCGGATGCATGCCACCGGGCCCTGGACCATCCACCACCGGTGGTGGCGCTTCCATCATTTCCTCTAGCTGGGACCTCGCCTCGTCCTTGTTGAGCTTCACGTTTCGCTGTGGTTTGCCCGGCTTTTGATCCGCAACCCTCGCCAAACTTTCCGGCAACGGTTGGTTGATTTGATCTTTGTCCATTCGATCTGTCATGGGGGCCATTGCACCACGCATTTTCATCTCCGCATCGAGCGACATCGAATCCTCTCTCGCAGAGTTGGGCGCCGCAAACTTAGATAGGGAAAAACCCATACTTCGC
>CAMBQP010000231.1 GCA_945869955.1 Schlesneria paludicola DSM 18645
CATGGGGTGATGGGTTTGAGCGGCGCCGTCTACGCAGTCCTGGGAGGACTCGCTGGTCAACGCGCATTCGATCACGAACACCCACCGGCGCTTTCGATCGAGGGATTGTTTTGTGGTCTCTCGGTGATGGCGTTGGGATTCCTGGGAACGGCGTGGGATACGGTTGCCGTTTCCAATCGCCCCCATGTTGTCGGGTTTGTTTATGGCATGGCTGCCGCATGGCTCTGTTACCAGCGATTTCGACAAATCTCCCTTCCACGGTTTGTGACGATTCTGCTTTGTTTGATACTGATCCCGGGCTTTCTATTGGTCGCCAATCCGTTCTGGATCGGTCGCTACCACTGGTATCGGGCAACGGTTCAGCGCACTCCCCCATCTGCAGAGCGAGCATTAGAACGGGCGATTCAGCGCGACCCGTCACTCACCGGGGCCTGGCTCAGTTTGGCCGAGGCTTCTGGCAAGCGGGAAGGGATCTTGAAATCGTGGCAGCAGCTAATCACCGGTTTGGCAGCCAACCCTTCGAGTGAATCCTTGATCGAAAGCGCGCGACGACTCTGGCGTCATCTGGATCTTCACCAAAGGGATGAGGCCAAGGTGATGCTGGGCTCTGCGTTTGGAAGTCGTGCAGAAATCTGGTTGAACTCCATTCGCAGTACGGTCGAAGTATCAGCCCCTCTTCTGCCAGAATACCACACGAATCATCTCGGTGCAGAGATCGATTTGTCCGGCCTGTCGCTGGATCAAAAAGTCAAACTCGACTGGCCACCACAAACCCCCGAGTCTCCCTGGAAACAATCCCCCCAGGAAAACCTCGAAGGGAATCAGGCCGTTGAAGGAGAATCTCTTTGACGACAACCTTTGCAGACTGCAAGAGATGAGCGAACAATGTCTGCTGCAAACAACAGTCTTTTTGTGGAATTGGGACCGGATTCGGCGAAGTTTTTTCCGAGCACGATCCTGATTGGAACCAGAGGGTGTCGAATCGACATGAAAGACCGAACAAACGTACTCTGCACGTTGATCCGCATGGCGAAGCTTTATCAGCCATCTGATCTTACGCAAGGTTTTCGTTGCGCCGATGACGATTGAAAAACGGGTGTCTGCCGAGTTAGACTCTCAGGTTCATTCGTTTTTTGATCGACCTCGGTCGGAATCCTGTTTGAATTCCTGAAAGTCCCCTGTTTGGAATCTGGAATTCTGTTTGGACCACTTCGCATGAGCTATCATTTGTTGACCGGGGCCACGGGATTACTGGGCAACTACGTGCTTCGTGATTTACTGTTGCATCAGTTTCCCGTCGCTGTCGTCGTGAGACCGAACCGAAAACAGTCCGCACGCCAGCGAATCGAGTCGATGCTTTGCCAATGGGACAGACACCTTGGCAAATCCTTGCCCCGTCCCGTTGTGATGGAAGGTGATATCGCTCAACCCGATCTGGGATTGGATGCGGTGAACATCCGCTGGGCCGCCGAATATTGTTCGGCAGTCATTCATAATGCCGCCAGTTTGACGTTTCATTCGACAAGCAACGAGGGTGAGCCTTGGCGATCGAATATCGAGGGGACACGAAATGTCCTCGAATTTTGTCGCAATACGGGAATTCGCAAATACCATCATGTTTCCACGGCATACGTCGCGGGACTCAGGCAAGGGCGGGTGCTGGAATCCGAACTCGATGTCGGCCAGGAATTTTCCAACGATTACGAGTGCAGTAAGCTTCGCTCAGAGCGACTGGTTCGTGAAGCCGATTTTTTGGATGAGCCAACCATCTTTCGCCCTGGAATCATTATTGGCGATTCCCAAACAGGAATGACCACGACCTACCATGGATATTACGCCGCACTCCAACTCGTGAACACGATCGTCCGTGCCATGCCACCGAACGAGACCGGACTCGTGGGGGGCGAACAAAATCGCATGACGCTGACCGGCGAGGAAACCAAGTATCTGGTCCCGGTCGATTGGGTTGCTGCGATTATGTCTCACGTGATCACGCATGGAATGTGGCATGGCCGAACCTATCATCTGACCCCCAAACACCCGGTCACCGTTCGCTTGATCCGGGATGTGCTCGAGCAATCCACGGGATTTTATGGCGCAACCTTCTGCGGACCGGGGAGCCAACCCGAAGGTGCCTCGGAATCGGAAAAACTGTTCTATGAACATATCCGGGTTTACAACTCGTACTGGAAGATGGACCCCGAATTTGACACCACGAACACCGAACTGGCCTGCCCGCAGCTTCCTTGCCCTGAAGTCAATCGCGAATTACTGTTGAAGCTGTCTCAAATTGCGATTGAAAACGGATTTCCAACCCCCAGCAAAAAGCCAATCGAGCCCGATTTTGATGCCGAACGCCACCTTCAACCTTTGCTTGACCAGGCAGGCGCCAATCTTTCCCGCTGCGGTGACGAGCGATTAATCGGCTTGGACATTGCAGGCCACGGGGGTGGACAATGGCAGTTGATTGTTGCGGGAAAAGAATTGATTTCCGTCGAGACAGGACTGCATCCAGATCGTTCAGCCACCTGCCATCTGGACATTCAGACCTTTGCGGACTTAATGCAGGGAAAGATCACCTGGAAGCAGGCCTTTGCGAAAGGGACAACGCAGATCAGCGGGACCCAAACAGGGACGCTGGAATATCTGTCAATCCTCGAACAACTCGTCGCACAAACCGTCTAGTCGGAGCCCGGCATCAGAGCGTCGCGATTGAGCGGCAGAACCGATGCCGAGCCAGCGACCCTCACGACATTTCCCCATCCGTTTCCAGGCTCCCACTGTAGCGCCGGAACTCGGGGCGATCTTCGGCAACGATTGCAGAAGATCGGTACTCAGTATTGGTTTGTTTTTGGGTCAGGTAGGATATGACGACTGTGCTCGTTCTGCTCGACCAAGTGGATTTGGGATTCCGATATCAATGGCTAAGGGGATGATTTCGAAAGCGTGAGTTTCGTACGATCATGCCCTGGAATCATTCGCATGAGCGGTGACCAAATTCTCTTGAGCTTAGGAGCCAGGACGTGAGCAAAGGATTCGCCTTTTTAAAAAGCGCAACAGTTGCGTTAGCGATGATTGGGGTCCTGTTTCCCCAAACTCGCATTCTCGCCGAACAAAAACTTCCCTCTAAACCTGCGGTCAAGGTGCTGGCACAGAATACCACGCTGGACGTCAGCCTGAACAAGGCGGGGGCATTCTCGGGTCGTGCCGTGGATCACAGTGGGTCTCCGATCGAAGGAGCCAAGATCGTTGTGAAGCAGGGGCAGGTCGAGGTTGGCCATTCCGTGACCGATGAAAACGGTCGCTTTGTCGTGCAAAATCTGAAATCGGGTGTTTATCAGGTCAGTTCCGGGCCCGCTCAGGGCACCTACCGACTTTGGTCCGAGCAAACCGCTCCCCCCTCCGCACGGACACAAGGTGTGATTGTGCTGGGCGAAGATGGTGCGCGTGGTCAATGCGGCCAAGCTGGTGCTTGTGACGACGACGGTTCCGGATTACTGCTCTGCTGTGCCGGTACAATTCTTGTTGGTGTCGCCATTGCCGCGCTGGTGATTGCGATCACGGCGAATAACAAATCGGATGATTCGCCTGCACCGCACTCCCCTTGATCCGGGGATCGCTTTCTCGCAAGAGAAACTCGCCGCCAGAAGTTGTGTCGCACCTTCTGGCGGCGTCTTTATTGATCGAGACAAAATCTGTACACCATCAGCCCCCATGGGGGCGGTGACCCGGTACCTCGAACCGAATTAATCGGTCGATCTTGCTCGTGATGGCCCCCCGTCACAGAAATAACCCCGCACGAAACCGCTGCCTCCCCTGGGCATCGCTGAGTTTCCAAGACTCAACTCCGGCATCCTCTCCGGCACTTTTTGCCTCTTTGAAAAAACTCTGCTCCCAATTCCCGCAGTTGACGCCCCAAATTACGATCATTTTCGATTTTCTGCACTCGACGTTTTTTTCAATTCATTGAAAATTGCGGGATGATGTTCGGAGGAGGTAATCCGGGGATGAATCTCCTTGGGTGTCGCCCCTTGCGAACCAAATGGATTTATCCCTATCGCTGTCGACGAGGAGCATAAAATGATCAAGAGACTTGGTTTCTTCAAGGGAGCACTGGTCGCGCTCGCCATGGTCGGAGTTGTGTTTCCGCAAGCACGTTTGCTCGCTGACCAAAAATCACCTACCCAACCAATTGTCCGCGTCGTTGCCGAAAATTCGACCCTGGATGTCCGCCTGGGTCAAGGAGGGACGTTCACGGGTCGTGCCGTTGACCACAATGGAAATCCGATTCAAGGTGCCAAGGTGGTGTTGAGGCAAGGTAAACGGGATGTCGGCCACTGTGAAACGGATGAAAATGGTCGATTTGCGGTCGCAAACTTGAAATCCGGAGTCTATCTTGTGAGCTCTGGAGCGACAGAAGGGATCTATCGTTTGTGGTCGGAAAAAACAGCCCCCCCTGCGGCGAAAACCCAAGGTGTTCTGGTTTTGGGTGAAAACGGTGCCCGCGGACAATACGGTTGCTGCTGTGATGATGGTTCGGACATGCTGCTTTGCGCCGGACTGTTGGTGGCGGGAGTTGCGGTTGCAGCCCTGGTGATCGCGATCATCGCGAATAATAAATCTGACGATGATCCGGCCCCCGCTCCCCATTCTCCCTGATCTACGACTGGTAATGGAATTCCTCACGAAGACGCTAGAAGCGCATCCGGAACTTCTGGCGTTTTTGCTTTCCGCAACGCTGGCCTGATTTTGTATCTCATTCGACTCAGACGGTGGCTGCAAATACAGCACCGTTGAGGAAGCAGAAAGCCCAGCGTCGGAAGCTCGCGATCACAGGACAGACTTCCATTCTATTCGAGAAGTTCGTTCCGTTCGACGGCCGCATCCTCTTCAGTCTGGATTTCCCCCTGAAAATCCGTGACCTGCAGGTTCGGATCCATGTGTTTTTTACGCGGACGTTTTACAAGTTCGTCCGGCGAAGCCCCAGCAGTTTTCTCGGGTTGATCCGTCGAGTCCTGCTGTAACTTTCGCTCTTTTGTTCGCTGTACTACGGCAACGTAACCAGTCGCATGCCCCGCGGCGGCACCGCCGACACTCAACAAAAGTCCATCCCAAAAGGGGACAAAGGCGCCGGTCAACGACATGGAACGAACACCCATCTGCGGATAAACCACGCGATAGGTTTCCCGTTCAACGGTCCAGTCTTCGTTGGTCTGCGCATCGCCGAGAATATCATTCACCCCCTGTGTGTGTCGCCAGAGGGACATCACCGGAAGCCCGTTGACGACCGCATAACTGCCAGGTAACCATTGAGCGTGAATGCTTTTCGCGTCAGACCAGCAAATCAGCAAATCCTGAATCGGAACGACCACCGAGAGATTCATATCGCTTACGCCAGATCGCGACAATTCCGAGTTACCCGTGAATTCATCCCTGTGGGGCGCGATCAAATCGAGATTTCACCAAACCCATCATCGTGAATTTTGCGTCAAATCTGCTGACAATTGAGGAATTCCATGCTGAAAGACCAACGAAAATCAAACCGCCGCAAAAACCGAACAACGATGAAGATTTGCCCGTAAAAATCAACAGCGGCAGTTCCAGCCATTGGCAGCCAGTTTCTGCAACGCGACGAACAATTCCCCCTCCAAAAAAATAGACGACCGCAACGGACACAGACTGGCATGCACCAGGTTTCCGTTACGGTCGGCTTTTCGGTCCCGCTTACCCAAAACGTTATCTTCGGGCAGCGGGATGTTTCAATGGCAACCAGGCACCATTATGGGCACTGCTCGCAACGCACTGCTGAATGAAGTACATCCCTTCCACACCGTCGTAAACATTGGGATAAACCGTATCACGATGCTCGAACGACTGACCGGCTGCACGCTTGACCATATCATCGTAAGCAAACCGATAGACGTTCGCGAAGGCCTCAAAAAAGGCTTCCGGATGACCACTTGGCAGACGACAAGCCGCTTTCCCCGACGCATTCATGAACGACGCGTTCGGATCACGGGTGTAGATAGCATGTGGCTGCCCATTCCGGCGGAAGATCATTTCATTGGGGTTTTCCTGGCGCCAAGACAACGCCCCCTTTGTCCCGTCCACTTCAATAAACAGGTCGTTTTCACGACCGTGAGAAATCTGGCTGGCCGTCACGGTCGCCAGACCCCCATTCTCGAGGCGGATCACCGCATGACCATAGTCATCGAGTCGTCGACCTGGTTCAAAGGCCTTCAAATGACACGAAACCTGATCAGGAAGCAGCCCCGTCATATACCGAGCCAGGTTGTAGGCGTGAGTACCAATGTCACCGAAGCAGCCTGCGGCACCCGATTTTGTGGGATCGGTTCGCCAGGCTGCCTGCTTCTGATCCGATTCTTCCAGTCGCGTTCGCAGCCAACCCTGAATGTAGTTCGAACGAATCGCCTGAATTTCACCCAGTTCACCGCTGCGAATCATTTCACGCGCCTGTCGCACCAGTGGGTAACCGGTGTAATTGTGGCTGACCGCAAACACAGCACCCGATTTTTCCACCAGCCGGGCCAGTTCTTCCGCCTGAGCCAGATCAAACGTCATCGGCTTATCACAGATGACATTGAAACCCGATTCCAATGCCGCCTTGGCAACCGAGAAATGGGTATGATTGGGGGTTGCCACGGTGACAAAATCGATCCGCTTGTCGGCGGGAAGTGCCGCCTCTTTTTCGCAGAGTTCTTGAAACGAACCATAAGCCCGCTCGCTCGCAATATCATACGAAGGAGCGGACGCCTTGGCACGGGCGGCATCGGACGAGAGCGCCCCGGCCACGAGCACCGCACGGTTGTCCAGTACGGCTGCCGTCGCGTGAACGCGACCGATAAACGATCCCTGCCCCCCGCCAACCAGCGCCATCCTGAGTTTTCGGTTCAACGATCCGTTGGTAGTTTCCATGATGTGCTCCTCTTAAAGCATGCGGAATCAACAAGGTGATACACGTGACAAAGGGGGGTCGCCGATAGACCCGATTCCCGGAATTTTATCGTCCAGGGGAGACCGGAGCATATCGGCCCGATTGCCACTTTTCCATCGAGTCACCGCCGCTTCCGCCATCTTCCCCCAGCCCGTCAGGAATTGAACAGACCGCAAAAGTTGCCACCCCGTTGCCCCCTCCAGACTCCCTCGATCATCTGTCCGTGGCATCAATCACAAAACGGACAGAGCCCACCGGCGACTCTCGAAAATCGGCTAAAGTTTCGGGGCGATTCAGTTGCTGATTCGCAGGCAATTCGACAAAATTCGTTTGTCGCGAATTTCCGAAAGACACGATTCCCTATTTTCCAATTCAAAACAACAAAATCAGCAAAGAACTTCGCCCCACAATCTCTCTGCATTCCTCACCCGATTCTCCCCGCCTGACCGTTGAAAGTTCGACTGATGCCTGATTTCACGCACCGATTCACTCTCGTCGCCTGCACGGCCATACTCTTCATGATGCAATTCTGCCAGGTCAGCCAGGCGGACGAGAAACTCAAGGGAATTGCCTGCCGCTCAGTTCATCTGGCCTATAGCACGAAAGAAAGCTCGGCATTCTGTCTGGATGTCACCGTGGACTCATCCGCACACGGGACCTACTTCATGGTTTGTGGCTGGGACTCGGGATACTTCGGACTGCAAGAGTTGGCGAATGGCAAAAAATTGATTCTGTTTTCCGTTTGGGATCCACATGATCAAGACGACCCCAATTCCGTCCCCGAAGAAAAACGGGTCCGTACCCTGCACAAAGACGATCAAGTTCGAGTGGGTCGGTTTGGTGGCGAAGGAACCGGTGGACAATCGTTCTTCAACTATGACTGGAAAATCGGCGAGACCTACCGCTTCATGGTCAAAGCCAAGAAAGACGGGGACCGCAGCGAGTATTCTGGCTATTTCCTGGTCCCAGAAACAAAGACCTGGAAGCATCTGGTCACCTTTTCCACACCCAACGGCGGAAAATTACTCCGTGGACAGTACTCATTCGTCGAGGATTTTCTCCGAAACCGCGTCTCGACCACCCAGACGCGCCGCGCCCATTATTCGAATGGCTGGTTTCAGACACCGGCCGGTGACTGGCAACCAATCCTGACCGCTCGCTTTACCGCCGACGCCAATCCCGTAGTCAATATTGATGCGGGAGTGAACGAGGGGCGATTCTTTCTGGCAACAGGCGGCGAAATTTCCAACTCGACCATTAAGTTGGGGAAGTCGATGACACTGCCCGATGATCCCCTGCGGGTTGCACCCACGACGTTTCCCGGCCTGAAGTGAACGACCTTAACAGAGCAGGGGACCTGTGCGAGTTTTTATCTCTGAGTTTCTTGTCGGTGGCGGAACCGCGGAAACCCCGGTCTCGCCGTCGATGCGCCGGGAAGGACTGTTGATGCTGCAGTCCGTGGCTGCCGATGTCGCTCAAATCCCCGGATTCTCTGTGATCACCACACTCGAACCCGAGATTCCCTGTGTAGAGAATCTCGAATTAGGGAATTTCGAAGTGGTCCGCGTGCAGAATCAGGCGGACGAGGCGGCCACTTTTCAGCAGTTGTGTCATGAGGTCGATGCGGTGCTGGTCATCGCACCTGAAACCGACGGGATCTTGGCCCAGCGATGCCGCCAGGTGCGGGGGGTACCGACCGTCTCGTGGAACTGCACACCCGAGGCGATTGAACTCTGTGGCGATAAATTGCGAATGGCGGATCACCTGCACGCAGCGGGTCTGCCGACAATCCCGACTCGATCGATCGATTTCGCTGTTCCCCCCAGAGAATGGACCGCCCCCGTGGTGTTAAAACCACGCGATGGTGCGGGATCATGCCTGACATTTCTGATCCGGAATCGGCGGGAATGGAACCATGCGGCCCACTCATATCAAACGGCCAACGCCAGCGAAAACGGCCTAGTTCAGCCATTCATTGCTGGGAAAGCACTCTCCATTGGAATCAACCTGAGTCTCGACGGCAAGCAGCGGGAATGTCTCCCGGTTGGCGAGCAGTTTCTTTCCGCAGATGGTCGTTTTCAGTATCTCGGTGGCCGAATTCCCGCTGAGATTTCACCCGCCATCGCCGCAGAAGTTTGTAAGCTGGCTCTGGGGGTTTGCCAATCCATCGAGGGCCTGGCTGGCTATATTGGTCTGGATTTGATTCTGACCGACGACGGGGACATACGAGTTGTCGAATTGAACCCCCGGTTAACGACCTCGTATATCGGCTACCGTCAGCTGTACAACGGAATCCTCCCGCAAGGATGGCTAACCCGAACAAACTTGCTGGCAAAAACGGACTGGAAATCCGGCAGCGTAGACTTCCGCTCAACGCCCAACGAATAACGAATAACAGAGGTCAACCCAAGAGAGAGTTGCCTACCGGATGTTTGTCGGGATTCCACGAATCCCTCTTGGAAACCTCACGTCACTCACCAGCCAATCCTACTTTTTCAAGG
>CAMBQP010000232.1 GCA_945869955.1 Schlesneria paludicola DSM 18645
CGGATGCGGGAAAACCGAATGGAATTGCCATCTCGCCTGATCAAAAGACCTTGTATGTGGTCAGCAATGATAACGGATCGACCGCCATCAACCGCCTGACTCGCGGCACCGCAGCCCAGGCCGACAAAGTCATTACCCCGCTGCACAAAGGTCGCATGGCACTCATGGCTTACGACCTTTCGCCGGAAGGGACCGCGACGTTCCGCAAAGTTTTGGTCGACTACGCCCCGTATGACGGCCCGGACGGACTGATCATGGGCAAGGATGGAACATTGTACGTCGCCGTTCGTGCGGAAAATCGACCTGGAATTTACGCCTATAGCCCCGAAGGGAAAGAGTTGGCCTACATTGCCACCGAAGTTCCGACCAATGTCGGATTTGGTCGTGGTGCTGAAGCGAAAACTTTGTACATCACCGCAGGCTCCAGTCTCTATCGAATTCGTCTGAATCGCGAAGGATATCAGCTCCCCACACGCTGATCTGGATGGAAAAAATCAACAAGCCCCTGTCATCGGGGGCTTGTTGTCCCTCGCCCGTTCGACGATAACCGATGCGATTGCCAAACGGCACCTGACACCGAGAACGGAGTCGATCACCGCAGAACAGAAGGATCGAAATGAGCTCTGCCAAGGACTTTTTTCAAGTCGAAATGACCGGCGGCACAATTGTGATCACTCCCATAGGTGACATCAATAGTTTGTCGGCAGAACTGCTGCATGAGGCGGCAGAAATGATGACGGAATTGATCGAATCGAACGAGTCACCCATGCTCGTCATCGACTTGAGCAATGTTCCCAGTTGTGGCTCCGTTTTCATGTCATTTCTGTTGCGCTGCCATAAATCGGTGAAAAGCCGTGGGGGCGAGATGGTCTTGAGCGGGGCCAGTCAGATGTTGCGAGAGCTCCTGTCAGTGACTCGCCTAGATACCGTCTGGGCGCTTTATCTCACCCGTGACGAGGCGTTGGACGCTGTCGACGGCTAAGTCCCCGTTTGGGACCTCAGTCCTTACGCGGGATACCAACCCCCTTCTTTGGACACTCCCCTTGGGACACTTGGGACACCAACCCCGATCATCCACATCGAGCGTCTATGCCCGAAAATCAGGGCGAGTTTGTATTTTTATTTTCGGTGAATCCCTTTATTGAGCCCTTTCATGACGTCTGATTTACCCGCTCCAGCAGACCATTCCACGACCAGTGCGGCCGAGAACGCACAATTCGAGATCGATGCCCGAGCCGCTCTGATTGCCGAAATCAAGGAGACGGCCGATAAGCTGGAACAAGATCAGGCCAGCCGCGGGGATTTGAAGCTGCTCAGTCGGTCACTGAAAGAATTGCGCTACGCATTCAAAGTCTTTACTCCCTATCGCCACATCAAAAAGGTGACGGTGTTTGGTTCCGCCCGAACTCCGGCTGATCATGTGGATTTCAAGGCGTCCGTGGAATTCGGTCACCGGATGGCGGCGGACAACTGGATGGTCGTCACCGGTGCCGGTGGCGGGATCATGGAAGGGGCGCACATTGGTGCTGGGGCTGCGATGTCGATGGGGGTCAATATCATGCTCCCCTTCGAGCAAGAGGCGAATCCTATCATCAACCATGACTCGAAACTTGTCACCTTTCGCTACTTCTTTACCCGGAAGTTGATGTTTGTGAAAGAAGTCCACGCCGTGGTTTTGTTTCCAGGGGGCTTCGGCACCCAGGATGAATTATTCGAAGTTCTGACGCTCGTGCAGACAGGTAAACGAGACATGCTGCCGATTGTCTGCGTTGATAGCCCCGGAGGAACCTACTGGTCGGGATGGCTCGAGTTCATCCGTAAAGAACTCTTGTCACGCAAGCTGATCAGCCCACGAGATCTTTCACTGGTTCGAATCACCGATAGCATTGATACCGCCGTCAATGAAATTCAGCAGTTCTACCGAAACTACGACAGCATGCGGTACATCCGCGATTTGCTCGTCTTGCGGCTGCATAATCCGGTCAACGACGATTTGCTTGCCAAGCTCAATGCCGAATTCTCTGATATTTTGACCAGTGGGACCATTGTTCGGGAGAAAACACACCCCTTTGAAATGGAAGACGTAGCGACTCGCGATCTGCCACGAATCGCACTCCACTTCAATCGGCGTGACTCGGCTCGCCTGCGAGAACTGATCGATACGCTCAATCGTGATGGTTGAAGTGACCCCAGTCCCCCCGAATGATTCTCGTTCGGGGGGACCATTGTCTCTGGGGGGCCAATGGTCCCCGTTAGCTGAACTGTTTCAGAATCAAGGCGATCGTTAACCCCCCATACATGATCGAGCAGGCGACGAGCCCAATTCGTCGCCACAGGTGGGGGCGGATTTCCGGGGGGAGAAAACGGGTGTTGACCCGGAGAATCTGCAGCGAAGCGATGGCCATGATGGGACAGGCAATCACCCCCAGCACTTCAAACAACTGCAGCACCGTTCCTAACCTCACAGCGAAGACGGCCCAGGTTGTCAAGATCATGAGCAGCACGGCATACAAGCGACTCACTGGCCATCTTCTGACTTTAGGGAATGCGACCCAACTGATGTCCGAGATCATGCGGATCAACACATCCGTATTTCCGAGATGGGTGGAAAAAAGGATCCAGAAACCATTAAACAGCGCTAAGTACCAAAAACCAGACCAAAGTTTTTCTGCCATGAACTGGGCTTGATATGTTCCTGCAGCCATCCCCTTCAGTTCCACATCAGCAGGAATCAGCGTTGCCGCCAGATTGACATTTAAAAACATGCCGAGAATACAACCAAAGGCCCACAGCGCCACCTGATCCAGAATCGAATACCTCCACCAAACTTTCCATCGTCGCATATTCTCGGGGGTGATGGGAAAGGTTGTTCCAATCGGTTTCACCGGAAGATGGTCCCCGGCCAATGCGTTGCCAATCGCACCTGATAAGGCCCCCATCCCAAAACCTTTGTCACGAAACCAGTTGGATATGGCAAGGTTTCCCAGACCTCCCGAGCCAGCGGTAGCTGCGAACGTGGCGAGTAAGACCAGTTCCAGGTGACCATGGGTTGGCTGCAGTCCGACAAATCCTTCGAGGGTGCTGCGCCAATCCGCGAACGGAACGAACAAAATATTCACGATGATCAAAAACCCGAAAATAAACAGGATCATCGCCCACGACAATCGTTCCAGTACGCGCTCAATCGACTTGCCTGACAGCAATAATGCCACCGTAAACAAGATGACGCCCGTGGCAATCCAGTGTTGAGTCGCGACTTGTTCTGGCGTTTTCGGCAGCCCTCCCATGAAGGCGGCAAACAAAACCGCACCGCAAGCCGCAGCCAGAGCGGGTGTTGCCAGCTGGGCAATTCCGATCAAAATATAAAACCAGGCCCAAAACAACTTTCCTGGCTGCAGACGCATGAAGCCGGTCACAATCGGTTCGCCGGTATAAAGCGTATAGCGAACCGCTTCCAGATTGAAAATCGTTTGCAACACGACGGCCACCGTTGCAATCCACAGAATCCCACGACCAAACTCTTTCGTGGCCAACGGTCCGGCTATCCATTCGCCTCCCCCAATGGCCGCTGCGAGTAAAATCGCCCCTGGACCAATCGTCTTAAAGAGATTGACCAGTCCAAACGGAAGCGGCTCGGGCAAGTCCGCCCGTTCCCAGGCGGGAAGGCAGCCTGGATCGATTTCGTTCGAAACGGCAATTGACGATGGATGATCAGTCACGGATGAGTCCACTCCAAGGAATTTCAGTCCCGCTGATGGAATCAGCGGGGATCGCGACGTACGTCGCCAAAAAATAAGCCGAAATTCTCCCAAGGCGAATCACAGATCTTCTGTTTTTGGCACGACATACGGAGCCCGATATTCCCGGGTCAGCATCTTGTTGGCTTCGGTCGCCCGCGGACCTGTAAATTCTTCCTTGGGTGTCAGGGTCAGCTTGGGGCCTGCGGTGATTTTGGTCGTGGCGGGATCGACCGAGTTATCGCGCAGGTGCTGCTGGAATCGATCCAGCGTCTCGAGCGCTTCAGGGTCCCCTCCCAAGCGGGTCGCTAATTCGGTCACGGATGTCGGCGCCCCGAGGCGGTACGAAACATTGCCGAGATGACACAGGGCACTCGAAAGATGTCCATCCAGAATGTCAGCATTGAGATCTTCGTGCTTGCGACTTCGGACAGCATTCACGAAGTTGGCATAGTGGTTTTTATCACCACCCCCTTCAAATTTGACCCCCGTCGGAACCCCGGCTTTGTCCAGCACGACACCCCCGCTGTAACTGGGGACGACGAGATGACCTTCGGTTCCGTAAAAGATCACCCCTACACCCGCTTCGGTGTACTTTTTCGTATCTCCGTCTTTGTACTCAATCTGAAACGGGGCTGTTTTCAGGCCGCGCACTTCAAACACCAGCCGTTTCCCATTGGCAAATTCGTGGATCGAAACCTGAGTATTCGCGGTTTCTCCGGCATCTTCATAACCGAACCGACCGCCGTAACTCGTGACAGATTCACCGAGACTCATCTCTCCCAGGCCCCAGCGGGCAATGTCCATTTGATGAATCCCCTGGTTCCCCAAGTCACCATTTCCGTAATCCCACATCCAGTGCCAATCGTAGTGCAACGACTTGCGGCTGAGTGGTTTGATTTCGGCGGGACCAGACCAGATGTCGTAATCGACACTCGCGGGAACATCGTAGTTTCCCTTCGGACCGATCGATCCGCGTGGTTTGTAGCAGAGACCGCGAGCCAGTTTGACCTCGCCAATCCCCCCTTTATGCACAAACGAAATAGCTTCGCGCATCCCTGGATTGGAACGGCTTTGTGTTCCGGTCTGGACAATTCGATTGTATTTTCGAGCCGCTTCAACCACCCGGCGACCTTCACTGACGTTGTGACTCACCGGTTTTTCCACATAGACATCTTTGCCAGCCTGAATCGCCCAGATTGCGGCCAGAGAATGCCAGTGATTGGGTGTTGCCACACTGACAATGTGAATGCTTTTGTCCTCAAAGCATTTTCGCATGTCGGTATAGACGGCAGGGCGCTTGCCGGTCTTTTTCTCGATTTCGTCGGCGCGTGCGTTGATGATGGTTTCGTCCACATCAACCAGTGCCGCAATCTCACAGTCGGCCCGATCGCCGAAACCTTGAATATGAGATCCACCGCGGCCTTTGACGCCAACCACCGCGACGCGCAACTTATCCCCTGTTGGGGGGGCATCACCATCCGCTGCAAATGCTCGGTTGGTATTCGCGAGGCTCAGCGCTGCTGCAGCGAACATCGACTTCTCAAAAAACTCGCGGCGCGAAACATTCGTCATTGTTGCGATCCTCTCGGGGTGCGGAGAATGGTTTCCATCCATCAAACTTTGCCGGGCTATAGTGTAGGCACGAGGGATCGAGACTCGCAACCGGAGAGGGGACTTTCTGTGAGGTTCTCAGGGGGGATTATTCACCGTCCACATCCGGGCCATGGTCCGTGGCGCGGCGGGATTGTTGACGAAATGGGTGCGATGATGTGCCATCTTGCAGTGATCCACCCATCACATTTCATCACGCTGCAGCGTGAATCGCAAAACATATTTTGAGTCTGTAAGCAGCGAATCGAGCTGGTCAAACGCCTGGATCTGAGCTGCACTCAGTGGTCGCTCGATCCAGAACTGCATGCCACTGAGGGGGCAAACGACAAACAAATTCCCCCCTCAGCGTGAGTTCGGGGATTTTCTTTCCCCGCATGGCTAGGGATCAACGCACAGGCGATTGACCACTGCGGAAAAAGGGGCGTCGCTGAGGCTGAGGACTTGTAAGAGCTGGGCCATCACCAGCAACGCGTCGCACGTTGGGTGTACGTCGTGAAACCAAATTCGTCCGTCTGCCGAAAAAGCCATCACGGCTGCACTGCTCACGAACTGCTGAACCAAACCCGTTGCGGTTTCTCCCCCGTCGATTGCCGTCGCCTCGCGGCCCTCGAGCCAGCCAGTTGCTTCCGTGAAGAGTGATGCGGCAACCAGGAACTTTGCTGTGTGGTTTTCCCGCTGGGTGAATTCCATGAGAATTCGCGCCATTTGTTTCACTGTCACCAGGCGGCCTTGATCGGTTACGAACGCTGCGTGCTCTCCATCTTCGTCAATCACCAGTCCCAAGTGCTGCTGATGATCGACCACCGATCTCGCAACGCGCTGCAGGTCCACGTCTTTGACATCTGACAGATTTCGCTTACGAATCGGCAACGAAACATGGGTAAGCGTGCAGGGGAGTCTCGAAAATAGCGGATCCAGGATACGGGGTAGCAGCCGCGTCGCAGTGCCACACACGATCCGTAGTGGCCTGAGGGCATGGAATCGCGGAACCAGGCTCGATTCATAACGGGACTGGACTAACTGTGGTATGTGCCGACCGATTTGCCGCGTTTGTCGGCCGACGCCGGCCAGGGAATCCTGTTCGATCTGCTGCAGTGTTTCGATCGATAATCGCTGGGAACCACGATCAAGGAAGTCAAACCCCGTCAGTGCCGGGTCACCGCCAGCCCCGGTCACATACAGTCCCGCCGTCGCATCGGTCTCTCTCAAATGGAATGCCACGAGCGGAAAGGAAGTCTGTCCGAGATCGATGACATGGCAACCCATTCTGCGGAGCCCCAAAACAACGCCGGTGACAATGTCGGGGGACGAGGGGCGTTCATCAAAGCCAACAATCACCTTCGGCCCGATCGCATCGACCGACGGTCGCTCGGATTCCGCCGCCGGTCCCTCGACAATCTGTGAAAGCTCGGCCAGCTCTCGCGCCGCCTGCATCGGTTGCGCCTCCCACAATCGAGCGGCAAACGCCTCACCCCAGGCGATAGCCCGATTGCGGTCTAGATCGTTCAAGTAGACCCCACGCACATTTTCCTCCGTCACCAGCGACTGCGGCCGAGTGACTCGCAGTTCCGGCGGAAACGGAGGGGCTTTTGCAGCGAGAAAGTTCGGTTCGATATCAAAACGATGCTCACAGTCCTGGCACTTCGCATAAAATGCCGCCAGCCGCGCCAGGTGAATACTGCGGGAGATCGAGTAGGGCTCGCCGGGACACATGTAAGTCGTCAACCTCCGAGCCGCTGCAGGCGACGAGGGCTTCTCGTCCGAGGCACTCATTCGGTTTGATCCGTATTTTGAGATTCCAGTCGCCGCATCGGCTGTGCCCCGTGACCGTCCCGGTATTCTTTCACGACCGTCACGATGACCTCGGGTGGAGAAGTGTTTTTCGGACCAAGACCGACCAGATGCAACAGACCATTCACCACCGAACTGCAGATCGCGGCGACGAAAACGAACAGAGTGAACAGGACCAACATCAGGAAGGCAAAGCTCATCGCTGCAAAAACAAATATTGGCAACGTGTATCGAAGGAAAGGGGGAAGCTGAAATGAGATCGACCGCTGCGGGCCTCGACCATATACCGGCCCCTGACCGGAGCCTTCGGGCGGGTTTACGGGGGAATCAGAAAAACGACTGTCTGGATTCATGACTTTATCGGCCTTGCCTTATCGGGCGTTGTGCGGTGCTCAGTGAAGTGCGGACGTGAATTGAGGAGGTATCGGGCTTGGCAGATCAATCGTGAGTACCCGTCGAGTGGCGGTCGACCGAATCAGGACTGACAAGCTCCCGTTGATCTTGATCGGGGTGATCCTGATCGGGTGTGGGACTCACAATCGGTATCGTCGGCTCGGTCTCGATCACAACGGATTCGCCTCGTGTGTTTGTGGTGGTGGTCATGGTCGGTGTTTGGTCCGAGTAACCTTCAATGGCATCAATCATCCGTCCCAGCTGAGCAATCATCAAGGGGAGATCCGTTTCGAGGGTTCGCTGAAAGTTGCTGGTACGGGCACGGTATTCATTGGCTTCTTTTCCCGACTGAACCAGCCACTTTCGGACCAGTTCCTGCTTTTCCCGCACAAATTCCATCCGCAGTTTTGCTTTGGCAAAGGCTTGTTTCTCTTCGATGCAATCCGAACGGCGACCAGCTACGGTTCGCAGGCGACAGGTGTCCAAGCCAACGCGGGTCGAGGCGAGCAGATCAAAGGCACGCCGCTCTTGTTCACGCCAATAGTTCGGGCGATCCAGTTCCAGCCAGCTCACCGTTCGGTCGATCTTCTGACGCAGGTCTCCCATGGCGTTGGTGGCTCGTTCCTGAAAACGGATCAGGGCGGACCGAACGTCTTTGATGGCGTTAACAGAATGAACATTGGCACTCGGGTAACCAGACATGCAATCTCTCTCAGCAGACCGGGTGTGGTCGAAAACTTTTCCTTCAGGGCCTTGTAAACGCTTCCTTGATAACCCATCGCGAAAGCAATCTTATCAGCAAACGAAACCAGTAGAAGGATGGTTCACGGAAATCGATCAGGTGACGATCATTTCTGAGTGAGATATTCTTCGATTCGATCTGCCTTGCGCATGAGATAGGGAACATGGGTTTCGTTGGCCTCGATGAACCGCGCCAGCAACTTCAGGTGTTGTGAAAATTCATCGGCAAACTTGAGATGTTCTTGATCGCGCCAGGTCTGACTCAGGGCATTCATTTGGCCATTGACGGCAGTCAATCGGCTTTGCAGGTCATTGGTGAACTCGCGTAACAGCGACGCAAATCGCCGTAACTCGATCGGATCGACAACTGCTTGCGACATCGAAGTCTGCTCCTTCTGAAAAACCAGTACGATGACGACATCACGAACGGCTCAACCGTCGCGAGCCAAACCTGACGATCTGGTTTTGATCATCACCCCAATTCTATCCGCCAAATCCCTCGCAAAGCGAGTGGGCAGGCTGTCGAAACGGTATTTGTGGAGCAACCTACGGGCGGGGGACTGCGGTCGTTACGCGTCCGAGCCCAAATTGATCACCCGTCCGCAACACCGACTTCGTCGTCGTGTCGATTTGGATTTCGACCATTTTTTCGCTTTGAACTGCGGCTCCAGTTTCGTCGGTCAGACCGCCGACAATCTTCCGGCTGGGAACATCGATGATGTCTCCCGTGGAGGGATACGCGAAAGTTCCGTCGAGGCTGAATGTGATCCAGCCCGGTTCATCACGGACCTTGATACTGTCGATCAACCGGGGCGGGATGAGCGTCGCGTCGAAAACGTGCATCTGCTGGTTGAATGCATCACAGACCCAAACCTCGGTCTCGTCTGGGGTCAGTCCAATCCCATTTTCCCGGCGTCATCTCGCCCTGCTGACGGAATCCGCTTGACGAAGCGGTGGCCCTGATCGATGTCAAACACGACCAGTCCATGCCCCCCATACTCGAGGTCATTGCGAATGCCGGGTGTGGCGACATACAGCCGCCACCGAACAGGCCCCTCGGCCGCCGAAACCGACAGGTTGGTCAAGAAAAACCAAGACGCACACAACAGGCAGACCAGGAATCTCGTACTTAT
>CAMBQP010000233.1 GCA_945869955.1 Schlesneria paludicola DSM 18645
GCCCCCTATCGCCCCCTATCGCCCCCTATCGCCCCCTGTCGCTCCCTGTCGCTCCCTGTCGGACGATGACACGTGGCCAGGCAATCCACAACATACTAAGAGCCCTGCTTCTCTTAGGACTCCGAAGCAGTGGAATTTCGCAAAACACAGCGGTTTTCCCGCAAATTTCCTGCTCTCCACCGACCCCGCATCATTGGTCTCTACACAAATCGCTGAATCTGTTAATCGCACCGGAATGATCACAAAAAAGTCTCAAGGATCGTCGATTATCAAGCCGGCTGATGGAACTGGTACGTCGTCATTGCGGTTGCCCAGTGATGTGGCGGGGAATTCCAACCTGCCCAGCGGGGTTTTGTCGTTTGCGGAGACGATGGCGGCTTGGCGGTTCTACAACAATCCTCGCATCGAAATGAGCGAATTGATTGAACCGTTACGAGAGCACACTCGCCAGCAATTGTTGGCGACGGGAGCCCCGGTGGTGATGTTGGTGCATGATTGGTCCAAGTTGAGCGACCAGGGGCATGCCTCGAAACGCGACTAGGCACAGATGGCACAGGCTAATAATCATCTTTAAAATGGCCGCACTCGAGGCCGGATGCGATGGCTGAATCGCAGCGATGACGCTGCAACGGCTTCCGCATCGCCTGCAAATCGCCAAAGACACGCGTCTCTGCGGCTCGATCGGTCTTGACTGCTGCCGACCTTGCCAATAATATCACTGCGCAAGTCGTACTTTAATTGCAGGCCACGAGGTGAGGTGTCGATGAAAGTATCACGCAAATCGGATTATGCACTCCGTGCCTTGATGACCCTCGTCGGTCGCTTCGGCAAGGGGCCTGTGTCGATCCGTGAACTCGCAGAAGTGAATGATGTTCCTCGACGATTTCTTGAGCATATCATGCTGGAACTGAAAGCCCATGGAGTGGTGAAGAGTATTCCTGGGAGGATTGGTGGGTTTGAGCTCGCAAAACGCCCTGAGGAAATCACCATGGGGCAGATCGTTCGGTTTTTTGATGGCCTGATTGCCCCGATTGGTTGTGTTTCCGCGACCGCGTACGAGGCATGTACTCAGGAATCGAGCTGTCGATTTCGCCGTATCATGCTCGATATCCGCAATTACTCGTCCCGCCGGATGGACGAAGCGAACTTGGCAGCCGTTTATGGCATGGCACCCGTGACCAAGACGGAAGTTTTTAGTCTCGCCTTTATTGGCGGCGACGGAATCTAGGTTCCATGCATGCTTTTTGTCGCCGGGTGCCGCGTGTCTGATGTTGCCGCCGAGCCCAGTCGTTTGTTTTACCCATCCGTCTTTGCGATTGGACCGTCTTCGCGATTGGAAAATAGGATTTTGAAATGAGTCACCTTTCTCGGCCACTTTCTGGTATGTTTTTCGTGCTCGCCACACTCGTTGGCGGGGTTGGTTTCGTCGCGATGTCGGGTTGCTCGACCGATCAATCGACTCCAGCGACCAAGAATTCGAAGGGCTCGTTCAAACTGTTGAATGTCTCGTACGACCCGACTCGCGAACTTTGGAAGGATGTGAACAAGGCCTTCATCGCGCATTATGAAAAAGAGACGGGAAATTCGGTGTCGATTGATCAGTCGCACGGTGGTTCTGGTAGCCAGGCACGTGCGATCATTGATGGTCTCGAAGCGGATGTGGCCACGCTTTCGATCTGGACCGACACCGATGCCTTACGCAAGCAGGGATTGCTCAAAGAAGGTTGGGAACAAACTTTCGAGAATCAATCTCTTCCTTACACGTCCACCGTGGTTTTTGTTGTTCGGAAAGGGAATCCCAAAGGGATCAAGGACTGGGGCGATCTGGTCAGCGAGGGGGTTCAGGTGATCACTCCGAATCCCAAAACCTCGGGAAATGGACGGCTGAGTTTTCTGGGGGCTTGGGGACATATTGTGCGGCATGGCGGCACCGAAGCGGCAGCGACGGAATTCATCAAAAAGCTGTACGCGAATGCCCCGAATCTCGATACCGGTGCGCGAGGGGCCACCATGACATTCGCTCAAAAGGGGATTGGTGATGTGCATCTGACGATGGAGAGCGAAGCGGTCATGGAAGTCAACGAGTCGAACGGGGAATTGCAGATCGTTTATCCGGCAGAAAGCATCCTGCACGAGCCTCCGGTTGCGGTCGTTGACAAAAATGTCGATCGCAAGGGGACGCGAGCGGTCGCAGAAGCTTACTTGAAATTCCTGTACACGAAAGAGGGTCAGGAAATCATTGCCAAGCATTATTACCGACCGACCGATCCCGAAATTGCCGCGAAGGTCTCGGGACAGTTTCAGGATCTGGTCCGATTCCCCATCACTGATCTCGTGCCGAATTGGGATGAGGCGCAAAGCAAGTTTTTTGCGGACGGGGCCGTCTTCGACAGCATCTATTCGAAGAAGTAGTTGTCAGTTGTCAGTTGTCAGGCTGGAGGCTGGAGGCTGCGGACAGTTTTTGGAGCCTCCCGCAGGGATTTGGGTCAATTGGCCGAGATCCCTGTTTTAACGTTTGCCAATTTTCATTCCCTCGATTTTGCATGCTTCGAGGGATCTGTTTGGAAAGTCCAAGTGTCATGTCCACACAGCGTATTTTGCCAGGGTTCCGCCTGAGTCTCAGTTTTGCCATCAGCTATCTCTGTCTGTTGGTGCTGATTCCGCTCGTGGCGTTGTTCGGCAAAGCCTCGACCCTCACCGCGCAGCAATTCCTGGCGGCGGCATGGACCGAGCGGACGCGAGCCGCCTACTTCGTGACCTTCAGCAGTTCTGCGATTGCTGCGATTGCGGATACGGTGCTGGGTTTACTGCTGGCGTGGGTGCTGGTCCGGTATGATTTTCCTTTTAAGCGTCTGTTTGACTCGCTCGTCGACCTCCCCTTCGCCCTGCCGACGGCGGTGGCAGGGTTGGTGTACTCGAGTCTTTATGTTCCCAAAGGTTGGATGGGACAATTTCTGGTCCCTTGGGGGATCAAATTGGCTTACTCGCAGTCGGCGATTGTGCTGGTGTTGACGTTCATTGGATTGCCGTTTGTGGTTCGTACTGTGCAGCCGGTGCTGGAGAGCATGGATGCCGATATCGAAGAGGCGGCGGCCTGCTTGGGCGCCAGTCGCTGGCAGACTTTCAGGCGGGTGTTGTTGCCTGCTCTTTATCCCGCGTTAATCACCGGGTTTGCGTTAACGTTCGCGCGCGCGATTGGCGAGTATGGATCCGTGGTCTTCGTTTCCAGTAATACTCCGATGAAAACTGAAATTGCTCCCGTATTGATTGTGCAGAAGCTGGAGGAATTTCAGTATGCAGAAGCAACGGCGATCGCAATCGTGTTATTGCTCGCCTCGTTCATGATGCTGATTGTGATTAACACTCTCGAACGTCGCACCGAGGCGGCAAACTCGTCGGCAAATTAAGTTCGGCAAATTGGATCGTGGAATTGTTTCTGTTCGTTCTTTCCCGAAAGTGATAGGCATCGGCCATGCATTCTGTGCCAAAGCATTTACCGAATGCCGCAGCGGCGTCTACGGGGACGTTACGCGGTCGTGCGGCTCAACAGGATCCCTGGTGGATTCGCTGGGGCCTGATTAGCTGCTCGATTGCTGTGCTGCTGGTGTTGGTGATTTTACCTGTCGCCAACGTCTTTTATCACGCCTTTTCTCATGGCCCTGTCGTTTATTGGCAAAACCTGACGGCGGATGCCGAAACGTGGAACGCGATCCGGTTAACGTTATTGGTGGCTCCGGTTTCGGTCGCTTTGAACGTAATTTTTGGTGTGGCGGCGGCCTGGGCGATTACCCGCTTTCGCTTTCCCGGTCGTACGCTACTGACCACCATCATTGACTTGCCGTTTGCGATTTCGCCTGTGGTGGCAGGGTTAATGTTTGTGTTGTTATTTGGTGCCAAAGGCTATTTTGGCCCTTGGCTTCAGGCGAATCACCTGCAGGTTTTGAATGCGTTTCCGGCGATCGTGATGGTGACGACCTTTGTGACTTTACCCTTCGTGGCTCGCGAACTGATTCCCGTCATGGAAGCGATTGGTGCCGATGAAGAAATCGCCGCCATCAGCCTGGGGGCTAACGGTTGGCAGATGTTTTGGCGAATTACCGTTCCCAATATCAAATGGGGATTGTTGTATGGGGTGATTCTTTGCAACGCGCGGGCGATGGGGGAATTTGGGGCAGTGTATGTGGTTTCGGGACGAATCATTGGCAAAACCGAAACTATGCCGATTCGGGTGGGGACACTGTTTGAGGGAGGGACCTCGGCAACTTACGCGAGCTCGTTTGCCCTCGCATCGGTGCTGACGATGCTGGCACTGGTGACGCTCTTCATTAAAATTGCCCTGGAGCGGAAAACGGCGGCGGATTTAAAAGAGGCCGCCTCAATCCAGCAAACCGAGTGATGCCGGTCCTGTGTTTTTGACCCGAATTTATTGAAATTGATTGAATCAGAGTTGTTTTGCTTACCGAGTTGGAATTCCCATGAGTATCGTCGTCAAAAATCTGTCGAAACAATTTGGCAGCTTCAAAGCCCTGGACGATGTCAGCCTGGAGGCCCAAAGTGGCTCACTGCTGGCGCTCCTGGGGCCATCAGGATCCGGCAAAACGACGTTGCTCCGCATTATTGCTGGTCTGGAATCTGCGGATCGGGGGAGTGTTTTGTATGAGGCCGAGGATGTGACTCATCAATCACCCAAAGATCGGCAAGTTGGATTTGTGTTTCAGCATTATGCGTTGTTCCGGCACATGTCCGTTTTCGAAAATGTGGCGTTCGGGATGCGTGTCCGCAATCGTCCGGGTGCGGAAATCAAGCAGCGGGTGCAGGAACTGCTGCATCTGGTCCGGCTAGAGGGGCTCGCTCAGCGGTATCCGTCACAGCTTTCCGGGGGACAACGTCAACGGGTGGCCCTGGCGCGTGCGCTCGCTGTGCAGCCGCGAATTTTGCTACTGGACGAACCGTTTGGGGCATTGGACGCGAAAGTTCGGCAGGAATTGCGGCAGTGGTTACGACAGCTGCACGACGAAATCCATCTGACCACCATTTTTGTTACCCATGATCAGGAAGAGGCCTTTGAAGTTGCCGACCGTGTGGTGGTGATGCGCGGCGGGCACATCGAACAATCCGGGTCACCTCAAGAAGTGTTCGATCACCCGGCGACCCCGTTCGTGATGGACTTTCTGGGGAATGTGAACGTGTTTCATGGTCGCGTAGAGAATGGAATGGCGATGCTGGGAGCCTTGAATATCGCGTATCCCGAGTATCCGCATGCGGAATCACGGGATGCAACGGCGTATGTTCGGCCGCACGAACTGGACATTGAACGATTTCCTTTTGGAACATCCAGCCTGGAAGTGCGTGTCACGCAGGTCAATCCCGCTGGATCCGTGGCGAAGATTCGGGTTTTTTCTGAGCAGTTTGGTCTGGCATTGAATGTGGACCTCAACCTGGAACGCTATATCGAGTTACAGCTGAAGCCGGGAGATCAGGTCTATGTTTCTGCCCGCCGCGTGAGGGTTTTCATGCCGAACGCACCCGAGTATTCGATCTGATCGTTGGTTTTGTCCGCAGGAAATGCGCGAAAAACCAGGGAACTGCGTTGCCGCCCGGAGAGCTTTGCTGGTTTGCAGTCCCCAGGCAAATCCAAAATCGTTTCCAAACTCAAATACAATCCAAATTGACCCTTGCGCGGTTTTCCCTATAATCCGACGGCACGGAACGGTATCGTTTGCAGTGCGAGGGTTCCATTACGCAGATTTTATTTCCGAGAGGGTCAACATGGCTGGGAATGTGGTCGAGTTTTCTGATGCAGGATTTCAGTCAGATGTCATCAATAGCGATCAACCCGTGCTCGTTGACTTCTGGGCTCCCTGGTGCGGCCCCTGTAAATTGCTCACACCGACCATCGAAGCTCTGGCAACCAGCTTTGCTGGCAAGGCTCGTGTCGGCAAGGTGAATATTGACAACAATCCCGAAGTGGCGAGTTCACTCGGAATTTCGTCCATCCCCACGGTCATCCTCTTCAAAGGGGGACAAATTGTGGATCGCTTTGTCGGTGTGACTCCACTGAGCAAGCTGAGCGCGGCGATCGACAAACAGCTTTAACCGCATAATCCAATGCCGTTTCCAGTCAGCGTCTCGACGGATCGAGTCACTGACTGGTTTTGATTTATTGATGTGATCAGTCCATGGCCGGGAAAGGATTCCCCCAATGATCGAGCGAACCACCGATGAGTCTCAGCGCCGGGAACCCGGCCTGTCGGCAAATTCGCAGCGTGAGCAGTCTCCTCTGTTGGGGGCAAGGATCGACCCGGCCCACGGGGGATTTTCGAATCTGAGTCGGCCCCATATCGATCTCAATTCCCTACGAGATTCTTCCTTCGCGGTCGAGCGTGAAAACGAGGCCACGGCGAGCGAAAGAAGCAGCCCGGCACCGACTCCGGCAACCGTTGCGGTACCTGCACCGGTCGCGGCGCGACTCAACACGCAGTTTCTGAACGAAGTGAGCCAACTCGCTCAGCAACTCCACCTCCAAATCGAGACCGAAAGTGCGGATCTGCGGACGCGCGAGCAGGCGCTGGTCGATCAACTGGCGGTGTTTGAACTGGAAAAGCAGCGATTCGTTCACGAGATTGCTAACGATCTTTCGCAAATTGAAGTCCTGAAAGGGGATCTGCAAAAGACCCAAACGTCACTCGCCGAGCAGCAAATCGAATACGAATTGCAATTGCAGCAGATCGAAGAAGAACGAGAGCAGCTCCGCCTGGTCCAAGTCGAGCTTACACAGCGGACGGAATCGGTTCGCAGTGTGATTCTGGCCGAGATGCAGATCGAGCGGGATGAATTTGACCGAGTTAGGTCTAATTTTCACGAAGAGCAGGATCGGGTTCAGCGACTGAAGGGGTGGTTGCAAAAACGTCTGGACGAACTCGCCAGCGAAAACGACCGTACGTTGCAGTCAGAGCGGGAAAAGCTCTGGCAATCGTTGACGACCGAATGGGAACAACGGCAGGCGGCTTTTCAGCAAGAGCGAGAAGAGTGGGTGAAGGTTCGTGATTTGGAAAAAGGGGAAGTCGAGCGCGAACGAGCCCTGTTTGAATCGACGGTTGAAAGCGCCAACGCCGAATTTCTGGTTGCCCGACAAGCTCTGGCGGTGGAATTATCGGCATTACGGGCGGCTCAGATGCTGCAGTTCCAAGCCGAACAAGCCGAGTGGCAGCAACTACGGGACGCGGAAGAGGCGAAGCTTCGAGCATCGAATCTGGCTCTCGAAACCGAAATCCAGCAATTCCAGCACGAGCAGGTCGCGCAGCGTCAAGCGGAACACGCCGCGTGGGAAGAAAAACAGCAGGCGAACGAGGCGGAGCTGCAGGCGGCTCGCGAATTATTGCAGCAGGAATTGGCGGAATTGCGGAGCCAGCACGACGCACGTTCGCTGCAAGAGCGGAGCGAGTGGGAAGAGCAGCAAGCGCATGAGCGGAAGGAATGGGACCAGTCGCGAGTGCAGCAAGACGCGGCTTTTGAGGCCCAGCATGGGGATTTGTTGCGTGAGCAGATGATGGTGGAAAACCGAATTCGTTTTCAGCAAGACCATCTCGAAAAATCCCGTTTTGAATTTGAGCAGGCGCAGAACGAGCATCGACGAGAGCGGCAGGTTGAGCGGCAGCGGATCGAGGAGTCTGGCATGTTGATGGTTCGTCGGCTGCGACAAATCGACCTGTACCGGTCGTCGATTGATGAGCGGGAAAAATCGTTGGACCGGGAACAAGAATTGTTTCAACGAACTCAACGGGCGATTGCCGATACGGTGGATTCGGACCGGACTCTGCTGGTGGCCGAGCGTGAAGGCTGGGAAAAAGAACGTCGGATTCAGCAGGCTGAGATCCGCCGCCAAAAAGAGGGTTTGGCAACGCTGAGTGAAAGTTTGGAGGGTCGTCGGGGGCGGCTGGATAAACTGCGGAGCGAGCTGGAAGAGACCCACCGAGCGACGCTGGAGATGCGACTGGCGGTGGAAGAAGCTTGGGCACAATTGACCCAGGGAGTCGGTCAGGACGAAGCGCGGAAGCAAGTCGAGCAGGTCCGGGAATCGTTGCTCGGTTATTACCAGCAAATGCGAGGATCGCTGGAAGGGCAGACGCGCGAATACTTGGCCGCTCAGGCGACATTTGATCAGCAGCGTTTCGAATTTGCCGAAGAGCGTCAGCAGCTGACGAACTGGTTTGCGGCTCGTGATGAGGAGTTGCGGCGAGGTGAAGAGCGTTTACAAAGTGCGGCGGTCGAGGCTTCGAGCCATCAGAATCAATGGTTATCCGCCCGCGATCGGTGGTTACTCGAAAAGGGTGAAGCAGAAAAGCTGATCCGGCGGCTGCTGGCGTCGTTGGGTGAAAACAATCGGGACCAGTCCCGATCCACAGACACCACGTTCCATGTTCATGAGCGCGAGGGTCATTCGGTTCCCACCACACCCGCCGAATGATCGAACATCGGTAATAGGTTCCGTTGCGATCGGTCAATGGGGGTGAAATTCGCTTCCATGCGGAAATGGGAGTGGAGCTCGGAATGGAAGCAGAAATGGAAGCGGGCTTCGCGTTGATGTCAGGTGTCGGGGTTTGACTGGCGAAAACAAGGAGGGGACAATGCTGGGATACTTTCCGCGATTCCGGGATGGCGGTCGTTTATTCTGCTTGCTCTCGGCCGTCATACTGTTGTGTCACTCGCTGCCCGCCGCAGAAATTCCCTCGACCTGGCTGGATGATGCTTATTTGCATGATGTTCGGCTGATTGGCTCGAAACTCGCGTTTGCCGTCGGTGAGCATGGGGCGGTTTGCAAATCGACGGACGGGGGGAGAACGTGGGCCACTTCGAGCTGTGGTCAGGATGTCTCTCTGCAGAGTGTTTGCTTTCTCGATGATCGCGTGGGCTGGATCGCCGGGAGCGAAAATGTTGCGTATGCGGGACTCGACCGGGGAGTTTTGCTGGCGACCCACGATGGGGGCTCGACCTGGCGGCGTATCGAAAACGCGGAACTTCCCGCACTGCGTTACGTCAAGTTTTTTGGCATGGAGGAGGGGCTGGTTGTTGGTCAACCGACGGCACTTTCTCCTGCGGGAATTTTCAAAACCAGCGATGGAGGAAAGACCTGGCACGGAGTTCAAGGTGAAGCTCCGCAGGCCTGGAAGGGGATGTGCTTTCTGGAACCCGAAATGGGCGTCGTCGCGGGGGTGAACGGGACCGTATCGTGAATGGGGGGAGACCAGTTGTATCCCTCGAAACTTCAGCCGCAGGGATTTCGTTCCGTCCGA
>CAMBQP010000234.1 GCA_945869955.1 Schlesneria paludicola DSM 18645
TCGGAAGAGGCTCGAAAACTGATTGCCGAAATGGAACTGCTGCGAAAAACGACTCCACAGTTCGATGCACGCATGGCCCATACCGTCGAGGAAGCCAGTCTGTATGTCTTGCCGGATGGCCCTGATATGACCCGACTGGACGTGCGAAAACGGCAACCGCGCGATCTTCCCGTCTTTCGTCGCGGAAATCCGGGGAATCCGGGGGAAATCGTTCCGAGGCGGTTTATCGAAGTCCTGTCGTCCGAGCCCCCCCAGCCATTTATCTCGGGGAGTGGTCGGCATGAGTTTGTCGAGTCGGTCTTCCGGAAAGCACCGGGACTTACGGCACGAGTGATGGTGAATCGCCTCTGGTCACATCATTTCGGCCGCGGTTTAGTGAAAACCCCGAGCGACTTTGGCAATCAGGGAGATCGACCCACGCACCCGGAATTGCTGGATTGGCTGGCAACAGAATTCGCGGGATCGCGTGACGCGAACGCGAGTCAGCATATGTCTACAAACTGGCGGCAGAAACGACTTCATCGCCTACTTGTCACGTCCGCAACGTATCGACAATCGAGCAATACCCGGTCAGATCGACCCCAGGCCAACAGCGATGTTCAATCCAGCCAGATTGACCCCGAGAATCAATGGTTGGCCCGCATGAGTCGGCGGCGGCTCGATATTGAACCCTGGCGCGATGCGATGCTCGCTGCGGCGGGAAATCTCGATACAACGATGGGAGGCCCTGCGGCAGAACTGGATCTCGCGACAAATCATCGCCGGACCTTGTATGGTAAGGTTGGCCGTGAAGAGCAAACCGATCTGCTACGGTTGTTTGACTTTCCACCTCCTACCTCGCACAGCCCTGCTCGCGATGCAACGACGACACCACTGCAGCAACTGTTTCTTTTGAACAGTGATTTCATCGAATCACAAGCGGCTGTTCTCACCGAAAGACTTCTGCGGGAACAGGACCAAGCCTCGATTCGAGCAAAAATTGAGGTTTGCTATCAGCACCTTTTCCAACGAAACCCCAGCGATCAGGAAATCCAGCTGGGCCAGGCTTTTCTGCAACCGACCGGTGCGATCGCTGCGGGTGGCTCCGAGGTGACCATCCATCCCGAAGCAGATCGGTGGCCACGTTATTTGCAGTCGCTGCTGGGGCTGAATGAGCTGCTCTTTATTGACTGAACGGCAAATCAACTCTGTTGACAGAGCCCATCATGAATTGCCGAAAAGGACCGATTCAAACCGATGAAGCCTGAAATTTCTGCGGGAATGAAGTGGTAAAAGACCGTCGAGTTGTGATTCAGACACCCCGGCGGGGATCGGGTTTGCCTGCAACTCCCTTGACGCTTCGAGCCTGTTCCGCCAAGCCTTCGGCCGAGATCAAATCGACCAGGTCCTGCGCAACCCCGTCCATCTCGATCACCAACGAATCGACCTTGCCGGTGAAGTACATGTACATGATCAGCGCGGGAATCGCGATTCCCAGCCCGGCGGCCGTGGTCAAGAGTGAGAGACCGATTCCGCTGGCAAGCGCCTCGGATTTTCCCATCGCCGCCTTTTGCGAGATTCGATTGAAGGAATCGATCATCCCCACCACGGTCCCCAGCAAGCCCAGCAAGGGGGCAACGGTCGCAGCACCATTGAGAATGCGGATATGCTTGCGGAGCTGACTGATTTGCCGCTCACCACCATCGATAATCGCCTGCTCGACTTCGACACTGCTTTTCCCCCACTTGCGAATCCCGTTCGCCAGGACGAGTGCCACCGGACTGCGGTTCTCTTCACAGAGCTTTGATGCCATCTTCGGATCAAGATTCCCGGCATCCATCTGCTCAAAGAATCGCTTCACAAAATGGCGGGGAATCACCCGCCCATAACGCAGCACTACTAGCCGCTCAATCGAAAACCAGACGACAATGATGGAGGTCAACGCCAGGGGATAGCGAAACGCCCCCAGAGCGATCCAAACTTCATACGGTTCGCTGGGAATTTTTCCTTCATTCGACCAGGCGGCTTCACGACTCCAGGCCGGTTTTCCGGCATCCGTCGCAAGATCGGCCCCCGGCGAATCTTGTGCCGACGCCTGTGTCCAAATCAGGCTGACGGCAATCAGCAGCAAGAGAATCAAAGACGCAAGCGGTAACAACCGTTTCCGATGTTGTTGTGGTTGTCGTGGTTGACATCGATTATTGGGCCTGAGATTCATCGTTCCCTCTTCCGTTCGAATCGTGCGAACTGACCTGACATCCATCTGCCTCCCTGGCAACCTGAGATGTTCATTCTACTGATTTCACCAAAAAACCAAATCCCGATCCTCCGGCCCTTTTTTTCAGCTTGTGTTTTCTCGTCGGAACGGATTCCCGTCATCAGGAACGGGGGGCTGTTTCAGCCGCGATTTCCTTCTGATTCGCCTTCCAGACTCCTCCTCCTGAGGTGAGATGAGTTACTACTGCAGGGGTTCGGGATTGAGTTTTTTTTCGAGAGGACCTCTACCTGACCGATCATCCGATCCCTGCGGATTATGATGCCTCATAAACGGTATAGTTTTCCCACCAGTCCTGCCGATCCGGTGGATGTGGGCCTGATCTCTCTCGCGATGAAGGAATTCCTGTGATAGAGTGACCTATCCCAAAAAACGTGTTACCGACGGTTGCGGCAACACCTCAATGACAAGGCAGGAAGGCGCGTGCGATGGCAAAGCGAAAAGTTGGTGTCTGGTTGATTGGTGCTTGGGGTGGCGTCGCCACGACTGTCGTTGTGGGCTTGGCAGCGCTCCGCAAAGGTCTGACTGACACAACGGGACTTGTGACTTCGTTGCCCCCCTTTGCCGGTCTGGATCTGATGAACTGGGACGAAGTCGTTGTTGGTGGACACGAGATTCGCGAGACAACGTATTTGGCCGAGGCGCGAGTCCTCATCGAAAAATCGCACGTCTTTAACGAAAAGACGCTGACCGCAATTTCATCCCAATTGGCCAAGTTCGATGCCAATGTGCGCCCTGGGACACTCGTGAATGTCGGAGCCAAAATTGAGTCGCTTGCCGGCCCCGCCGCACTGAAAACGCGAAATGAGACCGCCGGCCAAGCGGTCTCACGATTGGCCAAAGACCTGACGAAGTTTAAGGCGGACCATAAACTTGACCGGGTGATCGTCGTGAACGTCTCGTCCACCGAACCACCACCGCCCGATGAAGTCCGTAGCTGGAAGTGGTTCGACATCCAGAAGTCGCTGGCTTCCAAAAGTCACTCCCCCATCCCCGCGAGTACACTCTATGCCCTGGCCGCGATGCAAAGTGGCAGTCATTTTGTGAATTTTACCCCTTCCATCGGGTCGGATCTGCCTGGTTTGGATGAGTACGCCCGTCAGCAGCAGGTCCTGCACGCCGGTCGCGATGGGAAAACAGGCGAAACATTGATGAAAGCGGTGCTGGCACCGATGTTTGCCGCGCGGAATCTGAAAGTGATGAGCTGGGTGGGCCACAACATTTTTGGCAACCTGGATGGTAAAGTCCTCGAAGACCCTGCGAACAAAGCCAATAAGGTCAAATCCAAGGATCACCTGCTGACGGAAATTCTGGGGTACAAGCCGCAGACCCTGGTTTCTATCGAGTACATCGAATCGATGGGTGACTGGAAAACCGCTTGGGATCATATTCATTTCCAGGGGTTTCTCGGGACCCCGATGGTGCTGCAGTTTACCTGGCAAGGCTGCGATTCGCTGCTCGCTGCCCCACTGGTGATTGACCTGATCCGCCTGACCGAACGGGAAGCGAGACGCGGAAAAATCGGACTGATGTCGCACCTGGGCTCGTTCTTCAAGAGCCCCATGGGGACAGACGAGCCTGCGTTTGCTTACCAGTTCCAGGAACTGATGCAGTGGGTTCATTCCGTGACGAACGAAAGCCAAACACCCAAGGATGCCTGAGACCGCAGGAGAGATTCGCGGATTGGCGAGAGATTCTTTTCGCCAATCTGCTTCCTTGCGCCGTCAATCACCCCAGTGGAATCACCCCAGTGGAATCACGCAAAATGCCGCAAGCTCTGCCGAGAATTGTGGGGAGTGACCCATGCCTGTGACCAGCGACTGGAACCAGTCTCTCCCGGCGACGCCGCAGTCTCGGCGGCGGTTTTTACAGGCCGGAACAATTCCTCTGCTCGGTTTTGGGCTTCCCGAGCTGCTCTCAGCAAATTCGTCAGCTGCCATCGGCGGCAGATCGATCAAATCCTGCATTTTTGTCTTTCAGTATGGGGGACTTAGCCAACTGGATTCCTGGGACCCGAAACCGCTCGCCCCCGCCGAGGTGCGCGGCCCCTACCGTCCCATCTCGACGGCGGTTCCCGGCTTTCAGGTGGGCGAGTTAATGCCGAGATTGGCAAGATTGGCCGACCAGTATGCGGTGATTCGCTCGATGAGTCACCACGTTCCTGTCCACGATGTCGCAAATAAAATGCTGCTGGCCGGTCAAACTCTTCCCGCCAGCGATGCCCCCTCATTTGGTGCCGTTGTTTCCCGGTTACATCCGGCAACCGTTAGCATGCCGTCGCATGTTTGGTTACAAAAGTTCGGTGGCGGGGCGGCACCTCCCGAGGCAAGTTATCTGACGGGGGGCTTTCTGGGGATGTCGCACAGCCCGCTGCTGATTGGGGAAAATCACGATGACCATCCCGCGAATCCGGCGTTCCGGGTCAAAGCTTTTGATACTGCAGCAGGGGTGTCGCAGGATCGCCTGAATGCCCGTCGGCAATTGCTCGACCGAGTTGATCAGGGTCCCCTTGGGAAGAGCGGCGATCCCCCATCCGCCACCTCGATCTCCCAATCCCGCTTTCGTGAAAGGGCCTTTGATTTGCTGGCAAGTTCGCGGGCAAAAGAGGCGTTTGAAATCGAGCACGAATCCCCTCAAGTTCGCGATCGCTATGGGCGAAATCCCCTGGGTCAGAATCTCTTGCTGGCCAGGCGGTTGGTCGAGGCGGGAGTTCGGTTGGTCAATGTGGTTGCCTGGACCGGATTGGCCCCCACGGAAAAATTTGCCAGTGTGGAAACATGGGACATGCACGGCAACGCGGGGATTGATATTTTTGCCAATGGCTGGAATGGGCTTGGCTGGGCACTTCCGAAATGTGACGAAGGGGTGAGCGCTCTGCTCGAAGATCTTGCGGATCGGGGAATGCTCGAAAGCACTCTAGTCGTGCTGGTCGGGGAATTTGGCCGAACCCCCGCGATCAGCCGGGGCAGCTCTGCGATTGGTCGCGATCACTGGCCTTATTGCTATTCTGCAATGCTCGCCGGGGCAGGGATTCGGGGTGGAACAATCTATGGATCCAGCGATCAACAAGCCGCGTACGTGAAAGACCGTCCTGTCACCCCAGAAGATTTTTCCGCAACGCTGCTGCATGCGATGGGGATCCCCCCCGAGACCCGTATCAGCCCTGACGGATTCACCCGTCCCGCCAGTACGGGACAGGTGATTGACGGACTTTTTTGATCGATCGGCCCAATCTCTGGACCACGGCCCGTTCCTTTTCGGTGATCCTGACGAGTATGCCCATGGCAAGGCGAGGGAGTTTCCCGACGAAGGGGGACCGGTTATCGTCCTATTGTAAGTGCCGGATGAAGTCGTTCAAAAGGCCGTCACGGATTGGTTTCCGCTGAGCCAAGGGCTTGTGCAGTTTGATCCCGGTTCGGGGCTTGAAGAACTGGTGGCTGCTTGATCGGGAATCGCGAGTTCTGCACTGATTCGGAGCCTCACATGATCCACCCAACCCTTTTCGCTGATCGCGTACAGATGGCATTCCACCCATCGCAACGTGGAGTTGTTGGACTGGTCGATGATTTGCTGGGCCTATGTCGCCACTACCAACTCCAAATGCGTTTTCAAGACGGCCACGGCGTCATCCGTCGACTCGGAGCAGAAGCAGAAGAATCGTTGGATATCCCGGTCCCGAAGTCCGTATTCCGTGCCGCAATCGCGAGGGTCGCTGCGATCTGCAACGAGCAGCGTCCTGAATCGGTCACGCCTTATCGCGGGGAGGGAAATATTACCCTGCTGCCGCCGGATTTGCAGTGTTCGGAAAAAGAGAGCCCTCCATCAACCTGTTATGTGTCATTTACCAATACACCTCTCGATCAACATTTGGAAATCCGGTTCTCCAGCAGTTCGGCTGGCGATAAAAACCTCTTCACGATGCTGTTGCGCGACAAGCGAACCGTTACGGTGTTTGGTGATGCGTTGCAATACGTTCAGAACTCCTCGAATCAGACCGACTACGGTTCATACGGCATCCTGTCGCGCACTGATCGCGGTGCGGTTCTTATGGCATTGTTCCGCGTCTCGGAAGTGATTGGCGTGTTCAGCGGTGACATTCGCGATCCTGGGGTGCTTGAGGAAACGAAGCGTGAGACACAGCGACAAAAAGCATTAGCAGACGATCGCCAAGGAATATAAGTCTGCGAAGGTACCGTCTTAATTTCCGAGAGCCAACAGCGGTAAAAATTCAAAGATCGGTCCACTCACCCGCGTCGAGTCGATGCGGGCCCCGCCTCGATAGCCCGTTACGGGCTCAAAACTTCCCGGCGGCCTGAATTCCACTGCGGCACCCAGCGCATCCCCGATTGCCAGGCCAATCAAGGCCCCCCGACAGCGATCGTTCTTGGGCGAGATCGGCATGGGCTGGCCACCTTTTAGCTGCGTACAGACTTCCGCATCCCCACCCGATGGGTCACATAATAGGCCAGTGCGGCGTCAAGATGCTCGCTCGTCCGAATCGTCTGGAAGTCAATCATCTGGCGTGCACAGTTGCGATGTAAGTCTTCGACGAAGGCGGTGACCGCTGCGATGTAACCTTCGCGTAATGAGCGGGGATCACAAATCAAATCTCCTGCCTCTTCCATTCCCTCAAATTTGGTGGTTCCCGCATAATGGAAGTCCAATTCCTGGTCATCCATCACATGCATCACCATCACATCATGTCCACGCGTTCTCAGCAGCTTCAGTCCCTTGAACAAACCGGCCCGATCGACAAACAAATCCGAGATCACGACAATCAAGCCGCGTCGCGTCTGTTCGTCCGCAACCTGTGCGAGCAATTTTTGCAGGTCCGTTTTCTTGGCGGGCTGCTCTTGATCCAACGTCGCCAGAATCGCATGTAAGTGATTCTGCTTGCTGCTGGCGGGAACCCGCGAGCGAATCTCGCTGTCGAATGTTGTGATTCCCACAGAATCCTGCTGACGCAGCAACAGATACCCGAGCGATGCCGCAATCTGACAGGCGTATTCGTACTTGGTCAGCCGACCAGAACCAAACAACATCGACTCGGAAAGATCGACCAACAATGTCGTGCGAAGATTCGTTTCTTCTTCGTATTGTTTAATGTAATAACGATCGGTCTTGGACCAGACTTTCCAGTCAATGCGGCGAATGTCGTCACCCGGCGCGTACTCGCGGTGCTGGGCAAATTCGACCGACTGACCAAAGTACGGACTGCGATGCAGGCCCGATAAAAAGCCTTCAACGACATTCCGAGCCAGGATTTCGAGCCGAGAAATTCGAGCGACCGCTTCAGGCGGCAAAAATCTTCGCGAGGTTTGGGTCACGAGAGAGTTCCCCTTCTTTGGACGGTGTTGACTTGATCAACTGTTCGACGACCTGATCCGACGTGATCCCTTCGCTTTCCGCAGAGAAGTTGACCACGATCCGGTGCCGCAAGACGGGTGCCGCAAGTGCCTGGATATCTTCCGTGGAAACGTATGTCCGCCCATTGAGTAAGGCTCGAGCCTTCCCCCCCAGCAGCAGAAATTGCACCGCTCGAGGACCCGCACCCCAACTCAATTGGTCACGAACAAATGCCGGGACCCCTAATTCTCCGACACGTGTCTGTCGGACGAGCGCTAACGCGTAGTCGACAACATGGTCACTCGCTGGAACCTGCCGAACCAATCGTTGCAGCGCCAGGATTTCCTCACCATCCAAAACTTTTTGAATGTCATCGGTCTGAATAGACGTTGTTCGCTTAGCGATCTGCCGCTCTTCCGCAAATGAAGGATATTTCACGAAAACCTTAAACATAAAGCGATCCTGCTGCGCTTCGGGCAGCGAATACGTCCCTTCCTGTTCGATCGGATTCTGCGTCGCCAATACGAAGAAGGGGTCGGCGAGGACGTGACGAGTCTGGCCGACGGTCACCTGCCGTTCCTGCATGGCTTCCAGCAATGCCGCCTGAGTTTTTGGCGGTGTCCGGTTGATTTCATCGGCCAGCACCACGTTGTGAAAGAGTGGACCTGAAATAAACCGAAATTCCCGCTTCCCCGTATCCCGATTTTCCTGCAGCACATCGGTGCCGGTGATGTCAGCGGGCATCAGATCAGGAGTAAACTGGATGCGAGCGAAGCTCATGGACAGACATCGGGCTAATGTACTGATCATCAGCGTTTTCGCCAGACCCGGTACACCTTCCAGGAGGCAATGGCCGCGACTGAATAAGGCAATGAGCAATTGCTCAATGACATCGTCCTGGCCAACGATGACTTTTGACATCTGATCGCGAATGGATTGATACGCTTTTCCGAGTTTGGCAATCGATGCTTCGATCTCGGCTTGTGACACAGAGTCGCTCATGACGACGCGGTCTCCCAGTAGAGTGGAGGAATCTCGACCTGTTCTTATGCTAGCGGTTGAAGTAACCGGATGCGACCCCCATGAATCACATTTCGCACAATCAACGGATCCTGGCCGAGATTCGCTGTGATCAGACCGCCGGGAAGTTATACTCGACTGATCATGTACAGATCACCGGCTCAGGATCGCCCCACCACCGAATCACATCGCATTTCCGGCGGTAGAACAGCGGTTTTTCCGGCAATCAAAGAGCGGCTGATGGTATCGGCAGGGGGTCTGGCGGGGTTCATCGCGATCGCGGTGGCACTGAGTCTCACCCGCACGGTTAATCGGGAATCGTTGTGGGTTTCCGAAGTCCAGTTGCTGCTGATCCTGACCTTCCTCATTGCGGGGTGGCTGCTGCCGCTGAGTTACACTCCCTGGTTTGCGGTGCTGACGATCGTGGTCAGTGGCCAGATCGATCTTCACGCAACATCCACTTGCCCGGAATTGTTGATCCGATGGACCTGCCGCCTGCTGTTGATCGGCAGCCTGGTGTGGGGAGTAATTTACGTCAGGCGACGACTGGAACAGGCTGAAAGACTGGCTGGTACGGATGATTTGACGGGCCTTCCCAATCGGCGAGCCCTGTTGGAGCGAATCGCAGATGAATTCGTGCAGCCATCGTCACAGGGGACGCTGTTT
>CAMBQP010000235.1 GCA_945869955.1 Schlesneria paludicola DSM 18645
GGATCGCGTGGCTGGGATTCTTGATTTGAGGGGGGAGCCATCGGGGAGGATTCTTGATTTTGATCCTGCTCGGCAGCAGCGAGTTTGTCTTCCCGGATCGAGTCCTGTTCCGCTAACTGCTGTTCGGCCTCTTGTTTTGAGACCGAATCAAGCACACGAATCTTAATTTTTGGTGTGTTTTTTGTGTTCGGACGGGGCTTTCTATTGTCGTAGGCCTCAATCCAAACTTCAATTTCCTCCCCCACGGCAAGGTTTAGCGCGGCGAGCGACAGTTCATGTTTCAACAGCAGTTTTTGCTGTCGACCTTCGCTCAGCTGTTCATGAATGACTCGTTGCCCACCCTTTTCTACATTCAAATACAGATATCCCAATTCGAAATCGGGATCTCTTGCCTGAACAAGCAGCGGAATGATGCTGTTTTTGGGAGCTTCTAAATCGCGATCTGGCTGCAATAACGCGACGTCCGGGGGAAGGTCGGGTCGGATGGTAAGACCATAATTGGTAGGAGACGTGTCACGACGCCCATCTTCGGTACGGCAATCAATTTGGTAATACTTGGGAAATGATCCGTCTGTTCGCAGGGCCAATGTCCAGACGGCTTGCAACTCGGCACCGTTGGACTTCACCGACATCGCTGACTCTTCGCCCGTTGGGCCTTTTTGGGGGTCGTCAAGAAACCGGATCAGCCCCGATCGGACCGGCATATTCGTTTTTGCGCTCAGGGAGACTTTTGCCCCTTCCCAAGCGTCAATTTGTCCATTTGCCGTTTGTTCGACGGGTGAAAGTTTCATGTAAGGAGGAAATTCAATCAGGATTGATTCAATTTCCGCTGAGGGGGGTTGTTCAACGGTCACCTTGAACTGTTCCGATTCCGCGTCTCCTGCTCGAATCGAATACGTCAGGTCTTGCATTAGTCCCTGCGAATTTTCAGCCAGCAGTTTTCCCTGAAAACGAGTTTGTCCCGTCGCTTCAACACGCATCTCGACCGGTTGTCGTTGGAATTTGCCGTCAGCAGTCGAGTAAAGCAGCCAAACCTGGTGAGGGATTTCTCCGCCAAGATCAACCTGAATGTCGACAGTCGGGGTGTGGGCCGGGATCGAGACATTTCCGGGCTTCACTGCGAGGATCTCGGTTCGGGTCGCGAGGGGTACATTCGCCGCCGGCAGGATTCCGCGCCAGATGGAATTTGAAATCTTTTTCGGCGAGATCAAAGCATAAAGCGAAAACAATACGATCACCGTCAGCAGCAAGTACGAGGTTCGTATCAGCGGGCGATGATCAATGGCATGAGTGACATCGATTTCCTGAAGTTGGACGGCCGCTCGTCGTTCTAATGCTTTCAGAATCGCAGGATTGATGCTTCTGCCGGTTCGTTTGAGATCGATCAGGTTAAGCAGATTACTTTTGAGACCTGGATCCGCTTTTTCAATTTCCTGAGCGGCAAACAAACTATTGACTGTCTGAAACGAGGGAATGCCGATCTTCCAGACGAGCCAGCTGATTGTGGAAATCACGAGCGTTGATAACAGGAGCCAGCGCCAAATGCTGCTGAATCCATCGCGGACGACCCATTGATCCAGCAGCACGAAAACCAGCAGATAGCCAAGTACCATCGCCACAACACCGGCCGCTGCGGTCAATAAGTCCGTGGTGCGGATGGTCGATCGGGTTTTTTCGAGCTTCAGCCCGACATATTCGTCAAAATCAACATAGTTGCCCGGATTGGTTGTGGTCGTCATGATCAAACTCCTTCAACGGGATTGTGACTCGATCTGACACTGAGTTGCCAACGCTGAGGGACATTCCGTGATTTTTGTTCCACGAGTTTCTCGTTGGATTTTTGTATGCTGACTCTACGATACCATATTTCGACAGTTCAACAGTTCGAAAAGTTCCCGAAATGGTTTCGATCTGAATTAGGCGGTGAAAGAAGTTGACAATGCTGAAGAAACCCTACTCGATTCTGGTTGTCGAAGATGAAGACATTATACGCACCTCGTTGCGAGAATTCCTCTCAGAAGAAGGCTATGAGGTCGGTGTCGCAGCGTCAGTCGCTTCCGCACTGCACCAGGCACGACAGCGAGATTTTGACGTGGCGATCTGCGACGTTCAGCTTCCGGACGGTGACGGACTGGTCTTGCTGCGTCGTTTGCAACAGCTGAATCCGAACATTTCCGGGCTGATGATCAGCGCCTACGCGACGGTCGAAAATGCCATCGAGGCCTTTAAGTCTGGGGCATTTGATTTTCTCGTCAAGCCGGTGATCTTTGATGATCTCGCGAATAAATTGCGACGCTTGTTCGAATATCGGCAACTTTACCTGGAAAATCAGGCTTTACGCCGCGAACTTTCGCGCCGTGATGACGATGGCCAGATCATCGGGACCAGTAAGGTCATTCAACAGGTGCGCGAGTCGATCCGGAAGGTGGCGGTCACGAATGCCAACGCGCTCCTGGTCGGCGAGTCGGGAACAGGGAAGGAATTGTTCGCCAGGACAATACACCAGTCTGGGCCGAAACAGAACGAACGTTTTATGGTCGCGAGTTGCTCGATGCGGCCCGAAAACGAACTCGATGCCGTTCTGTTTGGATCAGAATCCAACACGAATCCCCAGACGGGACTGTTCCGGCATGTGGGACAGGGGACCTTGTTCTTCGACGAGGTGACTCACTTGCCGTTGTCGACTCAAGCCAAATTGCTGCGTGCCATCGAAAAACAGGAGGTGACCCCCGTCGGTTCGACCGAGCCTTACACCACGACTGCGCGTGTCATCGCGGCCACAACCCGTGATCTCACGCTAGAAATCGCCGCAGGACGGTTTCAAGAGGATCTGTTCTATCGGTTGGACGGCGTCAAAATCTGCATTCCCCCGCTACGGGAACGTTTGGATGACATTCCCGAACTGGTCGAATTCTTCATCGGCAAGCATGCACGGGCGATGGGACGAAAAGTCTCGATGGCGTCCAGCGATGCGATACGGCTGCTGATGTCGGCACAGTGGAAAGGGAACGTACGCCAGTTAGACAATGCCATTGAACGTGCCGTGATGATGTGTGACGGATCACAGGTTCGCCCTTGTGACCTTCCCCCCGATCTGCGGGGCGCCGAACAACCGTTGCCTGATACCGATGATCTGCGTTCGGCACTCAGGCATTACGAACGTTTACATATTCTCCGCGTTTTGGACCAGTTTCCCGATAAACGCGAAGCGGCCAAGCGGCTGAAGCTGGGCCTCTCGAGCCTGTACCGCAAAATCGAAGAACTGGGAATCGATCTGTAATCCGCGCCGAAAACAGGCGAAATACAACCAGCACCCCACGTTGGTACCACCCCACATTGGAAAGCGAGTCCGTCTTTACATGCCAGACAATGTCCCCGTTCCGCTGGACAAACCTCCCGGAACCACAGCGGTCTTGCTGATTGCCCATGGGAGCCGTCGTGCGGAAGCAAACCACGACTTGGTGATCCTGGCGGAACTGGTTACGGCACGTCGCGACTACGACCTGGTCGAGGTCTCGTACCTGGAACTGACCGTACCAAGCATTCTGGACGGCGGACGATCCTGCGTTCAACGTGGAGCAACGCGAGTTTTAATGCTCCCCTATTTTCTTTCTGCGGGGGTCCATGTGGTGAACGACCTGAAAGAGATTCGTCAGCAGCTACACGACGAATTCCCAGGGGTCGAATTTGTGCTGTGCCCGCATTTGGGACTGCATCCGTTGATGGCAGATATTGTGCTGGCCAGACTGCGTGAGGGGACGCCGTCACCCCCGGTCTCCGATTGACCGCTTGAGACTTTTCGTCGCAGTCGCGATGATACAAGTCTCGTTATTTTATCCTTCGCCGGGAGAGATCCGATGTCCCAATCACAAGATTTTGTTCTGCCGATTTCCCGTCGTCACATGATTCAGGGACTCGGTGGGGGACTGGGGGGAATTGGTCTGGCGAGTTTGCTCGGTCCCGCGTCGGCAAAAGAGTTTGCCCCGCATGCGCTTCCCAAAGCCAAGCGAGTCATTCAGCTCTTTATGAACGGCGGACCGTTTGGTCCCGACTTTTTTGATCCCAAGCCGATGCTCGCTAAGCACAACGGCGAGCGACCCGCCGAACTGGATGGACTGCGAACCGAACGGAAGACGGCCGGGCTGATGGCCTCACCCTTTCGGTTCGAGCCGCGCGGTGAGTCGGGAGTTGCCGTCAGCGAACTGCTCCCGCAATTTTCTGGGTGCATCGACGATGTCTGCGTGCTGAATTCGGTTTATACCGATAACCCAAATCATGGCCCCGCGTTACTGCTGATGAATAACGGGACCATCGTTCCCACCCGGCCCAGCATGGGCTCGTGGTTTTCCTATGGGCTGGGGGCGGAAAATGAGAGCCTCCCGGGTTATGTCGTCCTGTGTCCTGGCCGCCCGGTGCGGTTTTCGATTCTCTGGACCAGTGCCTTTCTCCCCGGTGAACACCAGGGGACATACATCAATCACTCGAATCTCGATCCACAAAAACTCATTCCCTATTTGCGAAACAAACATTTGCCGGTTGACGAACAGCAGCGACAACTGGAACTGATGAGATCTTTAAACCAGCAGCATCAGCAAGAACGGGGAGGTGACGCTCAACTTGAATCGCGGATCACCGCGATGGAAACCGCCTTTCGCATGCAGTTTGCTGCCACTGAGGCGTTTGATTTGCATCGCGAGCCGCAGCACATTCGCGAGGAATACGGCTCAAGCCATTTTGCCAACGGATGCCTGCTCGCCCGGCGTCTGGCCGAACGGGGTGTCCGATTTACTCAAGTTTACTATGGCGATGGTCAACCCTGGGATACCCATGGCGATCACCACAATGCGGTCAGGAATCTCAGCAAAGATATCGATCAGCCAATGGCCGCTCTGCTGCGGGATCTGAAACGGCGTGGGATGCTCGATGAGACTTTGGTCATCTGGGGAGGCGAATTTGGGCGAACTCCGACAACCGAAAATGGAAACGGCCGCGACCACAATCATTACGGATTCACCATGTGGATGGCGGGTGGTGGGGTTCGTGGTGGAATGACTTATGGGGAAACGGATGACTTTGGGTTCCAGGCAGTGCATAATCGAGTCCATATCCACGACCTGCATGCGACCATTCTGCACCTGCTCGGCTTGAACCACGAGCGACTGACTTATCGCTATGCTGGGCGTGATTACCGCTTAACCGACGTGGCTGGTAAAGTCATCCACGAGATTCAAAGCTAACCAAACGAAAATCGCCGATGCCCTTCACCACACAAAACCAGACCGCTACCGCCGGAACCATCACTGTCACCGGCAACGCGGCCCATGTTTTCCTGCAAGAAAGAGGAATGATGACGATCCTCCATCGGGTTTTGTTGGGACTTACGATTCTTTTGATCCTCAGTCGTAACCTCTTCGCCGATGAAGCTCAACTCGAGTTTTTCGAAAAGAAAATCCGTCCGGTGCTGGCCACCTATTGTTACGAATGCCACGCGAACGACTCGAAAAAACTCGGCGGCGAACTGTTACTGGACAGTCGTCTGGGGTGGCAGAACGGCGGAGACTCTGGCGCGGCGATCCAGGTGGGGGACCCCGAACAAAGCCTGCTGATTAAGGCGGTCCGCTACACCGACGAGGCGCTCAAGATGCCGCCGAAAGGCCGATTGCCAGACTCGGTGATTGCCGACCTGGAACACTGGGTGAAAACCGGAGCACATGATCCACGAGATCAACAAGCCCGCCCCAAATCAGTGACCCCGTGGTCAGAAGTGATGCGGCAACGAAGCGACTGGTGGAGCCTGCAACCGGTCAGTCACCCGGTCGTTCCAGCCACAATCGGTGACCGACATACGACATCGCCAATCGACCACTTCATCGAAGCGTCACTCAGCAAAAAAGAGATGTCCCCGGCCCCATCAACCGACCCACGAACCTTCATCCGTCGACTCAGCCTTGTGCTGACAGGATTGCCCCCCACAGTGGAAGCGGTCGACCGATTCGTCGAGGCTTGTCAGAAAGAACGACCTGACGAACCTCTTCCGCCGCCGGCCGTCGAAGCCTTGGTCGATTGGTACCTGCAATCGCCACACTTTGGCGAACAATGGGCCCGGCACTGGATGGATGTTGTCCGGTTTTCCGAAACGCATGGGAACGAGTGGAACTATGAGGTTCATCATGCTTGGCGTTACCGCGATTATTTGATTCGTGCCTTCAACGACGATCTCCCTTACGACCAGTTTGTTCGCGAGCACATTGCCGGTGATTTATTGCCGCAACCGCGATGGAACGAGCAAGGGCAATTCAATGAATCGGTCATCGGTACCGGGTTTTACCGATTTGGTGAGGTGAATCATGATGACTGTATCAGTTTACGATCGATCGGATACGACCTCGCCGATAACCAGCTCGACACGTTAACGAAAGCCTTTCAAGCCACGACTGTGGCCTGCGCTCGATGCCATAATCATAAATTGGATGCCATTTCCAGTGAGGATTACTACGCCTTGCTGGCGATCCTGCGCAGTTCTCGCAACGTCAGCCATTGCATCGATTCACCCCAAGTGAATGCGGCCCCCCGGCAACGCCTGCAAGAACTCAAAAAAGACTTGCGACAAGAACTGGCCGAAGTCTGGCACGAAGAGGCCTTGCAATTCCCCCGGTATCTTGCCGCCGCCTTAGCGGTCCGTACGAAGCAGTCCGGCGCCCTGGAACTTGCCAGCGGCCTGGATCCCCAACGATTGGAAAAATGGGTTGCGATGCTGGCCGCCGAAAAACAACCGCTGGAAGAACCGTTTGAACTTTTGCGGCAGCTTTCCGCTGGCGAAGTCCCGGTGTCGAATGAGATTCCCGCGGACGCTACACAGGTCTCGCCCTCCATGCCGCAAATCTGGCAAGCGCTTGTGGAAAAGGTCGAAAAAGAGAATGCGGAACGTACGGCATTTAATGAGTCCAAATTCGAGATGTTTGCGGATTTTCGAACCCAGGCCGAAAGCGGCTGGGTGCAAGGAGGACAGGGACTAGCGGACCCCGCGTCGCGGAATGGTGATTTCGTGGTGCAGCCAGAAGGGGGAGCTATCGTTCAATCAATTCTTCCCGCAGGTCGATTCACGCATCGGCTTTCCTCAAAACTCAATGGAACCCTGCGATCACCCGTTTTGCCAGCGGGAAAACGATACATCAGCTTTCAGGTCTTGGGTCAACGCAGTAGTGCATTACGTCTGGTCTCGAATCACTGTCAATTGAACTACGCGAACTATCGCGCGATGACGTCTGCGGAATTGCAATGGGTCACGTTTGCTCCCCCTGAGGATCGTGAAAGCCTGCGAACGTACGCCGAGTTGATGACCATGTTCGATAACCCCAAGTTTCCGGATCAACTGGCGGCACTCGGCGGAGATAGCGGCAATTATAAACTTCCCTGGGACAAAGCCGCCGAGAATCCCCGGTCGTATTTCGGAGTGACTCAGGTGGTGTTACACGATGGGCCGGAAACTCCTAAGCCGAGTCTGGCACACCTGATCTCCTTGGTCGCCGATCAGGAAAAACCAGACGCTGTCGCGACGGCCGAGACGGGTGCTCGCCAGCAGGCATCCATCCTGACAAATCTTGCCGCTCGTTATACATCCCGAATGTCACGGGCGATCGACGCGTTCGCCGCCGACGCGGCATCCGCTCAAGATGTCGCTTGGCTTGATGCAATGCTCAAGCGAGAACTGCTGACGAATCAATCCGCCCAAGCGACTCGTTGTCAGGCGTTGGTCAACCTATATCGTCAGGTGGATTCTCAACTGGCGATTCCCCGAGTTTCGGTCGGTATCTCGGATGGTGGGCCCGGGATCGAACAACCCATTTTCCACCGCGGCGACTGTACTCGACCCGGCGAACCGGTTCCTCGTCGCTACCTGGAAGTCCTGGCCAAGTCGCAAGCCCCCTTCGAGTCGTTCGGAAGTGGTCGCCTGGAATTGGCAGACCGAATCGCCTCGCCCACAAATCCTCTCACTTCACGCGTCATGGTCAATCGAATCTGGCACCACCTGTTCGGCGTCGGCCTGGCGCGAACCGTCGATGACTTTGGACATGTGGGCGAACCTCCCTCACACCCAGAACTGCTGGATTATCTGGCCAATCAGTTCGTTGATGAGGGGTGGTCGGTTAAGCGGATGATTCGTTCATTGCTGTTGACGAAAACGTTTCAAGCCTCAAATCGCCCGTCGAAGCGATCACAAGAACTGGATCCCCAGAATCGCCTGCTTCAACATTACACGGCGCGGCGGATGGAGGCCGAGTCGGTGAGGGACACCATCCTGGCGGCATCCGGGGGGTTAATTCCCGATCTGTATGGGCCAAGTATTCAGCCGTTCCGCGAAAAAGAATACGCCGACCGGCGGCTCTTTCCCGGCCCGCTGGATGGAAATGGCCGTCGCAGTGTTTACACCAAGAATAATCTGATGGAAGCCCCCAAATTTCTGGGGAGTTTTAATTTTCCTGGGGGTAAGGTGGTTCAGGGCCGACGGGATGTCACCAATGTCCCTGCCCAGGCGCTTGCACTTCTCAATGACCCGTTTGTGCTGCAGCAGGCGGGAGTCTGGTCGGACCGGTTGTTAACGCGGTCGACTGATACTGTCTCGACCCGAATCGAATCGATGTTCCGCCGTGCCTTCGGTCGCTTACCCGACTCGGAAGAACTAGCCAACTGTCAGCAGACGATCCAGGAATTTGCGGAACTTTATCAGGTGCCGTCGGATCAAATCCTGTCGAGTCGAGAGATCTGGAGAGACCTCGCCCATACGTTCTTTAACTTCAATGAGATGATTTTCATCCCTTAGGCGCTTTCCATGACTGCCCAATCGCATCACACCGTTCTGCCTTGTCCGGGACGCGGGCCAATCCCCTGGTCGCGTCGAGATCTGCTCGCCTCGACTGCCAACGGATTCGGGCTGCTGGCTCTGTCGGGTTTGTTTGGCAAAACCAGCCGAGCCGATCAGACCCCCGCTGCAAGTCGGCTCCCCGAACCCCATTTTCGCCCGAAAGTCAAAAATGTGATTTTCTGCTTTATGGATGGAGGGGTCTCGCATGTCGATTCTTTTGATCCCAAGCCACGGCTCGCGGATCTCGACGGGAAACCCTGCACCGATTCCAAAAACCCGACTGCCAACGTGAATCGCCAGTGGCTGAAAAGCCCGTGGGAGTTTCACCAGCATGGCCAATCAGGTATGCCAATCAGCACGCTCTTTCCCCAGATTTCCC
>CAMBQP010000236.1 GCA_945869955.1 Schlesneria paludicola DSM 18645
ATCGAATTGCTGGTCGTCATTGCGATCATCGCAATCCTGATTGCCCTGCTGTTGCCAGCGGTGCAACAGGCGCGAGAGGCCGCGCGACGCACTCAGTGCAAGAACAATCTCAAACAAATGGGACTGGCTTTGCACAACTACGAGAGCACATACACGAAGTTCCCCATCGGCGGGAACTCCACCAGCTATTCGCCACAAGCACGCATCTTGCCGCATCTTGATCGCGCCAATTTGCAAGGACTGATCGACTTCTCATCGAATCCGTATCTGGGAAGCGGTCAAAACACCTATCCCAATCCTGCGCTGTCAGCTGTGTTTCCTGCGATCGTCCCGACTTTCCTGTGTCCGAGCGACCCATCGCCGTCACGCTATCATGCGACAATCCATGGGCAAATTTACAGTTTTTGCGCGATCAACTACATGATGAGCAACGGTAGCGGAACTGGAGTCAACTATGACGATCGTTATCCCACAGACGGCCTCGTCTGGCTCAATTCCAACACGGCAATGCGCGATATCACGGACGGCACCTCAGGCACAGTCTTTATGAGTGAGACCGCTCGCGGGGATGGTACCGACGTCGTTCTGACTGCCGGTTTGGCTCCGTCGTTTCCCTATCGAAAACTACTGAACGGGAGCACGGGATGCAGTCCAGCAGGGCCCTCAACTGGCGGCTTCAGGGGTATCAGCAACGGTTGGTTGCCGGGAACGATCATCAATCCAAATTTGGATCTTGTCGTCGCCGCACAAACCCGCTGGGTCGCTGGCGGAGCTGGTTCTGGCCGCGGCCTGTCTTGGGTACGAGGAATAAGCGCCAACGTCACGACGAACGGCTACAGCACACCCAACAGTAAAATCCCTGACATCACGATGCATGGAACTGGTTTTTTCGGACCACGAAGCCTGCACACCGGAGGTGCTCATGCCTTACTGTGTGACGGAGCCGTCCGTTTCCTGAGCGACAACATTGATCTCTCACTTCACCGCGCAATTCATTCCCGCAACGGTAACGAGGTGATTGGGGATTTCTAATTTCATCAAAGAGAGGTATTCGGGGGCTCGATGCTGATGAAACTGGCGGAACGCGGAAATGCACACGGTCTCATGAGTATTGAGCGAGAGATGTTCAGACAACCGAAGTACCTTCAGGAAATGACACACGATGTTGACTCAACACCTTGGCAGGGTTTTCCTGCCTTCATTGATTCCCTTGTCATTAGTCTCGGTCGTCTGCGGCATCGTCATCGGCTGCGGCGGATACCGGTCGGTTCCGGGAGGCACGGAAGGTTTGTTGCAGAGTGATGGCGAGCCCATCGCAGGAATTGAAGTGACGATTCATGAATTGAATGAAACGAGTTGGGAGGTCATCGGGAGCGGCGTGTCACTGAGCGACGGAACGTTCGTGTTGCGCAGCCCGCTTGCCGAAGGTCCATTGTGGCTTCAACCAGGGGAATATCGAGTCACCCTGGCTTCTGTCCGGCCTGATTTCGTCGCGCTACCCGTGCAATATCTGAGTGTCTTGGACACACCATTCGAAGTCGACTGGTCGTCATCCGACACCATGATCGAACTCGACTTCTCGCTCTCTAAGCCTCACTCTCGAAGGTAGACGTGATTGACGAATCAGACGTTGTCGATTCAGACGCTCAAACCCAAGTCTGTTTGTTGTGATTTTTTGTCTATTCCCATTTTGTTGTCAACTTGATTGGAGATTTTCCTCATGATTCCATTCGCATTCCCGGCTCAAATAACCCTTTGTCTCGCCCTGCTGCTTCAAGGTTCTGACCCTCGATTCACACCGATGGCAACCGCATCGGATATTCCGCCCGCAAACTCCCGTGTCACAACGCGGCTGTTCTTTCAGGATGACGAAGCGAAAACAATCAGATGGGCCGATGTTGTGGCAGGTGAAACCCCACAGCTTAAGTCGGTCGAAGTTGTTGCTGGCTTCCCCAGCCTCGACGCTAAGCGGCAAGATCTTGTGCAAATGAAGCTTGCAAATGGAATCCTGCTGGTCGGTGTTCGGGATCATATGGATGGCAAATTTCAGAGTGGATGGGTGCTGATCGACTCCGGCGTAGAGCAAGACGATCATGGAGACCACTCTCATTGGCAATACCTGCGGACTCCCCGAGTAAGGGCTTCGGTCTTGGACGACAAACAGGGAAATCCGGCTCATGTCTACTGCTATGATGACGGCTTTTTCCTCGCCAATGACCGTTTGAACGGATTTACATGGCTCGACACAAGCGTCATCAGCGCCCGCGACGATGCGACCACCATTTCTCAGAAAGCAGCATTCCATCAGGGGGGCGGGGGGCACATTACGTTAGCGGCGGTGAATCGCAAATTCGCATTCGCATCCTGGATTGATCGAGACGGCCCGAACAAAGGGCGTGTTGATCGGACGGTCCTTAATTCCGTTGGCAATAAAGAAATCGATCTGACGCTTCACCTTCCATACGGAGGCATTCATGGTGCAACGGCGAATAAAGGAAAGGTGTTCTTCGCACCCGCCGATGGCATCTGCTGGTTCGACAGTTCTTCGTCGACCACAGCTCCACAAATCCATCACATCTCTTTAGGCAAGGATGGCGATCGATCCAGGAGAACCGGGGCCTTTACGAATCATGGCAGCCACGTCGCGTTCGTGACCGGTACTGGTGAGTCTGCCGCCTTGTGTTTTCTGGATGCCTCACTGCCTGTTCCAGGCGTGTCTCGCCTGCCACTCAACTTCAAGCCGGAAAATCAGCCCACGGCACCCGAATTAATCAGTCGGCTCAGTGGTGCTCCACTTGCATTTGTATTCCAGGACCATCCAATGAACGTCACCACCCCTCATCGGTTGTTGATTGCGTCGATGGACCCAAATGGCGACCGAGACTGGCACGACGCCAAGGTAATTCAAGATATCGAAGTCGGCCGGGCAAAAGTCGAAGGGCACGGGGGACATCACTGTGTTGCATTTGACGGAGATCGTCGATTCGCCATTTTCACGAACCCCGGCGACGGTACGATATCCGTAATGTCGCTAGATGATCTCGAAATCGCCTCGCAATTCACCGTTGGTGGCGTGCCATCAAAATTGATCGCCATCGGCGGTTCCAGCAGTTCGAACTAAGTCACCTGCGAAGCTACTGGAGTAAACGCCGTGAAGTTGGAACATGCAATTGACCGTCGCGTGTGATGAGACCGGATTTTGTCTGTGTTCGAATAATTCTCATAATTAACATATCAACCCAGTCCGTTGGACTGGGCTATTTGAACGGCTGGCCACTTTGGGCCGGAAGACGTTGTCATGGACATCCCGCAAGTGGGATTATCTCAACTGCCTCGATGGGACTCCCCGACAGGTGGCACCCGGCTGTTTGCTGGGGAATTGCGATGAAATCGAAATCGGTTTGTGCGGGAGCGCCCTGTCTCCTTGGACCGACATCAGTCGTCCGTGCCGACGTTGCCCCCGTAAATATCAAACACGGTCTGTAACTGGACCTTCAATGCTGCTGTCAGCTCAGAATCGTCGCGAGAAAGCGGTTGTTGCGGATCCAGCTGGCCACTTCGAGCCGCCAACACAAGCGCTGCCACAACGTGCTGCACATCCACGGGAAGTCCCGTCATTTTTTCGAGTTTGATCGCCAGTTCGAACAGCAGATCCGCGATGGAGGAATCAACGGTGGCTTGCCCCGTTTTGCTGACCGAAAGTCCGGGTACAATCTGTATCTCGCTACGCTTCACAATGCCTCCTCGACAACCACAGGAACGGAATGGCGTTGTGAAATGATGATTCGTGCCGAAACCCCGCGCAGTCAGCCAAACCAGCAGAAATCGTGGCGGGGTTGGATTCCCTTGGTCTGATTCCTGCGTGAGACCACCAAAAATCCGCACGCTCCGAATCGACGTAAACCCTTGCAGTGTAAGAGTGGGACTGCTGGGATTCGAACCCAGAACCAAAGGATTATGAGTCCTCTGCTCTAACCATTGAGCTACAGCCCCCAAGTCCATTGTTATATTGATTTTACGTGAACTCGCCAAGTGACGTGCGGAAGTCGAACAGGACCAGGAACTCGGACCAGAGACCGTCATTCGCCTCGCCTCAGGTACGAATGTCGCAGGAAATCGTCGTAAGAATTCGCGATCGCTTCACAATTCGGCACAATGCGCCGCACTTCGGCAGGAAATTTCCCTCCGTGGTGAACCGCGCGGCCACAAAAAACCCCTTGCAAAATCTCAAAACGGCCCAATGATTACAGAGAGATCGGTTGAATAATTGGGATCGGACTGACACAATCTTCGCGTCGTTTTTTTTCGGGTTTGGCGTTTAATTGGGAGTCACTGGGTATGTTCATGCGAGGTTACCTCTTTCTAGCGTTGGGTATTCTGAGCCTGCTCAGCGGTCAAGTCTCTGCGGCAGACCCTTCCGCGTGGTTGCCCAAGGAAGTCAACGCCGTCGTTCGCATCAATTCGGCAGATCTTTTCCAGACACCACTCGCCAAAAAAGAGGGTTGGGTCAAGAAGTCGGCCGAATCGTTCATCGAACAAGAATCCTTTATTCCCCCTGGCACTAATCAAATTGTGGTCGGAGCCGAACTGGATCTTTCGGATAATTTGATTGCACGACGAAAGTACTCAATCCTCGTTCCCGATGCGGGAATGTCGCTGGAAAAACTCTCTCCCTGGTTGCCAGGAGGAATCGAAACCCTCGCCGGAAAGAAATCAGCTCAGTTTGGCAATGACGGCTACGTCGTCGATGCTGGTGACGGTTGCTGGTTGACCACCAGTTCCGCCAGCCGACAGCTCATGTCCCGGTGGCTCAAGAATGGCCCCATGCCTGGCGGCGCACATCTTTCGTCCTATTTGCGGTCGGCCCTGAAAACCTCTCCCAATTCGGCTCAGGTCGTTATGGCGATTGATCTGCAGGATAACTTTTCTGCCGGCCCTATTCTCGACGAACTGAAAAATACCGGGTGGTTTTCCAATGACTTCAGCGCCAAAAACGCGTCCGAAATTCTGGAATCGATCCATGGTGCGACCCTCAGTTTTACCGTCGGGACCGAGCGAACCGGGAGTATTGTGATCGACTTCGGCCGCGATGCTACATCGCTCAAGCCGATCATTGAAAAACTGGTGGCGGGTGTCATGAGTCGCCTCGGGGCTTCGTCAGACGATATTGACGGTTGGAAATGGACGATCAAAGAGGGAAAAGTGACCGGTGCCGGTTCGGTTTCACCGGGCGGAATTCGGCAAGTTTTGTCGCTGATGGATCCTCCCTCGATCACACATGCGATTTCCGCCAGCGCTGCTCCCGCCGAAGCGACTCCAGAAGACAAGATGGCCAAGACCACACTGAAGTATTGCAAGTCGGTGCAGGTCTTGCTGGATGATCTGCGGTCGACGTTGAACAAGAGCAAAGACAACCAGGCGCTGTACTTTGAACGTTATGGACGTAAGGTCGATGACCTGCCAAAACTGAATGTCGATCCCGCCATGCTCGATTTCGGCCTCAGGATCAGCAGTTCACTTCGTTATCAGGGACAAACGGAGCGGATGCACAAGATCAACGCCGGGACGAGAAAAGAGCAAACCTATTCGTCCTACGCGTCAAATGCCTATTATGGAAATGTGGGCCCCTACAATTCCGGTTGGAATTCCTATTCCAGTGTTGAGGGACCAGCCGTCATTGGTGCGGAAGAGAATCAAGCCTCCAAAGCAGTCCGCTTCTCCGAATGGAAGCAGATTGAAGATGGCTTGGTCGCGATTCGCCGGGCGATGACTGAAAAGTACAAAATCGAGTTCTGATCATTCAGTCCTGATGTTTTGGCTCTTCGCCCGTATTTCAGGACAAATCCTCGGATCGCACGGGCTCCGGAAGCGCCTCTTCCGGAGCCTCTCGCGAGAGGCTGATGACAATTCCAATTGCCAGCAGGCTGGCGACGAGGTTGCTTCCTCCGGCACTGATCAGCGGATGGGAAATCCCTTTCGGCGGGACCATCGCTGTGACGACAGCCACATTCAGCAGGGCCTGAGCGGTCAATTGTGTCAGCAGGGTGAAACTCGCCAGAAACGCAAACCTTTGCCGATCGAGTTGACCCAGCATGCGTAATCCGGCGAGATACAGCCCGCACCAGAGCGCCACCAGGCTGATTGTTCCAATCAGTCCGAGTTCCTCGCCGATCACCGCAAACACAAAGTCGGTGTTCGCTTCCGGAAGAAAACTCAGCTTCTGCCAGCCACGCCCCAAGCCGACCCCGTGCAGTCCCCCCGTTCCCAGTGTGACAAGCGATTGTTTGAGCTGATACGGGGCATCCTCAAAATTGGCCCAGGACTCCAAAAACCCTGTGATTCGCCGCTGCTGATAGGGCTTCATCACCAGTGCCCCAAAGGCAATTGGGAGGCAGGCGACCAGACCCAGCAGAAAGTTGCGGAGCGGCCAGCCGCCAATAAACAGCACCAGAGCGGCGCCTAACAGCAAAAAGAGGGACGTACCCAAATCGGGTTCGATCAGTACGAGAGGGACCGAGACCAAAATTGTCAGGAGAAACGGAACAATCCCGGCAATCCATTCGTTTAATCGACTTCGATTCCGATCGACCAGCCAGCACATCATCAGTGGAACGGCGATTTTCGCCAATTCCGAAGGTTGAGCCGACATCCCCGGAACGCGAATCCAGCGCTGTGCCCCTTTCACGCGAACCCCGATCCCTGGAATCAGCACCAGAACCAAGAGCACAATCGAGATTACAAACAGCCATGGTGCGAATCGTTGCCAGAACTCGGGTCTTCTCGTGGCCGCGAATCGGGCAGAAAGTAGACCAATTCCCAGAAACATCAGGTGCCTTGAGAGATAAACCTGCTCAAACTCGGTCGGCCACGAGGTGACACTGGCACTATGGACCATCAGCAGGCCGAAACCCAGCAGCAGGGCGGCGAACGAGACAAAAAGATGTCGAGACAGCTCCACGCGGTTACCCTGAATCTCAGCGACTCGTCGAACTTCCCTTACCTGCGTCCAATCGACAGAATTCATCCCTGACTTCAATCCGAATTCGTGTCCCGCTGCAACCGGTTTGGGTCCAGTGGAAAAACGCGAGAAAAACAAAAATTCCGACGATATTTGCGGTGGTCACTGTATAGAATCGAGAAATCCAATCAGACTTGGATTTTTTTTAGAACGGATGAATAGGAACGAACATGGATCTTCAGGTACTGAACACGACTTCCCCCGTTGGGATTGAAGAAGATCCGCTGGATCTCATGGAAGAGATTGATCAGCTGAAAAAAGAACGAGACGCCTCGATTCTGGCCCACTTTTACGTGGACGGAGACTTGCAGGACATCGCGGACTTCACGGGAGACAGCCTGAAGTTGGCTCGGGACACGACCCAGGTCAAGACCTCGACGATTGTCTTCTGTGGCGTCCATTTCATGGGGGAATCGGCCAAGATTCTGAGCCCGGAAAAAACGATCTTGATGCCTGACCTGCAGGCAGGGTGCTCGTTGGCAGACAGCTGCCCAGCGGACCGGTTAGCAGCATACCAGGCCGAGCTTCGCGCCAAGGGGCATGACTTTCAAACCGTGGCCTATATCAACACCACCGCAGCGGTCAAATCGCTGTGTGACTGGATTGTCACCAGCGGCAACGCGCGCGAGATTATCGATCGGGTCCCTGCCGACAAAGAAATCCTGTTCGTGCCGGATCAACATCTGGGGCGCTATCTCAGCTCGGTCACTGGCCGTCCAATGATTCTGTGGCCCGGTTCCTGCATGGTCCACGAAGTTTTCAGTATCCAGGACCTGCTGCGGGCCAAGCGAAACAACCCTGGTTCGCTGGTGATGGCTCATCCCGAATGCCCGGCCAACATTCTCGAATTGGCGGATATCATTGGTGGAACCGAGAAGATGCGAAAATACGTCGCATCGGTCACCGATCCCAAAACGTTTCTGGTGGCGACCGAAGCCAATATGATTCACCCGCTGAAGAAACTGGCCCCCCAGCATGAATACATCCCGGTCCCAGGTATCATGACCTCAACCGGAGAAACCTGTGCCTGCAATCGCTGCCCGCACATGGCCCGCAACACCTTACAAAAGGTGCGAGATTGCTTAAAGCATGGGAGCCCCGAAATTGTCTGGCAACCCTATTTCACGGCGGCTCAAGAAGTGCTCAGAAGGAGTTTGCTCCAGTAGCATTGCGATGAGCATCCCGAGTCACATCGCGGTGGAATGGACGACCAAACGAAAAATCATTTGAGCACAAAATTCAGGGAGTTCGTCCCCTTTTTCTTGCCAAGTTCGTCCACGATGGTCAGCTTCAAAGTATAGGCCCCCGTTGACAGGTCTTCGGGGATGTAGAACTGATAGTTATGAAAATAGTCTCGACGGGGATTTCGACAGAAATCTTCGGTCGAGGGAAAGCCTTTGGTCCAGACCGTTCGGCCTTGGGAATCGGCAATCTCGATCAACGATTTCAGTGAAGTCCGGTACTCGCCATCTCCCGTCGGAGCACTGACGAAGTTTTCGATTTCCGTATACAGCAAGACTTCATGCCCCGCAGTAAAATCGTTACGCGGGAATCGTTCGTAGTTGCCAAAATAGGAAATTTTGCGGCAGAAAGCCATATTCTTGATCGACAATCCTGCTTGTTCACGTACTTGCCGTAAGGCCGCGGCCAGCGGGCCGACCGTGTGGATTGCCCGTTGATCGGGATCGGGAAATTGCGTAGTTTCGAGCGAATTCGACATAGCCCAGACCATTTGCTGCCAATATTCCTGCTGCGAACTGGGCACATCGGGAATTGCAGAAATCGCCTCTTCTTGTCGCTGAGCCATCAGGTAGAGTAACCGGAGATGGACCTGTTTTTTCAGCTCATAATCCTGATCCGTCCCGGCGGAATCTGATTTGGACTGGCCGAGCTCGGTTTCGACTCGTGCAATCAATTGTTCCAGCTCGTTCTGCCAGGGAACCACCGAGGGATTTGGCGAGCTGCCCAGGATCGGATTCGTCCCTTGAGATTCGGTTTGACTTGTTTGCCGCACTGTAGGAGTCGACTTTTTCCCGGAATGGACATTCGGAGATGTCACCGGGCGATCAGAAGCGTGCGACACCACGTTCCCCGCTTTTGGTGTCCCCGTTTTCTGGGAACTCGATGCGACGGTGGACTTGTTCGACCGTGAGCCCGTTTTCGT
>CAMBQP010000237.1 GCA_945869955.1 Schlesneria paludicola DSM 18645
GAGTTTGCTGCGGCGGGGAAGCTGGTGGCGGCGATTTGCCACGGTGGCTGGATTCCGATCTCGGCGAATGTCTATCGGGGGGTTCGTGTCACGGGCTCACCGGGGATCAAGGACGATCTGGTCAATGCGGGGGCCGTTTTTGAGGACGCGGAGGTGGTCGTCTATCGCCATTTTGTCAGCAGTCGTCGTCCTGACGATCTTCCCGCATTCTGTCAGGGAATGCTGCAGGTGCTTGCCGCCGCAGGTCGAGGTTAAGCCTCTTCTCTGTGTGGCAATCGGCGCACAGGCAATCTGCCGGCGGAGTCGTGCGGAGGCGATCGGTTTTTCGAAAGTCCCCCTGTTGTTGCCGGTTGATGTTGATCAATTAGAATTGAATCTGTTAATGAGTCGCCTTTTTTTTGTTGACAGCCGAGTCGTTCGTACAACGGCTTGGATCCTCGACGTGACCCGCGCGAACGACTGGTGGCAGTACAAATTACCAACGCTACTTGGCGTCGCATATTTGACGGCATTTGCGATGGGGGACACCTTTGCGGAATACGGCCCCGCGTTTCTCAAAGTCATTTTGTTGTTGATCCCCGTCGCTTCTTATGTTTGTGTAATCAATGATCTCACCGATGAGGCCCAGGATCGCGCCGCAGGAAAACGGAACCGGCTGGCGGGAGTTCCAGTGTGGCTCAAATTGGCACTGCTTATCGGCTGCCTGCTGGCAGGTATTGCCGTCGCCTGGCTCGTGTCTGATCACAGGATCGTCGTGGGACTCTACGCCTTGAATTGGCTCGCGTTTACGCTTTATTCGGTGGCACCATTTCGGCTCAAGGTCCGTGGGTTTTGGGGAATTCTCGCTGACGCCAGCGGTGGTCAATTGCTCCCGTCGCTCTGGACGATGGCGATTGTCGCCGGGCCCACGCAACCCCTTCCCTGGCCACTCGTCGCTGCCGTGGGAGGCTGGGCTTTTGCACTGGGACTCCGTTCGATTCTTTTTCATCAGATGAGCGACTTCGAGGCGGATCAACATTCGGGTGTGAAAACTTGTGCCATACAACTTGGTGGGAAAGGGGTCGTTCGATGGACGAAGTGGGTACTCTTCCCGTTGGAAGTTGCTTGCCTGTTTGCGACACTATGGCGGGTGGGATATGCGCCGGCAGTGGTGTTGCTGGGAATCGATCTGGTGCTGCAGTGGCTGCTGGTTCGTTACCTGCAATTTGAGATCGTCCTGGTTGCACCCAAGCCCCGTTGCCGACCGGCCCTGATGAAGTACTATCAGCTTCTGTTTCCCCTCACCTTTGCGCTCGCACTCGCAGGGAACTCGCCTGCGGCATGGATCTTGATTCCGTTGCAATTGATGCTGTTTCCAGAAGCCTGGCGTCGGGGGTGGCAGCATCTGCGGAGTATGCGGCACGTGATCATCACTGCGGGCTGATCACTGCGGGCTGATCACTGCGGGCTGATCACTGCGGGCTGATCACTGCGGGCTGATCACTGCGGCCAGCGAGATTTGTCTTGTGATGATCAGGTTTTGTTCAGATTTCGCCGTTGCACCACCGCGTCATGAATTTGGGCCAGTTTTTCCGCAAAGACCTCGCACGGATTTTCGGGGATCAGCTTTCGTACGGATTCGGCAGCGCGAAGTCCGATCGATTTCCAGTCCCCTCGTCGCTGCCAGGCTCGTTCCATGGCAGCATCCAAAGCCTCGACCGTCTGTGCCTCGGCGATAAAGCCGGTTTCACCCTCGACCAGGATTTCTGCACTTCCCCCAGCGATGGTCATGATCGCCGGTCGTCCACACATCATCGCTTCGACTTGTGCCAACGGCAGTCCCTCGGCGCGGGAGGCGAGGACCAGCGCATGATGCGTGCGCCAAACTTCAGAAATATCCTGAACGAATCCGCGAAAATGAACTCGTTCGAGCTTTAAATAGTTTTTCATCTCTTCCAGACCGCGTCCCATCGGCCCTTCGCCGTAAAAGTTGACCTCGACCGGGCGATGGCGCCAGCGTTCACGTGCGAGGACATTGAGCAGCAAGTCCTGCCCTTTTTCTTTGGGCCACATTCGTCCCACACAGGCCAGTCGCAGTGTGTCGTCCCCGGTCACGTCCGGCCAGGGAAGCGGTCCCTCGGTTCCCGCCATGTAGGGGTTCCGGACGACGTCGCCATGCGGAAAATCCATTGCCATTTGCTGGCTGGTGACAAGGCGATTATGTTCCGAGACGAAAAAGACCCGTTCGGCGTTTTGGAAAAATTTCCGTTTGAAATCTCGTAATCGATCATCCGGCCATTCGGTCTCGGCCGACTTCTGGCAAATGATCACGTAAGGAATTCCTGCCAATTGGCAGATTTTGGGGAGCCAGACGTATTCCATCCCATCGTAGGTTCCCCCCTGTGAAATGACGGCCAATTGGGGCCGACAAAGTCTGGCCAGCAGTGCGAGGCGATAGTCGCGAGCCAGCCAGACCGCGCGTGACATCCATTCCGGACAAAACCGATTGAAGGCATCGACGACCGCTCGATCCCACTGCGAGACATTGAATCGCCCGATTCCAATACCCCCGTTTTGCAATGCCAACCAGCGTGGATGCCGCCTCCCCCAACGCATCGGCTCGCTGCGACCGGCATGGATCCGAAAGCCGCGCCCGGCCAGAATGGTCGCGGCACCAGCCCAGAGCTCTTCACTCCCTCCCCAGGCGATCGGACAGGATGTCAGAAACAGGAGTGAGCCTTGTGAACGTTCAGGATGCATCGGAGGTGACTGTCAAAAAAGGGAGTAAAAGTCAATGAGGTCAAATTTCTAAGATCTTTTTCCCGATGCCAGAATCGCCAGTCGACAAGCACCCTGCGGACCAACCGGTGGATAGGTATCGAGGCGGACGTTGGTAAAGTATTTTGCGAAGGCTTTTTTCATCCAATCGACACAGGGGGCGAGTTGATGTCGGTGTACCTGTGCGCCATTCTCTTCGGAATAACTCCAGATAATCCCGTCGATGGTGATTTGTCCCGGCCAGGGATTTGGCTGCACGTAGTTGAGCGGAAACCCTGTGATCAGCCGCGGATCCGCGATGGGAACAAAACAAACTCCTGTCGTGGAAGTCCACTGTGCCAGATTGCCAATCAGTTTTTCCAATTCGTCCATCGAGCTGACCAGCCCATACGCATACCACATGCACGAGATCAGATCCCAAGCCCCCGCCCATTCCTGACGATCAACCAAATAACTTGCTTCATGAAAGGTGACCCCCGGATTAGCCTGGCGTGCCAAATCGAGCATTGTCGGCGACAAATCCAAGCCTTCTCGTCGGCATTCGGGAAACTGCGACAAATAAAACCCGGTGCCACAGGCGACATCCAGCCAGCGACTTTGCGGGTGAAGTAACTTTCGAATCAACCCGATTTCATGTTTGGTATCCGAGGCGGATAATGCTGAAGTCAAAAACTTGGCTTCGTACTCGTTCGCATATTTCTGACTGTATAAATCTTTGATCTGCTCGGTATCGATGATTCAAAATCCTGTTCGTGATCGTTGCTGATCCTGAGACCGGATCATCCTGTCTCGATCAACAATGACCGCTTCGTAGAGAGCTTCCATACGGATGGCGAAGGTTTCGCTGTTGAAGTATCGTGCCGCATGGGCATGCCCGGCAATGCCAAGCTGGATGGCTTCTGCTCGATTGCTCAACAGTTGCTGCAGGTGTTTTGCCAGTTGCTCGCAGTTGCCGGGCTCGACCAGAAATCCGGTTTCCCCCTCCAGGAGGATCTCTTTCAGTCCGCCGCAACGGCTGGCAATGACGGCAACCCCCTGCATCTGGGTCTCGGCGGCAAGCATTCCAAATGGCTCGTCCCAGATTGAAGGGACGCTGACACACCATGCCTGACGAATGCGGGTCAGCACCTCTGCGTGAGGAAGGTGACCAGTAAACTGAACGTTCGCAGTGAGGCCGAGTTCTTGCGTTTGTTTTTCCAGCATGGCACGCTCGGGCCCATCACCGATCACGATTAATCGGCAATCTGGTCGGCCGGCTTTTACCAGAGCAAAGGCTCGCAGCAGTGTTTCCACCCCCTTTTCTCGAACAAGGCGTCCTGCCACAACAACGGTCGGTTCGGAGGTCATCTCGTCGGGCGATCGAGGTGCGACCAGAGGAGTTCCGGGATGGATGACCGTCGCCCCCTTCAATGGCGGGTCGCCAAACGTGTCGAGCTTCTCAGCCACTGCCTGGCTGATGGCGACCACTCGATGGAATACCCCAACCCAGCGACGGGCAAGTTCCATCTGCATCATCAAAGGGGGCCAGTCAAGCCATGAGATGCAACCTTTGCTCAAGCAAGCGGTTCCGACGGGTGATGTGCAAAGACAGCCATTCTTGAGCAGCTTTGTACCGCGCGGACAGATCGCACGATACCACTGGGCATAATAGATCGTCGGCACGTGGCGTAACTCACGCAAAATCAGCGGCGAAAGCTGCGTGAGATAGAGATTGACATGCACAATGTCAGGGCGAAATGTCTTTAAGGCGTGCCGCAGAGTCCGTGCGGCGAAGGGATTCGCCGATTGCAACAACGTCCGCCATCGTCCGGTTGTACCAAAACCGCGATAGTCAGCGATCACCTTTGATGAGGCAGGATAAGCCGAGGAAGAAAGCAGGCGGACATCATGTCCTCGCCGCCGCAGTTCAAACATTAAGCTCGCAACGATCACTTCAGCCCCGCCGACCAAAGCGTCATAGTCGTTGATGAGCAAAATCTTCATTAGTTACCTGCAGGCCGCAACCTGGAACCTGCGACCCGAGGCCCGAGACCTGAGGCCCGAGACCTGAAAACTGAAAACTCTATAAACGAACTCAGCCCCCGTCAATAGCGTCAATTACGTCCTCCGGAAAAATGCGATTTTCAACCGCAACTTGTCTGGGGCGAATTCGATTGATTACCGACATTTTGCCACGCGGATGTTCTTGATCGGTCCGGTTTTGTCCGGGTTTTATCGATCCGAGTCGAGTTCCCGTGGTCGCCAGAACTGAATCAGTTCACCACGAATCGCCGGGTGAAACTGACTCCAAGCGGTCAGCTCGAGCTGAACTTGTGCCAGACCCGCCGTGGGGAAACTGCAGGACTCCGTGGTGAGTTGTGAGAGAAATTCTTCCAAACCGGGATTATGGCCAATCAGCAGCAGGCGCGGGGCAGGCTCGCTCACTTCCGCGAGAATTCGTGAAAGTTGAGCCGGTTCGGCGTGGTACAGGTCTTCGCGATACAGGATCGTGGCGGGAGTCGGGGCATCGGCAAAAACCAGCTCGGCCGTTTCCCGGGCGCGAAGTGCTGTCGAACAGAGGACGAGATCCGGAGTAAGTCCCTCGTCGGATAACAGACGACCCATCCTTTGGGCCGCCAGACGCCCACGGGAATTCAACGGGCGATCATGATCGGCCCATTGTGGATCTTTCCAGCTCGATTTGGCATGCCTGAGTAATAACAACGTTTTGTATGGCATTTCGCCGCCTGGTCGAGTGAGGTCGAGAATGGTCTATTGCGGATTGTAGCCATTTCTCGCCAGAAAAACGGGTTCCATGGGGTCGTTCCCATGGGCGAGGTCAACTTGACTGACCACACGCTGCTGGTAAATCGTCGAACCAATTGACGGGCGACGATCGCAAAAAGGGTCAGCGTCACAAAATCAAAAATCGAAAGAACTTACGTCAAATATGGCAGATCGATCGCTGGATTCTCGGTGTTTTCCACTTGTCTTATGTGTTTTAGATTGCATAATGTGTTGATGGATCGCCGAAACAAGGAGAAGTCGAATGACGAATCGGAAGCCGCTCAAAGTTGGTGTGTGGGAAGGCGGGGGCTCGCCTATGGAATATCTGTGGACGGTCGCCATTTTGGATATCGCCTTTGAAGAGGCACTCGCGACAGTGGGTGAACATGGGTATTCGCACTTTGCCATGCAATTTAAAATCATGGCCACAAGTTCCGATCCGACGCATTGCGAGGAAGTGGACGTGCGGTCGGTGGAGGATTTTTATGAGGTGCGCGACGGCGGAGGTGTGTGCGGGAATGTGAATGTGCGAGTGTTTTTTGGAATGGATATGGAGAGAAGAACGATCATCACTCTCGGGACAATTAAAAAACAAAATAACGGCCCCACGCCACAGGGAACCAAGATTACAATGAGACGTCGTTTACGCAGCTACCGCAATGGAGATTACGGATTTTTGTCTTGATTGCCGATTGCATTTTCAAGCGACACCGCAACAGACATTACAGAATTCTCTCTTGGTCAGCGGCACCATATGCCGTCACGCATACGATTTTACGAACGAAGATTAAATAGGTCGATAAATGTAACATAATACATTTGGCGGCCAGCTCACGCATACAATTACAATATTTACGATCAAAGAAAAGATAGGCTCGATCATGGCAACCACGCATATCAATGACGATCCGGTGCAGGTCGCGGTTGGAAAGTTGGTTGAAGCACGCCTTCGGCAGCTGACGAAAAGCGATATCGACGATTTGCAGGCGCTTCTTCCACTGCTGTCTCATGAGGATGAAGACGAGAAAGAAGCGGCATGTAGCGCGATTTTGGAGATTATGAACCCAAGCGCTGTCGGCATTCGCACGATGGACATCTGTCGCGCTGATGCGTTGAAGCCATGGCTTCAATTTGTGAGCACACGACTGAGAAACACACGCGAATCGGCCGGAATCACGCAGGAAGAGTTGGCAAAACGAACCGGTATTCAGCAGTCGCATCTTTCGCGATTGGAGCAGGGCGAACATAGCCCGACTCAGAAAACGCTGATAAAGATCGCCAATGCGCTCGGGGTTGCGATCAACGTGTTCGACCCGTCCGCCGTATAACCATTCCGGTGATTCACGCCGTCACAGCAATATCCCGCGGCCAGACATGCTGGCTGTGAAGGCGACGCCCCTTGTAACCCGAAATGGGTCGGATTGCTGATGGCTGACATCAAAATCCGTGTTGGCTCAAAATAAGTTCCCCAACGAAGTCCCGACAAATCAGCAGCTTGGACAAGAAAAAACTGCAGACGGCATGAAGCCGTCCGCAGTTTCCGTTTCGATCAATCTGTCAGCGACCAATCACCGTCAGTGTTGGAACAGGAACTCTTTCGAGTTCAGGATCGCCCAGCCGACATCTTCAAACGCCTGTCGACGATCCTGTTGTGCAGCAATGTGTTGCTTCGATGCGACCATCTCTTCGGCAGACGGGGTCCGAGCGAGTGCCGCCAGATACAGGGCGGTGATGATTTCTTCTTCAGGCTTATTTTCCTTCAGCATCATCGCGATGCGGCCATTATCCGCTCGCAACTTATTATGAACGACCGGACCATTGATCATCTGCAGTGCCTGCGACAGATTGGATTCACTGGAGCGTTCGCACTGACATGCCATTTCCCGCTGGGGCTGACCGAAGACTTTGAGGAAGTAATGGTCGGTTGGTGGATCTGCCAACTCACAGGCTCGCATTCCCAGCGGCATGCCAGGGAACTGTTCGGGAACGTTGGTGACAGCACAGATTCCATCCAGCAATTGCTCAGCCGACAGCAACCGGGTGTTGGCGTGCGAACAATAGATCTCGTCATCCTTATTAAACTGGTTTTTGCGGGAACTGAGCTGATAGGTTCGGCTGTTACAGATCGTCCGAATCACCCATTTCTGGCTGAAATTGTTCGCCGCAAACTGACGAGACAACTCGTCCAGCAGGCGAGCATTCGAAGGGGGATTCGAGTCACGGAAATCATCGATCGGATCGACGATCCCCCGTCCCAGCAGATGACCCCAAATCCGGTTGGAAACCGATTTCGCGAAGAAGGGATTCTCAGGAGCGGTCAACCATTGGGCGAAGACAACTCGACGATCCTGGTCAGCGGGGACATCGACATCCCCCTTGAGCAACAAGTGGACCTTCATTTGTTTATTCGTTCGCGGCTGGGTCACTTCACCCCCCGCTTGCGAGAAGATCACTTCTTCTTCCGCATCGGCAGAATTTTTGCGGCCAACGCGAACGAAGGCGGCGGCGATCCCGTAGTAGTTGTCTTGAGTCCAGCGTTCGAAAGGATGGTTATGGCATTTGGCGCATTGGATGCGGACGCCGAGGAAGAGCTGAGCCGTGGTTTCGGTGGCATCCAGCGGGTCACGACTGGCTCGCCAGAAGTTTGCGGGGGGGTTTTCGAACACACTGCCGTTAGCGGTGAGCAGTTCCCGGGCAAACTGATCGAGTGGCTTGTCGTTGCGGATCGATTCATAAATCCACTGACGAAACTTGTGAACACCTGCGGTCTTGAGTTTCTTGCTGTTGGAACGGAGCACATCACCCCACTTCAAGGCCCAAAACGAAGCGTACTCGTCACTGTCGAGCAGACGTTCGACCAGCGCGTTTCGGTTTGAGGCGCTTTTATCCGCCAGGAACGCCATCGCTTCTTCAGCGGTGGGGAGGCGTCCGGTCAGATCGAGCGTGACACGACGCAGGAATTCGTCTTCGGTGCAAAGATCAGAAGGAAGGATCTGCAGTTGCTTCAGTTTTTCGAACACGGCCGTATCCACGAAATTCGTTTCGGGGGGATTGTTCCAGGCGAATCCAGGAACATCTTCGAGGAAGGTCAGGTAAGTCGTCGACATTTTATCGAGATACCGAGCCAGGATCGCCGTTTCGCCACGGCCATTCTTGGTGACCAATCCCTGCACGCTAACGGAACCAACGGTTTCATTGGACGACGAAAAATCGGTGAGTGGTGTCAGGTCGCGAATCGAGCCATCGCTGAAATGACCGAGGACCATAATCTGCTGACGGGCGGCGGGCTGACGGAGGATTCGTTTTGAGGGAACCGTTTCAATCTTCAGCAGATCGGGTTCGGTTTCGGCGTCCAGTCGCATCCCTTCACCGATCCACTGTTCCAACGCTTTGTGAGCCGCATCACCCTTTTTCAGGCGTTTTCCACCACCGTGTGCGACTTCCATCAACGGCTTCTGCAGCAGCAGACTTTGGCCAGGTTCCATGATGTTGGTTCGACGCCCGAAGAATTCGGAGCGAACGGTCATGATATCCAGCACAGGAT
>CAMBQP010000238.1 GCA_945869955.1 Schlesneria paludicola DSM 18645
ATTTGGCGGCGAAAGACCTGCGGGGTTTGTGCCGCCCAGAGATTGGCTCGCGAAACGGTCTCTTCGATGGCTTGCGCGGCATCGACCCGTTTCAGGGTGCTGGTAATCGGGTTGGCGAGAATCGCCGCACCATGTTCCTCGGCAGCGAGAAAGACCTGATCGATCCAGTCTTTCACGATCAGTGGCCGTGCGGCATCGTGGACCGCCACAAAATCGACATCCGCACGAACGCGAGCGAGTCCCTGTTGCACGGAATCTGCCCGCTCGGCACCCCCGGTGACGACTTCGAGATCCATGAACGCCAGATTCGGTCGAAATTTTTCCTTGAACCATTCGAGGTCCTCGGGAGAAACAACCAGGATCGTCTGCACCACATCGGGACGATGCACAAACTGTTCTGCAGTTCGGACCCAGACCGGGCGGCCATTGAGTTCGACAAAGACCTTCTTGCGATGCTTCGAAAACCGGCTGCTTTTCCCCGCTGCGGGGAGAATCACGGCAAATTTTGACATATCAAACTCGTACTTCCCACAGAAACAGCATAACTGGAATCGGAGACATCAACGGAACGGATTCGGCAGAACTTGCCTGAGCGGCTCAAGCTTCGCACTCGATCCAGTCGATGCCAAGGCTTAACTTCACTTTTTTGTCTGACCACGATTTTTCGAGCCAGGAGCGTGAGCCCATGTTCGTTCCCTTCACCACGGATCATTCCTTCTTTCCGCATGGACAACTGATGCAACAGCTCCTTTCGACGTTGCAACGCGGCGTTGCCAGCCATATTAAGCAAGAGACCAGACTGCACCGATTGTTTGCCTCGTGTCAGGAGCAGTGGTTGACTCAGTCGGAACAATTACGGTCGCGAATCGAAATGCTGGAAGCCCGGCTCGCTCCGTGGATGGTGGATCGGACCGAGCGGGTCGGTGAGCAGCCCCGATTGGTGGTCGTCGCCCCCCAGGACGAGGCGGCCTGAGATGCGACGACCGATAACGCCATGCGAACGTAGAGGTCAGGTGACCGCTTCAGGAGCAGGGGCGTCATCCGATTGAGGTAGTGAGATCAGCATGACCCCGATCAGTCCGAACAGGGCAAACAGCCCTGAAAGTCCGAAGAATTGAACAGGAGGCAGCTTTTCGTTGTAGAGCGGCGACCAGAACGTATTGAACTGATTCGCAATCGCCGTGGTCAGCAAAAAGCAGCCGGTGACAAAGCCTTTCATGTTCGCAGGTGCTGCCGAATAGGCCAGTTCCAACCCGGTACCATAGACAAGGACTTCGCCGATCGTTAACAGCACGTACGAGGCGATCAGCCAGACAATCGAAACTTTGGTGTCGGCTTGAGCGAGCGCTCCAGCGAGGGTCATGATCCCCGAGGCGATGGTCCCGCTGATGAAACCAAGCAGAATTTTATTTCGCATGGTAAAGATCTTGGCCTGCGGGTCGACGAGTGGAAAGAGAACTCCGAAGAGCGGGGCAAAAATCATGACACAAAGCGGGTTCATGAATTGAAGTTGGTCTGGCGCAAAGGAACGATTTGTCAATGGCATGGCGAGGTTGACATGGTCCCGCGCGAAGAAGACCCAAACACTATCGTTATGTTCATAAGGGACCCAGAACAAGACCATTAAGGCGAAGACCCCCAACAGCCGTCCAAGGACCGCTTTTTGTTCCTGTTTTTGTTGAGGTGAGAGAACTTGATGGACCAGCGTCTCTTTCGCATAAAACCGCTTGCCTGACGCGAAAACCGCCAGGGATGCGACCATCAACCAGGCAGGAAAAAGAAACGCGGTGGCGTAACCATAATGGTCTCGGAGATAAGGCAGGGCAATCGTGGAGATCAACGCCCCGACATTGATTGCGAAGTAGAACCACATAAACGCCGACGAGCGAAGTTGTGTTTGTCCAGGGCGTTGCTGGTCGTAGGTCGCCCCCAACAGTGTCGAGATGTTCGGTTTGATGACACCACTTCCCCCGGCAAGTAGCGCCAGGGCCAGTAATGCCGCCCAGTGACTTTCAATCCCCAGGACAAAATGCCCAATGACATAGGGGATTGAGAACCAGACAATCGTGTTGTACTTACCGAAAAAGCGATCGGCAAGAAATCCCCCCAGCAATGGGAGCGCGTAACAAGCGGTTTTGAACTGGGAATAAAGGGCCAGTCCCGTCGCATCCGAGAAATGCAGTGCCTGGGTTAAGTAGAGCGGCAGAATCGCGCGCATGCCGTAGTACGAGCAACGCTCGGCGAACTCGCCGCAGAAGAAAAACAGAAAAGCGAGCGGATGCCCCGTCGGTACCGATTTCGGATCACCGCTTGACGTCGTCGCGAGATCCGATTCAGGCCCGTCATCGGGGTTCGGCGTAGATTCAGTAGTCACAGGGTCCCTTTTCTCGAAAAGTGAACTGTTATCAACATGGATACGATCAACATGCACGCGGGCCGCGAACCCGGCCTGGGTGAACGGGTTACCCCACGCGCGGAATCGATTCCCTATGGTTGTAACTCGTCGACGCAATCGAATGAAGCATCACGAGTTGCCGAAAACCATTTCTGGGAAAATCGGGTGAAAAGAGAGGCTGGAACCTGCTGGTGAGCACGCGTTCAAAAGCGGAATCATCCTCGTCATGCCACAAGATCTGCGACCGGCCCATGACCACGATTGAGTCCCTGTTATCAGCCATCCGCTTCAGCGGCTCGTCGTGGCCGCGCCATCACGAGACCCCCGCCCCCATTGTTTTGTTTTTCCGATTATCGCGGAGAAACAGAATTCGATTGCGGAGAAACACCAGCAGAATCACAGGTGAGCGCCAGCAAATGTTCTTTGTCCAGGTGCAGTTGCGGCAACGATTCGGTATCGACGAGGATCTGCCAACCCAGGCCTTCCGTGTTCGATGGCCTCTCAACCCGATCTGCCATCATGTTGAGTAGCTGTCCCAGCATCCGAAAGGCCGCGGGATTCCCCTCGATGATGATTCGATGGGGATTCTCGCCGCGATAGGTTGGCGGGCCCTCTTTTCGGATGGACAACGCAGCATTCGGGAATTGTTCGAGGATTTGTTCAAAGCGGTTTGGCATGAGAATCAGGCTCAGAGGTCAGAAAGGGGTAAGCGCAGCGTGAGGGATTTCAACAAGGCTACCAATCAATCTGACACGTCCGATCAGTCCCATAAGTCCTATTCTTCGGTCCATCCACAAACCCAGCGCGCATTCAGTATGCACTACGAGTTTCGCAGCAGGCGTTTCAGCTCGGGCCACGAGCGCGTATTCGCGATGTCTGCTTTGGTCAGTCCCGCTCGCCGGGCCTGGTCGACTCCGTAGCGCAATGCATTAAAGCCATTGGTGCTGTGAGAATCGGTGTCGATGATAATGGGAATGCCGTGCGTTTTGGCGGCGGCCGCCTGAATGTCATCCAGATCCAGCCGCTCGGGACTGGCGTTGATTTCCAACAGCACGCCATGATCGGCAGCCGCTTGGAAAAATGTGGTGAAATCGATATCCGCAGCAGGACGGTTACTTAACATCCGTCCGGTCGGGTGCCCAATCGCATCGACGTGGGGATTACGAATCGCATTGAGCAACCGCAGCATGATCTGTTCACGCGGCTGTTTCAGACCATAGTGCAGCACCGCAATCACCCAGTCCGCTTCCGAAAGCACCTCGTCATCCAGGTCCATCGTTGCGTCTTCTAAGATGTCGCATTCGATCCCGCACAAAATCTCGATCCCCGAGACTTCTTCTCGCACCTTGCGGATCGCCTTCCAGTGCTCACGCAATCGCGTGGCGTCCAGTCCATTGGCCATGCTGACTCGTTTCGAGTGATCCGTAATGGCGATGTATTTCAATCCGCGTGCTTTGGCCGCTTCCGCCATTTCGCGAATGGTCGCCTTACCGTCCGAGGCGGTGGTATGCATATGCAGGTCACCCTGAATGTCGGCCACCTCGACCAGTCGTTCCTGTTTCCCCGCTTCCGCTCGTTCGATCTCGCCCCGATTTTCACGCAATTCCGGGGGGATCCAGGGGAGTCCCACCGCCGCATAGACCTCTTCTTCTGTCGCTCCCGCGACGTACTCGTCACCGCGAAACAGACCATATTCGTTCAGTTTCAAGCCCCGCTCGATCGCCCGGCGGCGGATGACAATGTTATGTTCTTTCGAGCCCGTAAAATACTGCATGGCCGCCCCGTAAGACTCGGCCGGAACTACTCGCAGGTCGAGTTCGATTCCGGTGTGCAGGCGGACCCGTTGTTTTGTCTCGCCGCGTGCCAGCACCTTTTCGACCAGCGGATTGGCTGCGAGTCGATCCATGGCAGCGGCGGAGTCATCAGATATGGCGAGCACATCGAGATCACCACACGTCTCTTGGCAGCGCCGGCAGGAACCGGCAACGGAAACCTGGCCGATGGAGGGGAGTTGCTTCAGGTCCGCGACGATCGCCTCGGCCGATTCGCGGGCGACGCTGATGAGGAACCGCTTTCCCGCTTCCATCGCGTGGGGAATCCCTTCGAGGATGGATTGTTCGGTCTTTTTGCCGAACCCCTTGAGTTCCGAGATTTTTCCCGCTTCGCAAGCCTCTTTCAATTGCGCCAGCGATTGGATCCCGAGTTCTCGAAAGAGGACGGCCACCTTCTTGGGTCCCAGTCCCGAAATGCGCAACATCTCGACCACGCCATGGGGAACTTGTTGTCGCAATTCTTCGAGTTGCGGAATTTGCCCTGTTTCCACGGCCACTTTGATCTTACTGGCCAGATCTTTACCAATCCCGTCGAGTGCTTCGAGGCCGCCACCGGGGGTTGCCAGCAGGTCGGCGACCGAGACCGTCAGTCCCTCGAGGGTTCGAGCCCCATTCCGGTAGGCACGAACTCGAAACGTATTGGCCCCCTGAATTTCGAGCAGGTCGGCAACTTCATTGAATAACGCGGCGATTTGTTGGTTTTGCATCGAATATCTACTGGAATAACCGGCTGGCAGTGCGGGCTTTTGCTTGGGCGAAAGCATGCATAATAACCAAACGAGAGCCTGCGCTACAACAAGAACCATCGCTGAAGAGTAGCCAATTCCGCCCGTTTGCAGTTCGAGATGACCCCTGTTTGACGATGAGCTTTCGCCGGAAGAAACGTAAAAGCCTAAGCGCACTACGCAAGTTTACCCGTTGAGGAACGGGACTGGTAATTCAGGGAAGACAGGATTCACCATAGAGACACAGAGAAAACAAAGATAAAATAAAACTCAATTCGATGAAACTCACAAATTGCGAGCTCAAATCCCGAGACAAATCCTTTCCTCGACCTCTCGACCTCAAATCGGATTCGTTCCAGCTTCCTTGAATTTTATTTTCCTCCGTGTCTCTGTGCCTCAGTGGTGAATCTTCTTATTCTGCCTGTTTTGCAAGTTTCTCGTTCGCGGGACGGGACTGGGAAATCAGGGAAGAACGGATTTACGATAGGGCATTTACCTGACCGAAAAGTCCTGTTTTCACATCTTTCGGCCGGCATCGCAGCCATTCGGAATGGTTTTTTGCGATCAATCTCCTGTCCGAAGCCCCGGTACATACCGTAGACCCCGCGAATACCATCGAGCAGCGGCGTGATTTTGCCATCATCCGCTCTCTAAGCCCTAAAAATGAGGTGCCAAGGCGAGTTTCCGTGAATTCCCCGGCAGGGGCAGGGGGGCGAGTTTGAAATCGGTTCCGCGCACACTATGATACGAAGTCGAAATGATTCGTCCCACCGCTTCAGAAAGCCCTGCCGTGAGCCAACTTGCTGAACTCGCCGCCACTGCCAAGTCGCAACTCGACGCCCATACCTACGAAACCGTCCAATGGCACTTCCATGAATCAACTGGAAGTCCATTCTGGCTCGAAAAGGCCAAGACGTACAACTTTGATCCGCTCAAAGAGGTCAAGTGTTTCGACGATCTCAAGAAATTCCCCCACTTTGAAGACGAGTGGTTGCGGGGTGGTCCGATCAACCGCTGGATCCCCAAAGGCCTAGCCGGTAAGCCCGCCTATGTATTCGAAACCGGTGGAACGACCGGGATCCCCAAAAGCCGAATGGTGATCGAAGATCACTGGATCGATTACGAAAACTTCAGTGATACCCTCCCTGATGAATACTTTCCTCGTGGCTCCAACTGGCTGATGCTGGGCCCCTCGGGTCCCCGCCGACTTCGGTTGGCGGTCGAGCATCTCGCCCAGTATCGAGGTGGAATCTGTTTTTGTGTCGATCTTGATCCTCGCTGGGTCGTGAAACTGCTGAAAAAAGGGAAAATTAAAGAGGCCGAAGACTATAAAGATCACGTGATTGATCAGGCCTTGACGATCCTCTCGGCGAATCATGACGTCAAGTGCGCGTTTATGACGCCGAAACTGCTCGAAGCACTCGCCATGCGATTGATTGATCAGGGGTCGAGTATCTCTGAATCCGGAATCAAGGGGATTTTTGCCGGTGGGACCGAATTCACGCCGCAGTGGTATCGGACCTGCCGCGAAGAACTGCTCGGACCCGATGTCTACATTACTCCCACCTACGGTAATACGCTGATGGGTTTGGCCTGTGGAAAGCCGTACGATCCGGCGGACAACTACAAGATCACCTACTACGCGCCACAGCCACGGGCTGTGATCGAAACGGTCGAGTTCAAGGATTACAACCAACTGGTTGGCTACGGACAGACCGGTCGGGTGAAGCTCTATACGATGACGAAAGAGCTCTTCATTCCTGGTTTCATGGAACGTGATGAAGGGGAACGCGAACTTCCTCACGAAAAATATCCCTGGGACGGAATCAGCGGGACCCGTCCGTTCCACGAGTACGCGAAGACCACCACCGTTGGGGTTTACTGAGTCGTCGTGATGATCGCTCGCCGCTCTGATGCCGGATCGTACCGGCCGGTTGTTGTATTGTGCAGGCCGGTTCCCGACCGTCGGACAGCGGGTTTTCCTTACTCGAACGGGCGAAATTCATACCGATCAGACATACTGGTCTGATCGGTATGTTTAGGCAAAAATCCGTTTTCAAAATCGAAATTTTTTTTCCGTTTCACCCCATTTCGGGAATTTCTGATGTTCGACATCCCCATTCTTCGCTTTGGTCAAACTTACGAGTCAATGGAAAAGCAGCCGGTATTCCATTTCGACACCGGCGAGGCGGTCGCTCAACTGCATCAGGCAACCGGTGCAATGGTGAAGCTCGATTTGAAGAAGGCCCAGAAAGCTCGGGATGCCTTACGAGCGATTCCGATTTCCAAACTGATCGAAATTTGTAAGTCTGCCGCGACGATGTACCTGGAAGAAACGCTTCCGTGTGGCAGCGGATCATTGTCCCCTGCCGAGTTCTGTCGGCTGCAATCGGCGACAACGGGACTTCCCGAAAATATGTGCGCGGCGAACATGCGAAAGAACTCCTTTGTGCTCAGTCACATGGACGAAGTTCTTGATGCCCTGACTCGCGGACTACCGTACGAAGTCCTCGAGAAGGGTTACGGCAAGGAATCGCGCGGTGTGATGGTTTCGTATCAGGCGACGACCCCCGTATTTGGGATGGTGCTGCCGAATAACTCCCCTGGCGTCCACACGCTGTGGCTCCCCGCGATTCCGATGCAGATTGGTTTGTGCATCAAGCCAGGCTCACAGGAATTCTGGACTCCCTACCGGATTACGGAAGCCTTCTTCAAGGCGGGGCTTCCACGTGAAGCGATCTCGATCTATCCGGGTGGTCACGATGTCGGTGGTGCGGTGATGACTGATTGCCAGCGAGCCATGATTTTCGGTGGCCAGACCACCGTCGATCAGCATGCCGGGAACCCCAAGATTTCGGTCCATGGTCCGGGATTTTCTAAGATTATTCTCGGGGATGACATCGTTGATCACTGGGAAGATTACCTTGACGTGATGGTCGACAGCGTGTTTGCGAACAGTGGTCGCAGCTGCATCAACTGCAGCGGGATCTGGGCGTCACGGCACACGCGAGAAATCGCCGACGCGATCGCTCAACGACTCGGTCCTGTCGTCCCATTGCCACCCGATGATCCCAAATCATCACTGGCCGCCTTCACCACCGCTGGTGCGGCAGAGGCGATGAATACCCAGATTGACGAGGGATGCCGGGCGGAAGGGGTGACCGAAATGACCGCTAAGTATCGTCATGGCAGTCGTTTGGAAAAACGTGAGCGGTGTGATTACCTTCGCCCGACGGTGATCCATTGCACCGGACCCGATGTTCCGCTGGCCAACACCGAGTACATGTTTCCGTTTGTTTCGGTTGTTGAATGTCCCCAGAACAAGATTCTGGGGCAGATCAAGCAGACGCTGGTCGGTACAGCACTCACCAATGACCCCAAGTTCACGCAGCAACTACTCGATGCGACCAACATCGATCGCCTGAACATTGGGACGGTCAAGACCGTGCAACTGAACTGGTTGCAGCCACACGAAGGAAATATCGTCGATTTCCTCTTCCGTAACCGCGCCTTCCAGGATGTCCCACCGGCGGCTCATTGACGAGCAGACTTTGTGTGAACGGGCTTGAGACGAAGCGACAATCCGATTGCGGAAACAACTTTTTGAAGGTTGATGGAATGAGTTTTATGAGTTTTCCTCGAATGACTCGTCTCTGTTCCGTATTGGCGTGCTTGTTTTTCGCGGTTCCCATTGGTTCGTGGGTGTCGGCTGAAGAAAAGGGGATCGGTGATTTTCCGCAACTCTCGGCCAAAAACGATTGGCCATGGTGGCGTGGTCCGCTGCGCAATGGTGTGGCGGATCAGGCTGCGGTCCCTGTGACATTCAGCGAAACCGATCACGTGATCTGGAAGACTTCTGTCTCTGGGCGAGGTCATTCATCACCGACCGTCGTCGGTAATCGGGTCTTTCTCACGACGGCAACCACCGCTGATCAAATTCATGAGGTGCTGGCCTTTGATCGGACGACCGGCAAACCACTCTGGCGAAAAGAAGTGAATCGGGGCGGTTTTCCGGCAAAGAATCATCCTAAAAATACCGAAGCCACCGCCACGCTCGCCTGCGATGGCGAACGATTGTTTGCGGCGTTTTATCATCATGACAAGGTCGT